>JAPYRI010000033.1 GCA_029941135.1 Alphaproteobacteria bacterium | reverse complement strand
GGTTGGCGCCGGCGTGGTCGCCAGCGTCATCGAGTAATTTAGAATTAATTTGGGTCGGACCCAAGAAATCGGACATTGGAATGAATAGTCAAAATATACGAATTCGCCTTAAGGCATTCGACCATCGTGTGCTGGATCAGTCCACGGGCGAAATCGTAAATACCGCACGCCGGACAGGTGCGCGGGTGCGCGGTCCTATTCCTTTGCCCACTCACATTGAAAAATACACCGTATTGCGTTCACCGCACATTGATAAGAAGTCGCGGGAGCAGTTTGAAATTCGCACGCATAAAAGACTATTGGACATTGTCGATCCAACACCGCAGACCGTGGACGCGCTAATGAAACTTGATTTGGCTGCCGGCGTTAACGTCGAGATCAAGCTTCAGGGGTGATGAAAATGCGTTCGGGCTTGATTACACGAAAAATTGGTATGACCCGCATATTCCGGGACGATGGCACACATGTGCCGGTGACGGTTCTGCGTTTGGAAAAATGTGAAGTAGTGGCCCAGCGTACTAAAGAAACCCACGGCTATGACGCACTTCAATTGGGCGTAGGTCCCGTAAAAGTGAAAAATGTATCCGGTGCAATGCGGGGTCATTTCGCCAAGGCAAAAGTAGTGCCCAAAGCAAAAGTAGTTGAATTTCGGGTTTCATCGGATGCACTCGTGGACGTAGGCGCTGAATTTGGCGCCTCCCATTTTGTGAGTGGTCAGATTGTTGATGTCAGTGCGACCAGCAAGGGCAAAGGCTTCGCAGGTGCCATGAAACGGCATAACTTCTCAGGCTTGCGTGCAACTCACGGTGTCTCTATCTCCCACCGCAGCCACGGATCCACTGGCCAGTGCCAGGATCCGGGCAAGGTCTTCAAAGGCAAGAAGATGGCGGGTCACATGGGCGCGAAACGGGTGACAGTTCAGAATCTCGAAATCGTCAGCACCGATGATGACAGAGGATTGATCCTCGTAAGCGGAGCGGTACCTGGGTCGAAGGAAGGCTGGGTATTGATCCGTGATGCGGTGAAGAAAGCAGTTCCAGATGACGCGCCGTTTCCTGCAGGTTTGTTGGGCGGAGCGGAAGAAGAAGTTGCAGAAGAAAATGGCGGGGAGGACGCGCCACAGGCCGCGGTTGATGATGCGGAAAATGCACCGGATAGAGATGCAACTGCAGGCGACGGAGATCAAGGGTGATGAAGGCCAACGTAACTACGCTTGACGCCAAAAAAGCGGGCAACATTACCCTTAATGAAGCGGTGTTTGGGATAGTTGTGCGTACCGATATCCTGCAACGGATGGTGGTTTGGCAACAGAACAAGAAACGCGCGGGAACGCACAAAGTTCAAAGCCGCGGTGAAGTTAAAGGTTCGACTAAGAAGATTTATCGACAAAAAGGTACAGGTAGCGCACGCCATAGTGATCGCAAGCCGAGCCTCTTTCGCGGCGGCGCGCCGGCTTTTGGGCCGAAAGTCCGTAGCCACGCGACGAATTTACCAAAGAAAATCAGAAAATTGGCACTCAAGACCGCTTTGTCGGCAAAATTGGCGGATGGAAATTTGGTGGTCATTGAAAATCTGTCTCTTAAAGACGCAAAGACCAAAGATTTGGGTGGAAAACTCGACAAGCTAGGGTGGTCATCCGTGTTGTTCATCGACGGCCCTGAGGTTGATGAAAACTTTTCCCGGGCGGCGAAGAATTTAGTCGGTGTTGATGTGTTGCCCTCTCAAGGCACCAATGTTTATGACATTCTACGGCGCGACACCTTGGTGTTATCGAAAGCGGCCGTTGAGATTTTGGAGGCACGCCTCAAATGAGACTGGCAACGCCTTACGACGTAATCATCGCGCCCGTATTGACGGAAAAATCAACCCTGGGCTCTGAACATAACCAGGTAACTTTCAAGGTGGCCTCTGCAGCGACGAAACCGATGATTAAAGGTGCGGTAGAAAGCCTTTTTGGCGTAAAAGTCACAGCGGTCAATACCTTGCGGATGAAGGGCAAAGTCAAAACTTTCCGGGGGCGCATTGGCCGCCGGGCAGGTTACAAAAAAGCCATGGTCACACTCGCCGAAGGTGACACCATTGATATTACGACGGGGGTCTGACCAATGGCTTTGAAGCGTTACAAACCAGCGACCCCAGGACAACGTGGCCTTGTCCTAGTTGACCGCACGGGTCTATGGACCGGAAAGCCTGAAAAAAGATTGACGGAAGGTCTGCCGCAAAAAGGCGGACGTAATAACTATGGCCGTATAACCGCACGCCGACGGGGCGGACGTCATAAGCGTGCCTATCGT
The DNA here is from genome assembly GCA_029941135.1 of Alphaproteobacteria bacterium. Classification (GTDB taxonomy): domain Bacteria; phylum Pseudomonadota; class Alphaproteobacteria; order JAPYRI01; family JAPYRI01; genus JAPYRI01. The sequence goes on along the minus strand of JAPYRI010000033.1, from coordinate 25,944 downwards.
ATTATTGATTTTAAACGGCGAAAGTTTGACGTGGTTGGGACCATCAAGCGCATTGAATACGACCCTAACCGGTCGGCGTATATTGCCTTTGTGCAGTATGAAGATGGCGACATCGCATACATAATCGCGCCGCAACGAGTGCAAGCCGGCGACAAAGTCGTGGCGGGCGAACAGGTGGATATTAAACCTGGTAATGCCATGCCAATGATGAACATGCCCGTGGGTACCATTGTTCATAACGTGGAAATGAAACCTGGGAAAGGCGGACAAATAGCCCGGTCGGCGGGAACGTACGTCCAATTGGTGGGCCGTGACGGCAGCTATGCAATTTTGCGCTTATCATCAGGCGAGCAACGTTTGGTGCGAGGTGAATGCATGGCAACGGTTGGCGCGGTGTCCAACCCCGACAAAAAGAATATTAAGCTCGGAAAGGCCGGACGCAAACGCTGGCTAGGCAAACGACCCGCAGTGCGTGGTGTCGCCATGAACCCGGTCGACCACCCGCACGGTGGCGGTGAGGGCCGGACCTCTGGCGGACGGCATCCTGTGACCCCCTGGGGTAAATCAACGAAGGGCAAGCGGACCCGGTCCAATAAGTCGACCGACCGTTTGATTATCCGGCGGCGTCACGCTGCCAAAAAGAGAAGGTAGGGAGACGACAGTGGCGCGCTCCGTATGGAAAGGACCGTTTGTAGACGGTTATTTATTGAAAAAAGCCGAGGCGGCAAGAGCGTCCGGCCGGAAAGACGTGATCAAAATTTGGTCACGGCGATCGACCATTTTACCGCAATTCGTCGGGTTGACGTTCGGCGTATATAACGGCCGTAAATTCATCCCGGTATCGGTCAATGAAGATATGGTTGGGCATAAATTCGGCGAATTTTCACCGACCCGTACGTATTTCGGGCATGCCGCCGACAAGAAGGCAAAAAGGGTCTAATCATGGGCAAGAAGGCAACTCCTCGGAGCTTGGCTGAAAACGAAGCATTGGCCATGGCCAAAATGCTACGGGTAAGCCCGATTAAACTGAACGTCTTGGCGAGCAGCATTCGCGGCAAGAAAGTAGAACAGGCACTGTCGGAACTGACGTTTTCAAAACGGCGAATTGCACAGGACGTCAAAAAAGTTTTGCAAAGCGCCGTAGCGAACGCCGAAAACAACCACCAGCTGGATGTGGATCAGCTGTTCGTTGCCGAAGCCTATGTAGGCAAGACCATGGTCATGAAAAGGTTTAGGGCCCGGGCCCGGGGCCGAGCTGGTCGGATTTTGAAACCGTTCAGCCGACTAACCATCGTCGTGCGTGAGCGCGAGGAGGCAGCGTAATGGGTCAGAAAGTAAATCCGATTGGCTTCCGTCTGGGCATTAATCGGACATGGGATTCTCGTTGGTACGCCAGCGACAAGGAATACGGCACATTGCTGCACGAAGACATCAAGATTCGAAAATTTCTGGAAACGCGACTGAAAAGTGCGGGCGTTTCTAAAATCATCATTGAACGTCCGGCCAAAAAAGCACGGGTTACCATACATACGGCGCGACCGGGCGTGGTAATCGGTAAGAAGGGCGCAGACATCGAAAAACTTCGGGCGGCGGTGTCAAAACTAACAGCCAGTGAAGTGCGCGTAAACATTGTTGAAATTCGTAAACCCGAAATCGACGCCAAGCTGATTGCTGACAACATTGCTCAGCAATTGGAGAGGCGGATCGCTTTCCGGCGAGCGATGAAGCGGGCCGTACAATCAGCCATGCGTCTGGGTGCTGGCGGTATTCGTATTAAATGCGGTGGCCGTTTGGGCGGCGCCGAAATCGCCCGGGCCGAGCAGTATCGTGAGGGACGTGTTCCGTTACACACGTTGCGTGCGGATATCGATTACGGTGAGTCCACCGCAAAAACAACATATGGCGCCTGTGGCGTAAAGGTTTGGGTGTTTAAGGGCGAGATTATGGCCCATGACCCACTTGCCCAGGACAAACGCCTGGCCGAACAATTGGAAGCAGTAGGCCGAGGTCCTCGCAAATAGCAATCACGTTTGAGTGTTAGGGGAAACGGTCAAGGACGCGTTTAGGAAAGTACGAGGCAGATGTTACAGCCGAAGCGGACAAAATTTCGGAAAGCCCATAAAGGGAGAATTCATGGAAACGCCAAAGGCGGAACCACGCTCAACTTTGGGAGCTACGGCCTAAAAGCCGTGGGCGCTGGACGTGTAACCGCCCGCCAAATTGAGGCTTCACGCCGAGTCATTACGCGTCACATTAAGCGTACGGGCCGGGTTTGGATCCGCATTTTCCCTGACGTGCCGGTGAGTAAAAAGCCTACAGAAGTGCGGATGGGAAAAGGCAAAGGATCGCCGGAATACTGGATGTGCCGGGTAAAACCCGGACGCGTGATGTTTGAATTGGACGGCGTTCCTGGCGAAATCGCCCGGGAAGCGTTTGAACGAGCGGCCGCGAAATTGCCCATGGAAACGCGTTTTATCGCGCGCCCAGGCGCCATGGAGGACTAAGTCATGAAAGCAAATGACATACGCGGAAAAACGCTGGATGAATTGAATGATGAGCTGAGCAGTCTCAAAAAAGAGGCATTCAATTTGCGCTTTCAGAAAGTCTCGGGCCAATTGGAAAATACCGCCCGTCAACGCAAGGTCCGTCGGGACGCGGCACGGGTTCTCACCATTATCGGTGAAAAATCCCGGCAAGATAACGCGAAGACAGGCTGAGGAGGAACAATGCCGAAACGAGTACTTCAAGGCGTGGTAGTCAGCGATAAGGGCGACAAAACTGTCGTGGTCCGTGTCGAGCGCCGGTTTAAGCACCCCGAGATGAAAAAAGTAGTACGGAAATCAAAGAAATATCACGCTCATGATGAGCAGAATAAATTCAAAGAAGGTGACTTGATCCGGATCCGGGAATGCCGGCCGATCTCTAAACTGAAAACTTGGGAAGTTGTAACCGAGGCGACCTAATTCAGGTAACGACCGAATCTTGTCATCGCGTTACGTATAGAAAAGCGGAAGAAGATCCATGATCCAGATGCAAACAAACCTAGAGGTTGCCGATAATTCGGGCGCGCGGCGGGTGCAATGCATCAAGGTTTTGGGCGGTTCTAAACGCAAAACCGCGGGTATTGGTGATGTCATCGTGGTCAGCGTGAAAGAAGCCATTCCCCGCGGTCGGGTTAAAAAAGGCGATGTATTAAGGGCGGTGATCGTGCGTACAGCCAAAGGCCTGCAGCGCGATGATGGCAGCGTAATTCGTTTCGATAAAAATGCGGCGGTGTTGGTTACCAATGAAAACGAGCCCATTGGGACCCGTATTTTTGGCCCGGTCACCCGGGAGTTACGCGCGAAGAACCATATGAAAATCATTTCTCTCGCGCCGGAGGTGCTGTAATGGCGCAAAAATTAAAGCTGAGAAAGGGCGACAAGGTGGTGGTGGTTGCCGGGCGTGAGCGCGGCAAAAAAGGCGAGATATTAAAAATATTCCGGTCCGAAAGTCGAGCCTTGGTAACCGGCGTTAACATGGTGCGCCGGCACACGCGGCCGACAACAACAAACCCAGGCGGCATTATCGACAAAGAAGCGCCGCTGCACTTGTCGAACTTGGCGATTGAGGATCCTAAAACTGGTGAGCCCAGCCGTATTGGTTTCAAAAATCTAAATGATGGGCGAAAAGTTCGTTTCGCCAAGGCGTCTGGAGAAGTTATCGATGTCTGAACAACGTCTAAAACCACGTCTGTTGACTCGCTATGAAGAAGAACTTCGACCTCAGTTGTTGGAGCAGTTTGGCCTCAAGAATGTGATGGAAGCCCCGAAACTTGAAAAAGTGGTGTTGAATATGGGGGTTGGTGAGGCAGTTCAAGACTCAAAAAAAATTCAAGGTGCGGTTAACGATATGACCGTGATTGCGGGTCAAAAGCCTGTGGTTACGCGGGCGAAAAAGCCAATCGCCACATATAAGCTGCGCGATGGTATGGCCATTGGGTGCAAAACCACCCTGCGCAGTGATCGTATGTATGAATTTTTGGATCGTCTGATCACTATTGCATTACCGCGAGTTCGCGACTTTCGCGGTCTGAGTGACAGAAGTTTCGATGGTAATGGAAACTTTGCTATGGGCCTTAAGGAACAAATTGTGTTCCCCGAGGTGGATTACGACCAGGTCGATTCTATTCGCGGCCTGGACATTGTGATTTGTACAACAGCCCGGACAGACGAGCAGGCGAAAGCTCTGCTTGCGGGCTTTAATATGCCGTTTGGCAATTAGAACGGACCCCACAGCCCGGTGCAGCCGGCGGAGGTTGGAGTATGTCGAAGAAAAGTTTAATTGAGCGGAACCTGAAGCGCCGGAAAATATCGGCGCGAGATGAGGGTAAACGTGCACTGCTTAAGGCAACGGCGCGGGACTTGTCCCTTAGCCAGGAAGAGCGTTTTACGGTGCGACTCAAGTTGGCCAAAATGCCGCGCAACGGTTCTCAAACCCGTGTTCGCAACCGATGTGAATTGACCGGGCGACCGCGGGGTAACTATCGTAAATTTGGAATCTGCCGGATTGCGCTGCGGGATATGGCCTTGGATGGTCAGATCCCCGGCATGGTCAAGTCGAGTTGGTAGGGGGCGCAATAATATGTCAATGACTGACCCGATCGCCGATATGCTGACCCGCATTCGAAATGGCCAGCAGGCCCACAAAACGGCAGTTGTTTCTCCGTTTTCTACATTGCGAGTCCGTATATTGGATGTGCTGGAGAATGAAGGTTACATCCGTGGTTATACGCAAAATGAATACGGCCCCGGAAAACAAGAGCTGGAGATTCAGCTAAAATATTATGAAGGCGATCCGGTAATAAATACGATCGCCAGAGTTTCGACCCCCGGCCGCCGGGTTTACAGCTCGGCCCGTCAATTGCCGCGGGTCCGTAATGGTCTAGGCATTACAATCATTTCGACATCAAAGGGTGTGATGTCGGATTCTGACGCTCGCGCAGAAAATATCGGTGGCGAAGTTATTTGCCAGGTGTTTTAGGGACAGGTTATGTCGAGAATTGGAAAACTTGCGGTCGCCGTGCCAGAGGGCGTAAACGTCCAATTGGATGGCCAAAATGTTGCCGTTAAAGGGCCTAAGGGTGAATTGACCATGGTCCTAATGAACGATGTGGTGGCGACCATGGAAGGCGATGCCATCTCGGTTCAGCCCCGCGATCAAAGCAAGCGCTCGCGTATCATGTGGGGCATGCAGCGGACTTTGGTAAACAACTTAATCAAGGGCGTGTCGGAAGGTTTTAAAGTCGAGTTAGAGATCAACGGTGTCGGCTATCGGGCTTCCGTTCAAGGGAAAACATTGACCCTCCAGCTCGGTTTCAGCCACGACATCAAGTTCGACATTCCCGACGGCATCGAAATTAAGTGCAGGCGCCCAACTTTAATAGAGGTGACTGGTATTGATCGCCAGAAAGTTGGACAAGCGGCGGCTAAAATTCGTGGGTATCGTAAGCCTGAGCCTTATAAAGGCAAAGGTATCAAGTACATAGATGAATATATTTTCCGCAAGGAAGGTAAGAAGAAGTAGGAATGCCGACCATGAAACGGTCAGATAAAATATTTCAACGGCGCAAACGACGTGTTCGTAGTCAACTTGCAAAAAGGCAGGGCGACCGCCCGCGGCTGAGCGTCTATAGGTCAAGTAAACAAATTTACGCTCAGATCATTGACGACGTTAAAGGCGTAACCTTGGCGTCGGCATCAACGATCGAGGTCGATGTAAGAAAAGCCTTAAAATCGGGAGCAGACCAAGCTGCGGCCGCAGAAGTTGGCAAATTGATTGCCGAGCGCGGTGCCAAGGCGGGCGTCAAGCAAGTTATTTTTGACCGTGGCGGATATTTGTTTCACGGGCGGGTTAAGGCGTTGGCCGATGCCGCGCGGGAAAGTGGCCTGTCGTTCTAACGACAGCCAAATTGGAGAGTAATAAGCGCAATGGCAAGGTCCCCCTCTTTCGAACGAACCGAATCCGAATTTGTCGAAAAACTTGTGCATATCAATCGGGTGGCCAAAGTGGTCAAAGGCGGCCGGCGTTTCGGTTTTGCTGCCTTGGTTGTTGTTGGTGACCAAAAAGGTCGCGTCGGTTTCGGACACGGAAAGGCGCGGGAAGTACCCGAAGCCATCCGTAAAGCCACTGAAGCTGCCAAGCGAAATTTAATCCGGGTGCCATTGCGCGAAGGCCGGACATTGCATCACGATTCAAATGGCCGGTATGGCGCCGGTAAAGTTGTATTGCGGGCTGCACCCGTGGGTACAGGAATTATAGCTGGTGGTCCGATGAGAGCCGTTTTTGAGGCGATAGGGGTTCACGACGTGGTGACCAAATCTATTGGTTCTTCAAATCCTTACAACATGGTGCGCGCTACATTTGAGGGATTGAAGCGGCAATCTTCTCCGCGGATGGTGGCCGCACGTCGGGGCAAGAAAGTCAGTGAAATTGTCGGCCGTCGAAGTGAGCAGACTTCTGAGACGGGCAAAGCCGGAGGTGCCGCATGAATGCCGCGACGAAAAAAAACGGCGGGACGATCAAAGTTACTCAAATCGGTAGCCCGCTTAGACGTCCCAAAGATCAGCGTCAGACTTTAATCGGATTGGGTTTGAACAAAATGCATCGGACCAGAGAACTTGAGGATACGCCGGCCGTGCGCGGCATGATCCATAAAGTACGCCACATGGTTCGGGTTGAAACTGATTAGTAAGTTTAGCGGCGTGTATGCGGGTGCTGTGGGAACAGGGTACCGTTGTTTAACGAGTTTGGCAGGCGGGACCGCCGGCCGGGAAGCGAGATTGGAAAAATGAAATTGAACCAATTGTCGGATATGCCAGGCGCTCGCACAACGCGTAAGCGCGTCGGTCGGGGTACCGGTTCTGGAACCGGTAAAACCGCCTCGCGAGGTCAAAAAGGTCAAAAGTCGCGTTCCGGTGTGGCCATCAAGGGCTTTGAGGGTGGACAAATGCCGATCCACCGTAGGCTGCCGAAACGGGGATTCAAAAATCTGTTTTCGACAAACTATGTGGCCGTAAACATAGGCCGGGTTCAAACGGCGATCGACGCAAAGAAACTTGATCCTTCGAAGCCTGTGACAGTAGAAGCCTTATGCGCCGCCGGTGTTGTCCGCCGTCCAAAAGATGGGGTCAGATTACTTGCCAATGGAGAACTGAAGGCGAAACTGGCGGTCGAAGTCGCTGGCGCATCGAAGGCCGCCGTCGAAGCCGTGGAAAAAGCCGGGGGCAAAGTGACAGTATTGCCTAGAAAAGAACGGGATGGGGGAAAGAAAAAGGCTGCCCCTAAGTAGCCTGACCGGGAGATAACCCATGGCGTCCGCCGCAGAACAACTTGCCGCCAATATCAATTTCGGGGCCTTTGCTAAGGCAACCGAATTAAAAAAGCGTATTTGGTTTACGCTTGGGGCGCTGATTGTTTATCGGCTGGGGACGTATATTCCTATCCCTGGAATTGATCCGGTCATTCTGGATGACGTATTTAAGGCACAGGCCGGGGGTATCCTCGGCATGTTCAATTTGTTCTCGGGTGGCGCCCTGGAGCGGATGACCATTTTTGCCCTCAATATCATGCCCTACATTTCGGCATCCATCATCATGCAATTGATGACGTCGGTGTCTCCAAAGTTGGGCGCCCTTAAGAAAGAGGGCGAAGTTGGACGTAAAAAAATAAATCAGTACACCCGGTATGGCACCGTGTTTTTGACGGCGTTGCAAGGGTATGGCATTGCAGTTGGGCTTGAGGGCATGACCACATCCGGAGGTGCGGGCGCGGTGATCGACCCCGGGGCATTTTTCCGCGGCAGCACAGTGATTACCCTCATCGGCGGTACGATGTTCCTGATGTGGTTGGGTGAACAAATTACCGCCCGCGGTATTGGCAATGGTATTTCGCTTATCATTATGGCGGGGATTGTCGCCGAACTTCCTTCGGCTTTGGTGGGAACCTTGGAGTTAGGGCGAACCGGAGCGCTCTCCTCCCTGTTCATCATTTTCCTTTTCCTCATGGTATTCTCGGTCATTGCATTGATCGTGTTTGTGGAACGAGCCCAGCGGCGGATATTAATTCAGTATCCCAAACGCCAAACCGCTAACCATGGGTCCCAGGGTGAAACCTCTCACTTACCGTTGAAACTGAATACAGCAGGAGTCATTCCGCCGATTTTCGCATCGTCATTGCTTTTGATGCCGATTACCGTGGCCAGCTTCAGTGCCAACGGCGGACCGGAGTGGCTGGGGTTCGTGGCCGCCTACCTCGGTCGCGGTCAGCCGCTCTATATGCTGGTGTATATATTGGGCATTGTCTTCTTCTGCTTTTTTTACACGGCTGTTGTTTTTAACCCCGAGGACACGGCCGAAAATCTAAAGAAGTATGGCGGTTTTATCCCTGGCATTCGGCCAGGCGAGAAGACCGCCAAATATTTAGATTATGTTTTGACACGTTTAACCGTGGTCGGCGCTCTCTATTTGTCGGCAGTCTGCTTGTTACCCGAAATATTAATCTCACAATATTCTGTGCCTTTCTATTTTGGGGGGACGTCGCTGCTGATTGTGGTCAGTGTTACGATGGATACTGTGTCGCAGATTCAATCGCATCTGGTTGCGCACCAATACGAAGGCTTGATTAAGAAGGCCAAATTACGGGGCCGGCGGCGATGAATTTGATACTTCTGGGCCCTCCTGGGGCGGGTAAAGGAACCCAGGCAAAACGGCTGGTTAATTGTGTTGGTTTAGTGCAACTGTCAACCGGTGACATGCTGCGGGCGGCTGTTGCCAACGGCAGTGCTGTGGGCCTTGATGCCAAAGTGGCAATGGATCGTGGTGCTCTCGTAGACGACAGCATTGTGGTGGCCATTATTGAAGAACGGATTGACGAACCTGATTGCCGGAATGGTTTTATTTTGGATGGTTTTCCGCGCACTGAAGCCCAAGCCGAAGCGTTGGACAAAATGCTGTCCAATAAGAATTTGAAGCTGGACAAAGTGATTGAGATCCGCACGGATGACGCCGTCCTTACCGAACGGATTACCGGGCGCTTTGCTTGCGCGGACTGCGGTGAAGGCTATCATGACCAATTCCGGCAACCTTTGGTCAAAAATGTCTGCGATTCATGCGGTGGCCACAATTTTTCGCGCCGCAACGACGACAATGCGGAAACCGTTAGGGCGCGTTTGAGTGCGTATCACAGCCAAACAGCGCCATTATTGCCATATTATCGTCAGCAGGGGGTTCTCGGCGAAGTGGATGGCATGCTTGGAGTCGACGAAGTAACCGACCAGATAACAAAGATTATAAATGGGTCCTAAATGGTTGACTGGACAATAGTTCAACCTATAATCGCGGCTCTCTCGGAGGTGTGCGTAGTGACCAGCGTACGCCCGGTATCTAATTATGACACCAGAGACCGGGATTTTCATAGATCAGGCAAAGATCAGGAGTATTGAGCGTGGCGCGCATCGCTGGCGTAAACATCCCGACGAATAAGCGTGTGGAGATCGCATTAACTTACATCCATGGCATTGGCCGGACCAAAGCCAAGCAGCTTTGTGGTGAAGTGGGCCTCCCCTTCGAGCGGCGTGTCAATGAATTGACCGACGCCGAAGTTATACAAATTCGCGAATCAATTGAGCGTGGGCACATGGTCGAAGGCGATTTACGCCGAGATACTGCCATGAATATCAAGCGATTGATGGATTTGGGTCTCTACCGAGGGCTGCGCCACCGGCGTGGATTGCCAGTACGTGGGCAACGAACTCATACCAATGCCCGTACGCGCAAGGGGCCGGCGAGAGCGATTGCGGGCAAGAAAAAGTAAGTTTTATCCGGAAGGAATAAGTCAAGCATGGCTACGGAAAAATCGCGGATAAAGCGCAAGGAGCGGAAAAATATTACCGCCGGGGTTGCGCATGTAAACGCGACGTTTAATAACACCATGATCACAATTACCGATGCGCAAGGTAACGCCATCGCGTGGTCATCAGCGGGTGGAATGGGGTTCAAGGGGTCGCGTAAATCTACCCCCCATGCAGCTCAAATGGCGGCGGAGGACGCGGGCCGGAAAGCACAGGAACACGGGATGAAGACCTTAGAGGTCCAAATCAAGGGTCCTGGATCCGGTCGCGAGTCAGCTTTGAGAGCATTGCAGGCGGTTGGTTTCACCATTACAACCATCCGGGATGTGACACCAATTCCGCACAACGGTTGTCGGCCGCCAAAACGTCGGCGGGTTTGATTGCTGATCGAAACGATGTAAGAGAAAATTATTTTCGGCCTCGCTATTTATTTGTAGCGGGGATCATTTGACACAAGGACGTCTCACTGGGCCGTCCTGTAGGCATAGCACGAGGTTAGGGTCTTGATTCAACGGAATTGGCAAGAACTCATTAAGCCCAACAAGCTGGATATCAATGGCGGGGCGGATCCAATACGCACAGCGACAATAGTCGCCGAGCCTCTTGAACGTGGCTTTGGCATGACTTTGGGCAATGCATTGCGCAGGGTTTTGTTGTCGTCTCTCCAGGGCGCAGCAGTAACTTCCGTTCAAATCGACGGTGTATTACACGAATTTTCGTCGATTCCCGGGGTTCGCGAAGATGTGACCGATGTGGTTCTCAACATAAAGTCATTGGCTGTTGCTATGCATGTTGAAGGTCCTCGCCGTTTAATCCTGAATGCGGAAGGTTCGGGTGAAGTGACGGCGGGTATGATCACCCCCGTGGCAGATATTGAGATCATCAATCCTGGCCTGGTGATTTGCACCCTCGATGAGGGGGCCAAAATCAGCATGGAATTGACGGTCAACGTTGGTAAAGGTTATGTGGTTGCTGACCGCAATCGCCCTGAAGACGCGCCTATTGGTCTCATCCCGGTAGACAGTCTGTACAGTCCGGTTAAGCGGGTCGCCTACAAAGTTGAGAACGCGCGCGAAGGGCAAGTGCTTGACTATGATAAATTGACCCTGGATGTGGAAACCGACGGAACCATGTCGCCGGAAGACGCGATCGCTTATGCGGCTCGTACATTACAAGACCAACTGCGTTTGTTCGTTAATTTTGAAGAACCTGAAGTTGAACGCCGTGAACCTGAATTGGCGGAGCCCGAGTTCAATAGACATCTGCTGCGCAAAGTAGACGAACTTGAATTGTCAGTGCGGTCGGCCAATTGTCTCAAGAATGACAACATCATTTATATCGGCGATCTCATTTTGAAGACCGAGTCGGAGATGTTACGGACACCCAATTTTGGCCGTAAGTCATTGAATGAGATCAAAGAAGTGTTGTCTCAAATGGGGCTTCACTTGGGTATGGAAGTGGCGGATTGGCCACCCGAAAACATCGACGATATGGCGAAGAAGCTGGAAGATCACTACTAGAATACGGCCATAGCGGGACCCTTAACGGGCCACGCGCGGCGGGAGCGGGATAATGCGTCATCGTATGAAAGGCCGGAAATTCAACCGGTCAAGTTCTCATCGCAAAGCAATGCTGCAAAACTTGGCGGCAGCATTGTTAAAGCATGAGCAGATCAAGACCACGTTGCCGAAGGCAAAGGATCTGCGCAAAGTGGTGGATCGATTGATCACTTTAGGAAAACGCGGCGATTTGCATGCGCGCCGTTTGGCTACGGCTCGTTTACCTGATGACAATATAGTCACAAAGCTGTTCGAAACTTTGGGACCTCGCTATGCCGAGCGTAACGGCGGCTACACCCGTGTTATTCGAGCCGGCTTTCGCTATGGCGATGCTGCCCCCATGGCTGTAATTGAATTGGTGGACCGGGACGAAGATGCGAAGGGGCTAGATTCAGGTCCGGTGCAAGTTGTTGACGAGGAACTTGAAGCTGCAGTCGGCTAAGAGTTGTTTTTAGGAAATCGGCCTCTAAGGCTGCGATAGAAAATTGAAGGGCAGTCCATGGGCTGCCCTTTGTTTTTGCCAATTGGTTATTGTGTTCAATGCACTGGATTGAAGTCGGTTTGAGGTCAGAATGTCGATGAAAATATTGCTAATTTTTATGATCGCTATAGTGGGTGCAGTCAGTATTTTCCAGCCGGTTATAGCTGACAAACAAGTCCCTCAAGCAAAAACTCAAATCCAGCTTTCGTTTGCGCCATTGGTAAAGCAAACGGCGCCCGCAGTGGTCAATATTTATACGCGCCGCATTGTGAGAAAAAAGTCACGGGTTTCACCTTTATTCCAAGATCCATTTTTTGAACGCTTTTTTGATCAAGGTTTCGGTTTTGGCGTTCCCCGCGAACGCGTACAAAATTCACTTGGCTCTGGCGTTATTGTTCAATCCGACGGGATTATCGTTACCAATAACCATGTCATCGAAGGTGCTGATGAGATTACCGTTGCCTTGGCAGATCGACGTGAGTACGAAGCCGAATTGATTTTAGCAGACAAAAAAAGCGATGTTGCGGTTTTGCGCATTCAAACCAATGGGGAAGATTTACCGACCCTAGCGTTAGCGGAATCGGATGAGTTGGAAGTTGGCGACATCGTACTGGCGATTGGCAATCCGTTTGGCGTTGGCCAGACCGTCACCAGTGGGATTGTGTCAGCGCTTGCTCGAACCCATGCCGGTATCACCGATTATCAATTTTTTATACAGACCGATGCCGCTATTAACCCAGGAAATTCAGGGGGCGCGCTGATCGATCACAGCGGTCGGCTGGTCGGTGTGAACACAGCCATATACTCGAGCTCCGGCGGCTCGATGGGCATCGGCTTTGCCATCCCTGTTGATATGGTGCGCTCGGTTTTGGAGGGTGCACTGGGAGACGGAAAGATAGAGCGTCCGTGGTTGGGTCTATCGGGTCAGCCGGTGACCTCGGAAATTGCCAAATCGCTTGAGCTTTCGCGACCCTTAGGTGTGTTGATTAATAATGTCCACAAGACCGGGCCGGCCGGACAGGCCGGCGTAAAAGTTGGCGATGTTGTGTTGGCTGTGGACGGCCGGGAAGTGTTTGAGCCCGAAGGCATGAAATTTCGGATCGCAACCCGTCGGATTGGCAATACAGCAGATATCAAGATTCTTCGCGGTGGCAGGGTACAGACCATCAAAGTTAAAATGATTGTGCCACCGGAAGACCCGCCAAGCGATAAGCGCATTCTAAAAGGTGCGCACCCCTTAAGGGGCGTAACGGTCGGTAATCTGTCGCCCGCTCTCGCCAATGAATTAGGATTACCGGTCACATTTACTGGAGTCGTCGTCACCAAGTCCGCCCCCCAACGCAGCCAGGTAGCATTCGCCGTTAAAGACATTGTGCTCGCCCTCAATGGACAACAGGTGAATAGTGTGCGGCAATTGGTCGAAATGCTGGAGAAACCCAAGCGCAGCTGGGAAATGAGTATCCGTCGCAACGGTAAAGTCAGGAACATAAGGGTCATTCGGTGAGCAATTTGTTCGAGGCCGCAGGATTGGATGAGGGAACAACCCGTCCGCTCGCCGATCGGCTACGGCCAGGGAAATTGGACGAAGTTGTCGGACAAAAGCACCTGTTGGAGAAAGATGCCATCCTCGGGCGTATGGTGGCAGCAGGGCGACTGGTGTCGATCATTTTGTGGGGACCGCCCGGTACGGGAAAAACGACGATCGCGCGATTGCTCGCCGAACACACTGGGTTTTATTTCGAACAACTTTCAGCTGTGTTCTCGGGCGTTGCCGATTTACGCAAGGTGTTCGAAAGCGCCCGTGCACGGCGTCAAACTGGGCAGGGGACCTTACTTTTTGTCGATGAAATTCATCGTTTCAATCGCGCTCAGCAAGATGGTTTTCTGCCTTACGTGGAAGACGGCACGGTCATTTTGATTGGCGCTACGACGGAAAATCCTTCGTTTGAATTAAATGCGGCGATGTTGTCGAGGGCGCAGGTCCTGGTGCTGAAGCGCCTGGACGATGACGCACAAGAGGAACTTTTGGTGCGGGCCGAGGCCGAAGCCGGAGGGCAACTGCCGCTGACGCCAGACGCGCGCGCCGCCTTGCGGGCCATGGCGGATGGCGACGGCAGGTATTTATTGAATCTTGCCGAAGAGTTGCTGGCGCTGCGCCCAAGTGCGGCTCTTGATACAACTGAATTAGTGCACACCGTTCAACGTCGCGCGCCGGTCTACGACAAATCCGGGGAAGAACACTACAAACTCATTAGCGCTTTACATAAATCTATGCGGGGATCAGATCCGGATGCTGCGCTTTATTGGTTAGCCCGCATGCTGGCAGGGGGGGAAGAGCCCCTGTATGTCGTACGCCGCCTGGTGCGCTTTGCGGTTGAGGACGTGGGATTGGCGGATCCGGAAGCTATTCATCAGGCTTTAGCCGCCAAGGATACGTATCAGTTTTTAGGCTCGCCCGAAGGGGAACTCGCCATCGCCCAATGTGTCATTTATTTGGCTACAGCACCCAAGTCCAACGGCGCCTACCGGGGCTTTGGCGAGGCCACCCGGGCAGCGCGTGACACCGGATCTTTGACCCCGCCGGCCCACATATTGAATGCACCAACGACGCTTATGAAAGACCTGGGCTACGGTGACGGATATCAATACGACCATGATGCCGATGAAGGCTTTTCGGGCCAAAATTATTTCCCCGACGGCATGGAACGGCAACAATATTTTCGGCCAACCGGTCGCGGATTTGAAGAGAGCCTCAGCGAGCGCCTAGCCCTGTGGCAAAAAATGCGGGCGGATCGTGGAAGCAAATAGATCGAGAGTGTCATGAACATGATTGCAGCGGTGGCAGCGGGTGGCGCCATTGGCGCTGTCGGTCGCTACCTATTGGCGGGCCGGGTAATGCATCTACTCGGTGCCGGTTTTCCCTTCGGGACATTGGTGGTCAACGTCATCGGTGGATTGCTAGTGGGATTTCTTGTCGAAGCCAGCGCGCTTAAATTCAACATCGGCGGCGAACTGCGGGCATTTCTGATGGTCGGCATTTTGGGCGGCTTCACAACATTTTCCAGTTTTTCGTTAGAGGTGATCTTACTCATGGAAAGACACCAAAACTTGGCTGCCGCAGCTTACGTATTGACGTCAGTGGCGCTGTCAGTGGCGGCGGTGTTTGCGGGCATGATGGCCGTTCGGGCTGTCCTCGCATGAGTGGTGTCGAGATGATCGAAGTCGCCGCCGACGAAGAAGGCTTGCGCACCGACAAGTGGTTCAAGCGCCACTACCCGGGCCTCATGCATGGCGCCCTGGAAAAGCTATTGCGGACGGGCCAGGTTCGGGTCAACGGCAAGCGGGTTAAATCGTCCCATAGGGTAGAGGCGGGCGCAGTGGTGCGGGTGCCTCCTTTGCAAGATAAAAAACTACCGTTTGTGCGGTCCGACAGTCCGCCAAAAGGTGCTGTTACCTCAGAGAATGCGAAGCTGGTTACCGAAAACGTGATTTACAAGGACGACTGGGTCATCGCGATCAACAAACCGGCGGGTCTGGCCGTGCAAGGAGGGACGGGCACTTCACTGCATGTGGATGGCCTTCTTGATGCCCTCAAATTTGGCTATAACGAGCGCCCAAAGTTGGTTCATCGTTTAGACAAAGATACCAGCGGAGTACTTTTGCTGGCGCGTTCGGCGTTGGCCGCGCGGAAGTTGGCCGAGGCGTTTAAGAGCAGTTCTGCGCGCAAGGTTTATTGGGCTTTGGTGGTTGGCGTACCCCGGCCCGACCAGGGTAAAATCGATGCGCCGCTCTTAAAGGAAGGCGGAGTTGGCGCCGAGCGTATGATCATTGATGACGGCGGTAAACGCTCCGTCACCTACTATAAAGTGGTCGAGCCTTTTGCAAAGCGTGCAGCCTGGGTGGCATTATTGCCAGTTACTGGACGCACCCATCAATTGCGAGCTCATGCCGTAGCCATGGGTCACCCGATCGTGGGCGACGGTAAATATGGCGGCAAGCAAGCCTTTTTGGAAGGCCGTATCTCCAAAAAGCTTCACTTGCACGCCCGCTCAATTGAAATTCCCCACCCCAGTAAAGGCGTATTGTCAGTTACGGCGCCACTTACTTCGCATATGCAGGATGCGTGGAAGTTGTTCGGGTTGGACTTGAACGACGACGGCGACCCCTTCGAAGATTTGCAAATGGACTAAAGGTTAGCGACCCCGATAGGCCGGCACCCCTTGATCGGGCAGCCAGAGGCCCGCAGGCGGTATACCCGTTTGATAAAACACGTCGATGGGAATGCCGCCGCGAGGATACCAATACCCGCCGATGCGCAACCATACGGGTGACAGAATTTCGATCAGCCGGTCGGCAATATTGGTCGTGCAGGTTTCGTGGAAGGCGCCGTGATTGCGGAACGATGCCAAATACAGCTTCAAGGATTTGCTTTCAACGAGGAGCTGATCGGGCGCATAGTCGATAACCAAATGGGCGAAGTCGGGCTGGCCGGTTTCCGGGCAGAGGCTGGTAAATTCAGGACAATTGAAGCGCACCAAATAATGCGTACCAGGCTTGGGATTAGGTACGGTGTCGAGCCGAGCCTCGTCTGGAGACGCGGGTAAGGGGCTTTGTTTTCCTAAATGCCTTGGTTGTTCATCTGTCATCGAGTTACCAGGTATTGCCAATATGAGCGGGAAACATTCCCTTGGTGTTTATCGTCCTCACTGTGATTATATATTCTGAATTCGGGCCATAATAGGGTGCCAAACCATGAAACTCGAAAAAACTACCATTGCCGTAGCAATCGCAAATCTTTTCGCACTGCCTACC
Organism: Alphaproteobacteria bacterium; assembly: GCA_029941135.1. Taxonomy (GTDB): domain Bacteria; phylum Pseudomonadota; class Alphaproteobacteria; order JAPYRI01; family JAPYRI01; genus JAPYRI01. The sequence goes on along the minus strand of JAPYRI010000033.1, from coordinate 9,203 downwards.
GCGGGTATGGGCGGTTGGCAGGACACCTTGAAGGGACTAGGAGACCTGGCAGGGTAGCAAAATGAAAGCGGGGGCTTTTGGCACTTCGAACATTGGAACGGGTCTAAAGAAAGCATTGACGGTAGGCACAGAACGGGTCGTGGCATTGCTCGGTGCAGCGGATGGCTTCAATACTAATCCCGAGATCCATATTCCGCTGCCGGAGACGCTACGAAAAGTCCAATCGGCCCTGCAGGCCGTGGGAATGTCTTCGATGGCGGACGACGTAGAGTTGCGGCTCAACCGGGCGGCGGAGGCAGCCGTCCCCAAGGCCAAGAAGTCGTTCGTCGACGCTATTGCGGCCATGACCTTAAATGACATCACCGGTATCTACAATGGACCACCGGACTCGGCCACGCGCTATTTCCAGAGCAAAATGTCGGCTCTATTAGCAGAAGAGATGCGGCCGGTGATCGATGGCACCTTAGCAGAGGTGGAGGCCATTCAGGCTTATGACGCCATGATCGGCCAATATAAGGAAATCCCCTTTGTGCCCAGCGTCAAAGCCGATTTGATCGAGCACGTGATTGCTCGCGCCGTGGATGGCTTGTTCCTTTGCCTGGGCAAGGAGGAAGCCGCGATCCGCGAAAATCCTGCCATGCGCAGTACCGATCTGCTGAAAAAGGTGTTTGGAAAAATATAGTTCCGTTAGCCTGATCAGGACTTCAAACCGGCCCCAATGTGTTAGATAAGCCCATGCGAAATTCCGATCAGGTCCGGCTGGTGGTGTTCGATTGCGATGGCACCCTGGTCGACAGTCAGCACAATATTTGCGCCGCCATGCGCGCGTCGTTCGCGGACAGCGGGATAAATGCTCCGGACGATGCGGCCATTCGGCGTATTGTCGGCTTATCATTGGTGGAAGCGGTCAATACCTTGGCGCCCACAGTGTCAAGCGAAGAAAGTATTTCCCTTCAAGAGGGTTACAAGTCGAACTTCATGCACTTGCGGCAACAACCGGAATACAGTGAACCCCTGTATCCGGGTATCCGCGAGGTGTTGATCGAGCTTGAAAATGAGGGCTTTGTGCTGGCGGTCGCGACTGGAAAAACCCAACGGGGTCTGCGGGCGACCTTGGAGCATCATGGCTTGCGATCTGCCTTTATGTCTTTGCAAACCGCAGATGACGCACCCGGTAAGCCCGACCCCGGCATGTTGGAGCAAGCAATGGCGGACACCGGTGCCACGCCAGACTCCACCGTAATGCTCGGCGACACCATCTTTGATATGACCATGGCGCAAAACGCTGGCGTCGCCGGGGTCGGCGTGTCCTGGGGGTATCATGGCATAGATGAGTTGCGGCAGTCGGGTGCGCGCGAAATTATCGACCGGTGCGAACAATTGCTTACTGTGGCCCAGCGTCTCACCGGATCATGAAACGCTTCTACAAAAAAGTAGAAGTACGGGAATTGGAGGCGGGAAGATTTGAGGTCTTGCTTGATGATTGCCCAATAAAGACACCGGCGAAATTACTTGTGACGCTGCCTAACGCAGGGCTTTCTCAAGCGATAGCGGTGGAGTGGGAGGTCCAAGAAGAAACAATCAACCCAAGCACCATGCCGCTTATGCGGTATACCGCTACCGCACTCGATCGGGTTGCCACTCAGCGTCAGGCGGTGATCGACGAAATTGCCGCTTTTGGCGCTTCCGACCTGTTTTGCCAGCGGGCGGATAGCCCCCAGGATTTGGTCACTCGACAATCTGCCGCCTGGCAACCGTTGCTTGATTGGGCAGACGAGATGTTTCAGGCAAAGCTCATCGTTACCACCGGGATTATGCCCGTGGATCAACCGCCGGATGCGGTGGCTGCGCTGCGGGCTGTGGTTGCCGGGTGCGACGACATGACATTGGCCGGTCTTCATGGGATCACCAGCATCACTGGGTCTCTGATCATCGGGCTTGCCGTGCTCGATGGACGGTTGGATGCCGAAGACGCTTGGGAATTAAGCCAGCTAGATGAAACTTTTCAAGTTGAGCAATGGGGCGAAGATGAAGAAGCCACTGCCCGGCGCGTCAATCTTAGGACTGCCGTTCTGGATGCCGCCAGATTTCTCGCGCTGATCAATTGACTCCGAAGCGGGAGATGAAGTAGCCAGCCACAACGGCGGTACCGATCACGCCGGCAACATTCGGTCCCATGGCGTGCATCAATAGGAAGTTTCCGGAATCGGCCCGCTGGCCTTCCACTTGTGACACGCGCGCGGCCATGGGCACGGCGGAAACTCCAGCCGAGCCGATCAGTGGATTGATCGGATTTTTGCTGCTGACCAGGTTCATCGCCTTGGCCATTAAGACGCCGCACGCAGTTGCGATGCCAAAAGCAATCACCCCCAGGCCGAGGATTTTCATGGTTTCCATTTGCAGGAAACTCTCGCCGGTCATGGTAATGCCCACCGACGTGCCGAGGAAAATGGTCACAATATTGATGATTTCATTTTGCGCTGCTTTTGACAGACGCTCAGTCACACCGCATTCGCGCAAGAAATTGCCGAACAATAACATGCCGATCAGGGCCGACGCCGCCGGTACCAGCAGGATGCAAATGACCGCGACCACCAAGGCGAAGATCAATTTTTCGGTCCGCGACACTTCACGCAATGATTTCATGCGGATTTTACGCTCAGACACGGTGGTGAGAGCGCGCATAATTGGTGGCTGCAGCAACGGCACCAGCGCCATATAGCTGTATGCCGCAACTGCAATAGGTGCCAATAGATGGGGTGCTAATTTGTTGGCTAGGAAAATTGACGTCGGACCATCAGCGCCCCCGATAATGCCAATGGAAGCGGCTTCCTCCATAGAAAAGCCCAAGGAAATGGCACCAAGGTACGTGGCGAAGACGCCGAATTGAGCGGCTGCACCCAACAACAAAGTGCGTGGATTGGCGATCAAGGGCCCAAAGTCAGTGAGCGCACCCACGCCCAAGAAGATAAGCGGTGGAAATATTTCCAAGGTGACGCCCAAGGAAATATAATAAAATAAGCCGCCCGGATGGTCGCCGACAGGAACATTAACGATGCCCTCAGTGGGGAGGTTCGCGAGCAGCGCGCCAAACCCGATCGGGATCAACAGTAAAGGTTCGAATTCCTTGAACACGGCCAAATAGAAAAGGCCCAGCACCACCACCCACATCACCAGCATTTGCCAAGTGACGTGCGGGATACCGGAAAGATTATAGAATTCGAGGATCGCTTCCATAACTGAACGCCAGTCCGTTAGCCGATTGTGAGAAGGCCTTGGCCTTCAGTGACAGTGGCTCCGGGCTGGACGGCGATCGCGGTAACCGTGCCGGATGTTGGTGCTTGTACCACGTTGTTCATTTTCATGGCTTCCAGCACCAGGACTTGATCACCTGCGCTGACCGTGTCGCCGACCGCGACGTCGATGCTGACGATCGTGCCGGCGAGAGGGCTTGCCACTTCACCGGCGCCGGTAGGAGCCGCAGCGGGTGCTGACGGAGTTGGTCCAGGTGCAGCAGGTGCGGGTGCCCCACTGACCGCAGGGGCAGGTGCCGTTGGAGCCGCTATCATTCCAGTGTCTGTGTCCTCAAGAACTTCCACTGTCACGTCGTAAGCTGTGCCCTCGACAGTTATTCTTAGCTTTTTCATTGATCTTTCCGTGCTGGATATACTGATTAGGGTTTAATGCCCGGCAGAGTCCGGGGAGTCGTTTGCCACACCTTTTGGTGAGACGCGAAATGTTCGAACAGTCCTTGTTGGGTCCAAGCCGAAACGTGGGCGTATAGACCGTCGACACTGACGATCCGTGTGGGGGGCGCGAAACTAGCTGCAACTGCGGCAGTAATTGCCGCCAAATGGTGGGCAGGAACACCTGGAGGTGCGGTAACCGGCGCCGCAGAAGGAGTGGGCGCCGCGTTGGGTTTGGCCGCTGTTTCAATTGGTTTGGCTGGCCGAGTAAATAGTTTTGCAATCAGTGCCGTCACCGCCCACAGCATAGCGAGCACGCCCATAACGATGCCAAACCCTGACAATATAAGGCTGCCGTGTTCCACCGACTGTTAGCTCCCTTTAATTCGAGCGCCGTGAAGAATGCCAAATTTTTCGGCATCGCATGGTCACAGCGGAATATTCCCGTGTTTTTTCGGCGGACGTGTTTCGCGCTTGGTTAACAGACCCAGCAATGCCATGCCAACCGCCGCCCGTGTCTTTGAAGGTTCAATCACATCAGTAATCAAGGTTTTCGCAGCGGATTGGTAGGGCGATGCAAATCGATCATGGTATTCGACCGATAATTCTTTGGTCAAAGCGGCCGGATCGTCAGCGGCTTGTAGCTCCCGCCGATACAGAATGTTGACAGCTCCCTCGGCGCCCATCACAGCTATTTCGGCACATGGCCAAGCAAATACCATATCCGCGCCCATGTCCTTACTGCCCATGGCTACATAGGCGCCGCCGTAAGCTTTTCTCATGACTACGGTTACTTTGGGAACTGTCGCCGATCCATAAGCAAACAGCATCTTGGCCCCATGGCGGATAATGCCCCCTTTTTCCTGGGCAACTCCCGGCAAAAAGCCCGGGACATCAACCAGAGTTACAATGGGGATGCCAAATATGTTGCAGAAACGGACGAAACGCGCGCCTTTATCTGAGGCATCTATGTCCAGAGTTCCCGCTTTCACCTTCGGCTGATTGGCGACAATGCCGACGACTATGCCTTGGATGCGGGCAAAGCCAATCACAATGTTCTGCGCAAATAGAGATTGCACTTCCATAAAGTCGCCGTCGTCCACCAGGCGGTGAATGACTTCTGACACATCCAGTGGTGAGTGCGAATTTTCAGGCACCAAATCATTCATGCCCTCGTCTTCATCCAGCGATATTTCGGCTCCGAGCTGGTGCGGAGGATCCGTCATGTTATTGGACGGCAAAAACGACAGGAGGCGATGAACGATCGACGTCGCATCGTTGTCATCTTCGGCGATAAAATGAATGTTGCCGCTGGTGGTGGCATGGGCATGGGCGCCGCCGATTTCGTCCATGGTGGTGATTTCACCGGTAACCGCTTTAATGACATCGGGCCCACATATGAACAAATTGGCGTTGTTCTTCGTCATCACGATGAAGTCCATCAACGCCGGTGAATAGGCGGCGCCTCCAGCGCATGGACCTGAGATTACGGCAATCTGAGGAACCACGCCCGACATCATCACATTTCGGTAAAAAACACGCGCGTAACCGGCAAGAGACTCTACACCTTCTTGAATTCGTGCCCCGCCCGAATCGTTAAATCCGACGATCGGCATGCCGGTTTTGCCGGCGTAATCCAAGACATCGCAGATTTTTCCGGCATGGATCTGGCCGAGTGAGCCGCCGGCGACGGTAAAATCCTGACTAAAACTGGCGACTGGACGTCCGTCCACGTAACCGATCCCGGTCACGACGCCGTCACCGGCAAGTTCCTTATCTTCCATACCGAACCCACGGGTGGAGTGCGCTGCGTGGGTGCCCATTTCTTGAAAAGTACCTGGCTCGAACAGTTGGTCAAGCCGTTCACGGGCAGTCATAAGCCCTTTGGCGCGGCGTGCGTCGGCTTTATCTTTGCCGCCGCCTGCAAATACCGCCTCAAGGCGTGCATTGAGGTCGTCTAAAATATCTTTGGAAATGGCCATAGGTATTCGTGATCCGAACGGTCAAAGCACAGTACCCGACAAACCTGATGAGGGCCGCCGGGCGACCGGATGATTAACACTCGGGACTACGTCGTGCAAGACAAGAAGGTCAGGAACTCAACGCTCCCAGCCGGAAACAAGGCAACAGGCCATGAGATCTTAAAAAATCAGCCCTATCCCACGACATTTGGGTTGGCAAAAGGGTCATTTTTTGAGTAGGTTACCGCGCCTTCGCCCATCGTCGCCTTTAGATCCGACGACAGGGGATGAAGTAAGTAACGAATCATCAAGATTTCGACCGGTAATTTACCGAAATAGTTACAATTCCCTGGTAATGGACAGGTAATCTGCTGTAAGCGGCGGGAATTAGTTGAGTAATTGCAATTGGGTTTGGTGCCGGATGGCCGGTCACACCCGTGAAAACAGGATAGTAACGAAATGGCACGCAAGACGCCTTTGGAGCGATACCGGAATATTGGAATTATCGCCCACGTAGATGCGGGAAAAACGACTACCACCGAGCGCATCCTTTATTACACGGGGAAAAGCCACAAAATGGGCGAAGTCCTTGAAGGTCAGGCGACGACTGACTATATGGAGCAAGAACAAAAGCGCGGCATAACGATCACCTCGGCCGCGACCACGGTGTTTTGGGACGATCACCAAATCAACATCATCGATACGCCCGGGCACGTGGATTTCACCATTGAAGTGAACCGTTCCCTCCGTGTGCTGGATGGCGCGATCGTCGTATTCGATGGCGTGGCCGGGGTAGAACCCCAATCGGAGACCAATTGGCGCTTGGCCGACAATTATAATGTGCCGCGCATGTGTTTTGTAAATAAGCTTGATCGAGACGGAGCTGATTATTTGCGCTGCATTGACATGATCGAGAAACGATTGGGCGCCACTCCATTGGTGACCCAGTTGCCAATTGGCTCGGAAGACAAATTTATTGGCATTATTGATCTGCTGAAGAATAAGGCCTTGGTTTGGGAAGGAGACGACCTGGGTGCCTCTTGGAACGAAATCGATATTACCGATGATTTAGCCAAAACCTATAATCTCGAACGCGAGGGAGATTTCGATATCTTGTCACGGGTGGAAGAATTTCGGACGGCGTTGATCGAAGCCGCGGTCGAGCAAGATGACGATGCCATGATGGCTTACCTTGAGGAAGGGCAAGAGCCGGATCATGCGACATTGGTTAAGTGTATCCACGCCGGCACCATCAACGGCAGTTTTACCCCAATTCTGTGCGGCTCGGCGTTCAAGAACAAAGGTGTGCAACCATTGTTGGACGCGGTCGTCAATTATATGCCGTCACCGACCGAAGTCGACGCAATTGCTTGTGTTGACGAAGACGGTGAGCGCGTAGGCGTGCGTGAAGCCGACGATGCAGAACCCTTTTCCGCTTTGGCCTTTAAAGTCATCAATGATCAGTTCGGCACATTGACTTTTGTCCGAGTGTATTCGGGCGTTGCCAAAGCTGGAACCACGGTTTTCAACACCACACGCGGTAGACGTGAACGTATCGGCCGGATTGTTGAGATGCACGCGGATGATCGCATTGCGCTGGAAGAAGTTCGCGCAGGAGACATTGCCGCATTTGTAAACCTCAAAGAAACCACCACCGGCGACACGCTCGCCGATATCAATCGGCAGGTCATACTGGAGCGGATGAACTTCCCTGACCCGGTAATATCAATCGCCGTCGAGCCCAAAACCAAGGCCGATCAGGAAAAACTCGGTATCGCACTGGGCAAAATGATCCGTGAAGATCCGTCACTTAAACTCGAAACCGATATTGAAACCGGGCAAGTCATTTTGATGGGCATGGGCGAATTGCACCTGGACGTGATTATTGACCGAATTCGCACTGAATACGCCGTCGAAGCCAATATCGGCCGGCCCCAAGTGGCCTATCGCGAAGCCATCACCCGGGCTCATACAATGGTCTACACCCACAAAAAGCAGACCGGTGGTTCGGGTCAATACGCTGAAATTAAATTGGAGTTTGAGCCCGGCGAACGCGGCACAGGCTTTGTATTTGAAGACAAGGTCAAGGGCGGCAACGTACCTGCGGAGTTTATTCCCGCGGTTCAGCATGGCCTCAAGGTCCAGTCTGAAACCGGCGTGTTGGCGGGTTATCCCACGGTTGATTTCAAAGTGACATTGGTAGACGGCAAATCCCACGACGTGGACTCGTCCACCATGGCTTTCGAGATTGCTGCGCGGGCCGCGTTCCGCGAAGGTGCGCGTGCTGCCGGTCCGGTACTGCTCGAGCCGGTCATGTCGATCGAGATTGTGACACCGGATGATTACCTGGGCGATGTGATCGGTGACATTAACCGTCGCCGGGGCATGATCGAAGGGCAGGAACAACGGGGTAACGGCCTGACTGTGAATGCATCCGCACCTTTAAGCGAGATGTTCGGCTACATTAGTGATCTACGGTCCATGACATCGGGCCGGGCGACTTTCACCATGGAGTTTGATCATTACGCCCAGGTGCCTAAGCAGATCGCCGACGACATCACCGAAAACGCTGCTTAGCGTCGCGTTTTATGGCGACGCCGTTGCCGACATGGTAATCGCCTGTCACCGAGGTCCCCGCGAGGCTCACGTGACCCAGGTTGAATCCACGGAAGTACGCTCAAATGAAATCGAGGATGCGCGCGCTTTCGAGCAACGCCCGACTAACTAAACGACGACTGTCTCGACATCGAAGGTTTCTTCGAATTGCTGCTTAAGGGCGACGTCAAGTTCAGCCATGTTGACCGGCAGGCCTTGACCGACCAGTGAAGTGACCCCGTGTTGGGTTATTCCGCAAGGCACGATGCCGTCAAAGTGGGTGAGGTCAGGATCGAGATTGATGGCGATCCCATGATAACTGACCCAGCGTCGTACGCGCACGCCCAAGGCAGCTATTTTATCGTCATGATCTGCGTCACGTTTAACCCAAACGCCAACCCGACCGGTGTGCCGCGCGCCGGATAGATTAAAGCGCTCGAGGGTACCGATGATCCAGTCTTCCAGTGCACAAACATAGGAGCGTAAATCTTGACCTCGGGGTTTCAAGTCAAGCATGACGTAGGCAACCCGCTGTCCAGGGCCATGATAGGTATATTGTCCGCCGCGCCCGGTGGTGTGGACCGGAAAGCGCCCGGCGTCCAAAAGTTCGTCCGGCCTGGCGCTGGTCCCGGCCGTGTATAGGGGGGGATGCTCAAGCAGCCAGACTTGTTCGGCGGCCGTGCCCGCACGTATTTCGGCAACCCGCTCTTCCATAGCGTGGACAGAGTTTTCATAGGGCACGAGACCAGAGCTCAACTTCCATTCAACGGGCTGCATGCCCTAACAATAACACAGCCGGCTGGGTTGGGGTTGGCCCACAAATTCAACAAATTGCGTCGAAAAATCAGCCTATTTTCGGCGACCTTGAACCGGGACGGGGGATTTGCTACATCGGTCCCGGAATTAGCGGTCGTGGCGGAACTGGTAGACGCGCAGCGTTGAGGTCGCTGTGGGATAATAT
>JAPYRI010000032.1:15790-28316 GCA_029941135.1 Alphaproteobacteria bacterium | reverse complement strand
GTTCATTGTTGATTTTAACGATCAATTGGCGGCAGAAGCGTTTGCGGCCAACGACCCATACGCCCAGGCTGGGCTTTTCAGCAGGGTCGATGTTCGCCCCTTCAAATGGTTGATCACCAACGGCAAACGCATTTATTAGGGAGGCGCCGCCAATGGCATATTGGTTGTTTAAATCGGAATCGGGAGCTTGGTCGTGGGACGATCAAGTTAAATCGGGCATCGACTGTTGGGACGGGGTCCGCAATTACCAGGCGGCCAACAACATGAAGGCCATGAAATTGGACGACAAAGGCTTTTTCTACCATTCGGTCAATGAAAAGCAGATCGTCGGCATTGTGAAGATCGCCAAGGAATATTATCCGGATCACACCGATGAAAGCGGCCGCTTCGGCATGGTCGATGTGGAGCCGGTGGAAGCCTTCAAGACCCCCGTGACTCTGAAACAAATAAAGGCGCATCCGCAATTGTCCGAGCTTGCGCTAGTGCGTCATTCGCGGTTGTCGGTCATGCCCATCGACGACCGTTCCTGGGAGATCCTGTGTGAAATGGGCGGGGTCAGCCCGTAAACTGCATTTACACTAAGCCATGTTGACGTCACTTAGCCTTGTCACAGTCGAGGGAGCGCCCGCCCTGGGCGAGGTATTGTGCCAAGTGGACGACATCGCGGACGTCAGTGACGGTGGCGCCAAAAGTTTCCGCTTCGGCATCGGCCCTCATGAAGTGCGGATTTTTTTGCTGCGCCGCCAGGACAAAGTGTACGCGTATCTCAACGCTTGCCCCCACGTACTGTCGGCACTTGATTGGATGCCCGACCGGTTCCTCGACCCGACCCGCACCCTCATCCAATGCGCCTCCCACGGCGCGCAATTCAGAATAGATGACGGGTTTTGTGTTGATGGCCCATGTACTGGTAAAAGCCTCACCGCCATCCCAATCGATGTCGTCGATGGTGAAGTGAGGGTCGGCGGGTGAACGCGCATATGATGGGTGCTGCCCTATTTACCGCCGTATTTGCCACCGTATTCGCCCTGGCACGGCCAAGTTTGGCGGCCGCGGACACGTCTGCGCCCATATAGGGGGCAGACGCCCAACCCGCGCCAAAGCGCGGCACGCTGACCATCCAGATGGAGAATGATCGCTTCTCCAACACCGACCACTACTACACCCGTGGCAGCCGCATCGCCTGGGTGTCATCCAAGGACAACAACCCCAACTGGGCGGCATGGGTGATGAAGTGGATCACGCCGCCGGGAGTGCCGGACAAGGACCGCAGCAAACACCGCATCGGCTATGTCTTCGGTCAGTATATTTTCACCCCCGAGGACATCAGCCGCGAAGACAAGATATACGATGACCGACCCTATGCCGGTTGGTTGTACGCAGGCTTGTCCTTAGCATGCCGAAACCGAGTCCCGGCTGGATACAGTTGAACTGGACCTCGGAATAGTGGGCCCGCAGTCCTATGCCGAAGACGTGCAAACCATTGTGCATGACATCATCAACGTGCAAGGCCCCAACGGCTGGAATAATCAGCTCAGGAACGAGCCCGGTGTGGTGCTCATTCTCGACCGGCAGTGGCGGCTGAAAGCCCCGCCAAGAATCGCCGCGCTGGAAGCCGACATTATTCCGGCGTTCGGCGGCAGTTTCGGCAACGTGCAAACCCATGTGTCGACCGGCGGCATTATCCGCATTGGGCAATCATTGCCGCTCGATTTCGGCCCGCCGTAAATCCGCCCGAGTTTGTCCGCCCCGCCCGCGTTCGAGGAGCCGGCGTTTTTCGGCTGGTATATTTTCGGCGGGGCCGACGCGCAGCTGGTGTTGTGGGACATCTTCCTGGAGGGCAATACGGTCGCCGATAGCCACAGTGTTTCGAAAAAGCACGTGGTGGGCAGCGCGCACTTTGGCGCAACCATTGTCTTCGGGCGCACGCGGTTGACCTTCACCCAGGTCTTCCGGACCAAAGAGTTTGATGGTCAGGATAGCGGCGACAGGTTTGGCACCGTCGCCCTCTCGGTAAATTTCTAACTCTCGATAAATTTGGTGTAAGCGTCGGCGATATCGCCGGCCGCGGCTTCGACCAGGCGCTTGCCGGCTTCAGGGGTGGCGAGGCTTGGATTGGAGCCGATACGGCCATCGGGAAACTTGCGGCGGAAATCGGGCGCGTCGGTAAAGCGGTTGGGGCCGGGCGCGACCGGCGGGTCGAGCACCACATTCTTGATATGCTCCGGAAAGGCGAACTGCGTTACCGCCACTTCGCTGCAGGCCGCGTGCATGCCTTCGTTGGCGCCATACAGTTCGCGCACGATTTTTTTCGCCGCCGGGCTTTCCCACCAATTCAGCTGCCGGCAGCGCAAGTCAGGCCGGTTGTCACCTTCGGCAGCCAAACTGCGCTCGCCGTAAATTTCACTAAATGCCGCGCCAATGGTGGCAATGTTTCCGCCGTGACCGTTCACAAAAAAGAACTTCTCGAATCCGTGGTGGGCGAGCGAGAACACCCATTCCTTGATGAGCAACACCAGCGTTGACGGCCTAATTGTCATAGTGCCGGAAAATCCCATGTGATGTTGAGCGATGCCGACCGGTATTGTGGGCGCGACCAGAGCGTTCACCTTGTCGGCCGCCGCGCAGGCCGTCAATTTTGAACAGATAGAATCTGTACCCATAAGGCCGTTGGGTCCGTGTTGCTCGGTCGAGCCGATCGGCACCAGGATGCCGGTTGATTTTTTGAGATAGGCCCCAACTTCGGGCCAGGTGCAATGATCCAATTCCATGGTGGCGGCAGTATGGCATGAAGGCTGATCCTCTGTCCGTCCTCATTGTTCTGTCTTATTTGTTCCATTGCGCATCTTGTGTGGGCCCGCCGACGTCGCCATAATCGGCGGCTGCAATTCGGGGACCTGCGGGCTCCCTCTGGATTTCAAAAATGAGAGCGCGGGAGGAGACGCCCCATGGCCAATCAAGATATCTATAAAGTGGCGCCCGAATGGGCCGAGAAAGCCTGGTGCGATAACGACACCTATCTCGCCATGCACCAGCAGGCCGTAGACGACCCGGAAAGCTTTTGGGCCGAGCACGGCAAGCGCATCAATTGGATGAAACCCTACACGCAGGTAAAGGACACGTCTTTTGAGGGCGACGTTCACATCCGTTGGTTCCACGACGGCACCTTGAACGCGAGCGCAAATTGCATCGACCGTCATTTGGCCACCCGCGGCGACCAAACGGCAATCATTTGGGAAGGCGACGACCCCAGTATTTCCGAAAATATTACTTATAAGCAACTGCATGCTGAAGTGTGCAAATTCGCCAACGTGCTGAAAGCCCAAGGCATCGGTAAGGGCGACGTGGTCACGATTTACATGCCGATGATCCCGGCGGCGGCCTACGCCATGCTCGCCTGCGCGCGCATCGGCGCCATCCACTCGGTGGTCTTCGGCGGGTTCTCACCGGACAGTTTGGCCGGACGGATCAACGACTGCGACAGCCCGTGTGTGGTCACGACCGACGAAGGCGTGCGCGGCGGCAAGCCCATCCCGTTAAAAGCCAACACCGACGAGGCGGTGGCCAAGTGTCCCTGCGTAAAGACCGTGGTCGTCATCCGCCACACCGGCGGCGCTATCGATTGGGATGACAGCCATGACGTTTGGTACCATGAAGCCGCAGCCGACGTGGCCGACGACTGCCCGCCCGAGGAAATGAACGCCGAAGACCCGCTGTTCATCCTCTACACCTCGGGCTCGACCGGCAAACCCAAGGGCGTGCTGCACACCACCGGCGGCTACATGGTCTACGCCAGCATGACCCACCAATACGTGTTCGATTATCACGATGGGGACATTTATTGGTGCACGGCGGACGTGGGCTGGGTCACCGGGCACAGCTACATTGTCTATGGGCCGCTGGCCAACGGCGCCACCACCTTGATGTTCGAAGGGGTGCCCAACTATCCGGACAGCTCGCGGTTTTGGCAGGTCGTTGATAAGCACCAGGTGAACATCTTCTATACCGCGCCGACCGCCATCCGCGCCCTGATGCGCGACGGCGATGGGCCGGTTACCAAGACCTCACGCGCGTCTTTGCGCCTGTTGGGTTCGGTCGGGGAACCGATCAATCCGGAAGCCTGGTTGTGGTATCACGACGTGGTCGGCGACGGGCGCTGCCCCATCGTAGACACGTGGTGGCAGACCGAAACCGGCGGCATTATGATTACACCGCTGCCCGGCGCGACCGCGCAAAAACCGGGTTCGGCTACGCGGCCTTTTTTCGGCATCCGTCCGGTAATCGTCGACGCCGACGGCAATGAAATGGAGGACGCCACATCCGGTAACTTGTGCATCGCCGACAGTTGGCCGGGCCAAATGCGCTCGGTCTATGGTGATCATGAGCGCTTCATACAGACTTACTTCTCCGCCTATAAGGGCAAATACTTCACCGGTGATGGCTGCCGCCGGGACGAGGACGGCTACTATTGGATCACCGGGCGGGTGGATGACGTGATTAATGTGTCCGGCCACCGCATGGGCACGGCGGAAGTGGAAGCGGCGCTCAATTCCCACCCGAAAGTTGCCGAAAGCGCGGTTGTCGGGTATCCCCACGACATCAAGGGCCAGGGCATTTATGCCTATGTCACATTGAAGGGCGGGGAAGAATCGTCGGATGATCTGCGCGGCGAGCTGGTCAAATGGGTGCGGAAAGAGATCGGCCCGATTGCGGCGCCCGATCTGTTGCAATGGGCCCCGGGGCTGCCCAAAACCCGCTCGGGTAAGATCATGCGCCGTATTCTGCGCAAAATCGCCGCCGACGAGCAGGATAACCTGGGCGACATCTCAACCCTCGCTGAACCGGCCGTGGTCGCCGACCTGGTCGATCAGCGCATGAATAGGTAGGAGTCGTTGGCAGTTTAGGCCATGACTATGGCCCGGCGTTCCCGCCGACGCGTCGCGCGGCAAACAAATGAATCGCCGCCCTCGCGGAACCTAAGGGCCTAAGGCCCTGCGGCGTGAGCGAAACAGAGACTTAAAAATCGACGGCAATGCCTTTGACCGTCCAATCGCCATAGCGCGCGGGATCGGGCTTGGCTGCTTTGCTGGCGGATGTATCATCCTCAGAATTTTGATCTTCTGATTTCTCATCTTCAAGATTTTCGCGCGGCGTATCCATGGGAGAGGCAGATCCTGTTTGTTTTGAGCGAGCAACAACACATATACATAATAGGGGCAGGGAAGGAGATGTCATCACATCATGAACACAGCTAAGACCGGATTGTTGCTGGCGGCGATGACCGCCCTGTTTTTGGCCATTGGCTGCATGCTGGGCGGCGAAGCTGGCATGGCCCTGGCTTTTGTCATCGCCATTGCGACCAACGCTTTCGCCTATTGGAATTCGGATAAAATAGTCCTGCGCATGTATGGGGCCAGAGAAGTGGACGCGCGCACTGCGCCTGAGTTGGTCAAGCTGGTTCGGCAGTTGGCGGCCCGCGCCGAACTGCCCATGTCCAAGGTTTATGTGGTTGAGAATCCACAATCAAATGCGTTTGCCACCGGTCGCGACCCGGACCACGCGGCGGTTGCGGTTACCACCGGCCTCATGAGCGATCTCAGTCATCAAGAGATCGTCGGGGTTTTGGCCCACGAACTGGCCCATGTCAAAAATCGCGACACGCTGATAATGACAGTGACCGCGACCATTGCCGGCGCCATCAGTTTGGTCGCAAATTTTGCCCTCTTTTTTGGCAACAGCCGCAATAATCCCTTGGGCATTGTCGGGGTCATTCTGGTGATGATCCTGGCCCCTATGGCGGCCATGCTGGTGCAGATGGCGATCAGCCGCCCCCGCGAGTATTGCGCTGACCGCTTGGGCGCTGGAATATACGGCCATCCATTGTGGCTTGCCAATACATTGGAGGGCCTGGAGCGCGCCGCCAGCCAAACCGACAACCTTGAAGCCGAACGCAATCCCGCGACCGCGCATATGTTTATCGTCAATCCCTTTCATTCGATGATCCGTGATCGACAGTTTTCAACCCACCCTAAGACCGCAAATCGGGTCACCCGTCTACGCGAAATGGCGGGCATTGGTGGCCAAACCAATCCGGCGAACCCCTGGACGTGAAGCGACCCGACCGTAAAGACGCGCCAAAAGACTCTGGGGCCCCGGTTGCCAGCGCCCGCAGCGCGGCTCTCGCCGTCCTCGGCCAGGTTCTGCATCGCCGCCAGCCTTTGGATCTCACGCTTGCCGACAAAATCAAAAATGGCGGGCTCAACAAGCTCGAGCCCCGGGACCGCGCCTTTGCCCGCAATTTAGTCGCGACTGTCCTCCGGCGTCTCGGTCAAATCGACCAAGTCTTGAGTGTCTGCGTGGAGCGTCCCATCCCCGACGCCCATCGGCGGGTGCACGATGTGCTGCGGCTGGGAGCAGCGCAAATTTTGTTTTTGGGCACCCCGCCCCACGCGGCAGTGGATCGCACGGTCGCGCTCGTGCCCCGGCGCTCGGGCAGTTTCCGCGGATTGGTCAACGCGGTGTTGCGGCGCCTCGTCCGCAAGGGCGCGACTTTAGTCGCGGACCAAGACGAAGCCCGCGCAAACACCCCCGATTGGCTGTGGCACTCCTGGGTAGCGGCCCATGGCGAAGAAAACACGCGGGCAATAGCGTGTGCCCATCTTCAGAACCCGCCACTTGATTTTACCGTCAAGGATCCAACCTGCACCGACCAAATTGCCACGGCATTGGATGCGCAAATAATGCCGGCCGGCACATTACGGCGCACGGCCGGAGGGGCGATCGCGGACCTGCCGGGCTTTGCCGCCGGCAATTGGTTTGTACAGGATATGGCCGCCGCCCTGCCCGCATCATTGCTGATTTCATGGGCGCGGGCGGCAAATCTGGATCCAGCTTCTTTGACTGCCATCGACCTGTGCGCGGCTCCCGGCGGCAAGACAGCGCAATTGGCCGCAGCGGGTGTGTCCGTCATTGCCGTCGACCGGTCGCGCAATCGCCTACGTCAACTCACACAAAACTTTGAACGGCTAGGACTTATTGCGAAGTCCATCACCGCCGAGGGGGCCACCTGGCAACCGGCAGGCGCTGTCGACCTCGTATTGTTAGATGCACCTTGCTCAGCCACTGGCACCGTGCGCCGTCATCCGGACATTCTCCATCTCAAAACTCCGCACGATGTGACCAGTCTCAACCAAACGCAGGCAAACTTGATCCGAGCTGCTGCGCGCATGGTCAGGCCGGGCGGGGTGCTGGTCTATGCCGTGTGTTCATTGCAGCCCGAAGAAGGCCCAAACATCGTCGCCGCATTTTTGGATGAATTTCCGGCCTTCACGCGGGGGCCCGTGACCGGCGATGAAATCGGCGATTTAGCACAATGCATCACCGTCGACGGCGATCTCCTGACCCTGCCCTGCCACTTGTCTGAGCAGGGCGGTATGGATGGATTTTTTGCCGCCCGCCTCGTGCGGAATTCCTAGGGCATAACCCGTCCTCCAGAAATCACAGACCCCCGTCTTGCGAACAGCAGGACATGCTGATAAGCACAATGCATGCAAACACCGAGCATGCAAAAGCCAACCCGCATCGCGCCCAGCATTTTGTCCGCCGATTTTTCGCGCCTGGGCGAGGAAATAACGGCGGTCACCGAGGCCGGTGCCGACTACATCCACGTCGATGTGATGGATGGACACTTCGTACCCAACTTGACCATCGGGCCGGGCGTGGTCCAAGCCATAAAGCCGTTCAGCCCGTTACCGTTTGATGTTCACTTGATGATCTCACCGGTGGACCCCTACATCGAAGCTTTTGTTGCCGCGGGCGCCGATATCATCACCGCCCACGCCGAGGCTGGCCCGCATCTCCATCGCACCCTTCAGCTGATAAAGTCATACGGCGTGAAGGCGGGCGTTTCACTCAACCCTTCAACGCCCCTTGAGGTCATAGATCATGTCCTCGAGGATGTGGATCTGGTGCTGCTGATGACCGTCAATCCGGGCTTTGGGGGCCAATCCTTTATCGCCCATCAACTTAATAAAATATCTGCGCTAAGACACCGTATCGACACCATCGGCCGTGACATCGACCTGGAAGTTGATGGCGGCATTAATGTGGACACCGCGCAGCAGGCCGTTAGCGCCGGTGCCGACGTGCTGGTCGCGGGGACTGCGACGTTCAGTGGGGGCCCTCTTTGTTATGCGGACAACATTGGTCGCCTCAAAAATCCTTGATGCATCGCGCATGATGGGAGCGCCTGTCAGCCTCCAGCATCGTCTGCGTAATGCGATTTACCTGCGCTTGATGACAGCGGGTCCCTACGCCTGGCGGCTCAGTCGACAGGCCCCCACGGGACTCGTTTTTGCGCCGCACGACCCCTGGCCGGGAGACGTGGAAATTGCCAACAATTTATTTCGTGGCATTTACAGTTTTGCCGGCGAAGAACACGAAGCAGTCGGACAACCCCCATGGTCTCTGATTGAAACCGACTCGGTTGGTGCCGACTGGACAATTGAAGCTTTTTCATTTTCGTGGCTGCGTCATTTCAACGCGTCCCAATCGGCAACCGCCGCCCGCAACGCGCGCGCCTTGATCGACACCTGGATTGAACTTTACGGAAACTGGCATCCCCTGGCTTGGCGGCCGGATATTTTAGCCCGCCGCCTCATCGCTTGGCTCGTTCATTCGGCTTTCCTTTTGGACGGGGCTGGGCCTGAGTTTCGCGAGCGGTGGCTGGCTTCATTGTCCCGGCAGTTCCGTCACCTGGTCCGTAAAGCCGGATCATCAACCTCGGGCGAAGAGCGGCTGCACGCCCTATCAGGCGTCGTCATTGGCGGATTGTGCCTGCCCGGTGGTGGGGTACGCGCCGGGGTCGCGCTCAAAAAGCTGGTGCGCGAAATAGAGCACCAGATCTTGGCCGACGGCGGCCATGTCTCGCGCTCGCCCGCAAGTCTGTTCAACGTTCTCAATGACTTGATCATGGTGCGGGTGGCGCTCAAAGTCGCCAACCGGGAAACGCCCTTTCTGCTCCAAAACACGCTCGACCGGATGGGGCCGATGCTCGGTTTGTTCCGCCACGGAGATGGCCGGCTGGCGTTATTTAATGGTGCTCATGAAGCGACTGCGGCGGGCATCGATATGTCTCTCGAATTGGCGGGCGCTCAGGGTGCCGCGCGGGAAAACGCCCCCAACAGCGGTTTTCAACGTCTCTCTGCCGATAGCACGGTGATTATAGCCGATACCGGCGCGCCACCCACGGGGGCGCTTAGCCGTAACGTGCATGCCGGAACGCTTGGCTTTGAGATGAGCGTCGGCGTGTTTCGGATGATCGTCAACTGCGGCTCAGGTGCGGGCATCGCCAGCCGGGCTACGGCCGCTCACTCAACACTGGTCATGGACGACACCAGCAGTAGTTTATTCAAACGCCGGGGCCGCCATCGGGGCGAAATTACCGGCAACCCCTTGAATGTAACCGCCTCCCGTGAAGAAGCGAATGGCAGCGTTTGGCTCGATTTGGAACATGACGGGTATGCCGGTAAATTTGGCATTCTTCACCGCCGCCGGCTGTACTTGGATACCAAAGGCGGGGATTTGCGCGGGGAAGATTTGATCACGATGGCCACTGGGGTCAAAGGGCGCACCCCAAATCCTTCTGGAAACGTGCCCTTGGCCGTTCGCTTTCACCTGCATCCGGATGTGAGCGCGTCTTTATCGCAAGATGGGACAACCGCGGTGGTGCGATTGCCAGATGGAGATGGTTGGCAATTGCGTGCATCGGGCGGGGCATTGTCGCTGACTGAAAGCATATACTTTGGCGAGCGCGGGAGGGTCCGCCGGTCGGAACAAATTGTTATAACCGGAACTGTAGAGTTCGGCGAAGCGACGATCAAATGGGCCTTGCGCCGGGTTCGCAATAATGGTGGCAGCTAAGTTATGAGTCCGAATGTGGAGAGCCTGACCAAGGGAGAACTGCCATGTGCGGGTTCGCCGGGCTAATCGACCCGGGCCAGGCAACGTCGGCGGCAGAGCTTGAGGCCCGGGTGTCGAACATGGCGAGGACCCTTGTTCACCGGGGGCCGGATAGTGAGGGCATATGGTCCGACGCCGAAGCCGGGATAGCGCTTGGCCACCAACGTCTGGCGATCATCGACCTCAGCCCCGAAGGCCACCAGCCCATGGCGTCCCGATCGGGACGCTACGTCATTGCTTATAATGGCGAGGTTTACAACTTTCTCGTCCTGCGGCAAGAACTCGAGGCAGCGGGAAGTAATTTTCGCGGCAACTCGGATACCGAAGTCGTCATTGAAGCCGTTGATCAATGGGGACTGGAGCGCGCCCTGGATCGTTTTATCGGGATGTTTGCTTTCGCCCTGTGGGACCGGGATCAGCGGCAACTCACGCTTGTCCGCGACCGGCTCGGCATTAAACCGGTTTATTGGGGAACCGCAAAGGGACGGTTTATTTTTGGCTCGGAGCTGCGGGCATTGGTCGCACATCCAGATTTTGATCGCGAATTGGACCCCAGTGCCGTCACCCTGTTTGCTCTCAATGGCAATGTCCCGGCGCCGCGGTCGATCTACCGGGATGCTCAGAAACTCGAGGCCGGAACCCGGCTCGATTACAGTGCGGACACATGTAAGCACACGATTACCCGTTACTGGTCATTGCAGCACACCGCCGAACAGGGCCTGGCCCATCCGTTCCGCGGTGACCGCAAGGAGGGGATCACTCAACTGAACACTTTGCTTGGTGAAGTGATCGGCTGCCGCATGGTCGCTGACGTGCCGCTGGGCGTGTTTCTGTCAGGCGGCATAGATTCATCGACGGTTGCGGCCTTTATGCAGAAAAAAAGCGCAACACCGATTAAAACCTTCTCAATCGGATTTCCCGACGCCGATTATGACGAAGCCAAAAATGCCGCAGCAGTCGCCCGCCATTTGGGCACCGACCATCACGAGCTTTACGTAAGCGAGAGCGAGGCCCGCGACGTGGTGCCGTGCTTGGGCACACTCTATGACGAACCATTCGCCGACTCGTCTCAAATTCCAACTTTTCTGGTCGCGGAAATGACTCGCCGTCATGTCACAGTTGCTTTGTCGGGTGACGGCGGTGACGAAGTTTTTGGCGGCTATAATCGCTACCTGTGGTCATCTGCGCTTTCACGTCAGCGGCGCATGCTGCCAGCGGCATTGCGTGGCGCATTAAGTGGCGCGATCACTGCCATACCGCCGCGATCATGGGACCGTTTGTTCAAGTGGCTGGGGCCGGTCCTGCCCGCCGCCCTTCACCAACGCAATAGTGGCGACAAATTACACAAGCTGGCCACGGTTATGGCCGCCCCCTCCAGCCTTGCCATGTACCGTCAGTTGGTTCATTTGTGGCCATCGGCGCACACCATCACCCGACAACCGGAGCCCACCAATTTACTTGGCAATGGGTTAGATGCATCAATCTTTACTGACAGTATTGATTTGATGATGGTACTGGACACGCTTGGCTATTTGCCGAACGACATTCTCACCAAGATCGATCGGGCCAGTATGGCGGTCAGTCTCGAGGCTCGGGTGCCATTGTTGGACCACCGCCTGCTCTCCTTTGCCTGGTCGTTGCCGCAAGCGTGGAAAATTGACGGCGGTGTTGGCAAGGGCATATTGCGGCAAGTGCTGGCGCAATATGTGCCGCCCGCGCTCACCGACCGGCCCAAGATGGGTTTCGCCACGCCCATTGGCGACTGGCTACGCGGACCCTTGCGCAACTGGGCCGAAGAATTACTTGGCGAGCACCGACTCAACTCTGACGGTCATTTTAAGACATCCGTCGTACGCCAGGCTTGGCGCGAGCATCTGTCCGGACGGCGCAATTATGCCCATCGATTGTGGCCTATCCTCATGCTTGGGCAATGGCAAACGCAACAAAACCGGCCCCGGACATGACGGAGACGGCGGGCAAGTTTCCGCGAAGATTGTTGTTTCTGTTAAACGATGCGCCGTTCTTTGTGACCCACCGGCTCAGCCTCGCCCAAGCCGCCATTGCCCGCGGGGCATCGGTTCATGTGGCCGCGCCACCAGACAACAAAGCTGCTTCGTGCATTGAGGCTGTGGGGGCGAAATTTCACCCCATACCATTGCGTCGGGGGGGCATAAATTTCTTTGGCGAACTGCAGGTCATATTGGCCTTCCGCGATTTGATCCGTACTTTGAAACCTGATTTGGTGCACGCCGTTACCATGAAACCGGTGATCTATGGCGGCATGGCCGCGCGTCTCGCCAGTGCGCCGGCGGCGGTGTTTTCGGTAACCGGCCTTGGTCACTTGTATTTGAGCGAAACTTGGAAATCCCGATGGTTGCGCCGGGCCGTAGGGGCGCTATTCCGCTTTGCGCTCCATCACCCGAACGCCCGGATTATTTTTCAAAACCGCGACGACCTGGATTTGTTCGTGTCTGAACGGATGGCGCCCGGGGACGCGTCCGTCATCGTGCCCGGAACCGGCGTCGATTTAGATTTGTTCCACCCGCGCGAGGATCAGGGCGAGGAT
>JAPYRI010000032.1:4871-15690 GCA_029941135.1 Alphaproteobacteria bacterium | reverse complement strand
GCGAGGATCAGGGCGAGGATAATTCGTCCGATCCCCCGGTGGTCATGTTTCCGGCGCGCCTCATCGGCGAAAAAGGAGTGCGCGAGTTTGTCGCCGCCGCGCGCGCGCTCAAACAGGAAGGCACGTCCGCGCGTTTTGTTGTGGTGGGCCGATCCGATCCCGAAAATCCGAGCGACGTGGGCTCCGACCAAATCTCCCTTTGGGAGCAGGACGGCTGGATCGAGAACTGGGGATTCCACGACACCATGCCTGAGACTCTGCGCGCGGCGGATGTGGTGTGCCTCCCCTCCTATCGGGAAGGCGCCCCGCGCAGTTTGATCGAAGCCCTGGCGACAGGCCTGCCCATTGTGACCACCGACACCACCGGTTGCCGGGACATGGTAGAACCGGGCCAAAATGGTTTACTGGTGCCGGCGGGCAACGGTGCGGCCACCGCGCAGGCAATCAAGCGCCTCCTGGATGATCGCGCCTTGCGGGCCCGCATGGGCATGCACAGCCGCAAAATGGCCGAGCAAACCTACGCGGTGGAGCAGTTCGTCGCAGCGACCTTTGCGGTTTATAACAATGTACTGTTGCCGGAGGGTCCGAAGCCGTGAACGCACCTTCGCCTACGCCCGGCACCCATTCTTTTTGGTCGCGCCCAGAAAGCGGGATCGCGGTGGCCGCAGGTTTGCTGCCCGCATGCGCATTGCTCGCGTCGCGCGGGGTGGTGGTGGTCGTGGCCGCCGGCGCCCTATTGAGTTTGTGGCGGCTCGTTGTCCGCGGGCAGATTGTATTGATCCCCCAAGGGCCATTGGCCACATTGATGGTGATGCTCATCCCATGGGCAGCAGTTACCTTGTTTTGGACGCTGGATCCTGCTGCGGCCGCCGTCAAACTGGCGACGGTTACAGCCATCCTTATGGGGTCTCTCGTGCTCATCGCAGCAGCACGACAGACGGACCACGCCCATAGCGGAGCGATCGGCACGGCGCTCGTGGGCGGCTTTGTGGCCGCTGCCGGGATTTTGGCCGTGGATCTTATATGGGATCAATTCATCGCCAAATCCATGCGCGCAATTTTCAGCCCTAGCAGCGCGCCCCTGGCGCCCGAGGCCCTCAACCAGGGGGCCTGCGTTTTGGCAATTATGGTCTGGCCGGTGGCACTCATTTTGTGGCGGAGTAGCAAATGGCTGCTCGCAACCGGTGCCGTGGTCGGTGCCGGATGGCTGGTGACAGCGACCCCCAGTGCCAGCGCCGGGTTGGCGATCTGGATTGCGACCGGCGGCGGCGCGTTGGTGTTTTTTGGCGGGGCCTGGGCGGCCCGGGCACTTGGGGGTAGCATCGCCGCCCTTACCCTGGTCGCGCCGGCGCTACCGCTTACGCTCTTTTCACCAGACAGAATTGCGCCTTATCTGGCCGCAACTGCCTTGCCCGAGCTGCATCGCCTGCACCTGTGGAAATTTGTCGCGGAGAATATTTTGGCGAAGCCAATCGGTGGATGGGGGTTTTTTGCGTCGCGCAATTTGCCGGGCGGGGCGCACGAACTTTTTCCTGGAGTGCCCTTGATGGCCCTTCACCCCCATAACGGCGCCCTTCAAGCTTGGCAGGAACTGGGGCTTCCAGGCGCCATTTTGCTCGCCGGATGGCTCTATTTTTTGACCGCCCGGACAAGCCCTGCGAGAGCTGACAGAGTCACCGCCGCCGCCCTCACCGCGACCTTGTTAGCGGTGCTCACAATTGGCAGTCTCAGTTATGGTTTATGGCAAAGTTGGTGGCTGGCCGCCCTCGGTATTGTCGGATGCACCGTCGCCTGTTTGCCCTCTTTGCGGCTTTATAATAAGTAATAATTTCTTATAAGTTGTGTTTTAATCGCCTAGTTCGATCACAATACAGCTTTCAATGCCCCTCCCCCTGTGTGTTAGGTTACCCATCTCAAAAATCAATCGTAGATAAGCCAGCGGATATGAACTTTCCGGCACCTAAATCTAGTCCCCCAGGCGTTCGGCCCGGCCTCAACCGGCGTAGCGCGACCGTCGCTGCCCATGACGTTTTTATGGCAGCGATCTCGTTTGAGGCTTCGGTGCAGTTGCGTTACCTGCTGGAGGGCTCGTTACAAGAGCTAGGGTTCATGTGGCCGGGCATGGCGCTGTTTGGCGTGGTAAGCGCCGTGGTGTTTTGGGCAGTCGGTCTCTATCGGGGGATTTGGCACTACGCCTCGATGAACGATCTGCTGACGATACTGAAGGCGGTTACGCTCGCCGTTCTCGTGTTCGTGCCGCTCATGTTCATGGTCACCCGTCTCGATATGTATCCGCGGTCCGCCTTGCTGATCAATTGGCCCCTGCTGGTTGCGCTATTGATCGGTCCCCGGATTGTTTACCGCGCTTTTCGCGCCGGAACTTTCAGCGTCATATTCGAGCGCCAGCGGCAGAACCTGGTGCCGGTTCTCTTGGCCGGCGCAGGGGACCAAGCCGAAACTTTTATCCGCGACCTTATGCGCTCCAAATCTCCCAGCTACCAAGTGGTCGGTCTGATCGACGACAACGCCTATCGGATAGGCCGCGATATCCACGGGGTGCGGGTGTTGGGCCACCTGGATGACCTCGACGTGGTCATGGAATCGCTGGCGAAATTGGGCCGAAAACCGCAAAGACTGGTCATTACTAACGACAGCTTTGGTGGCTCCGTGGTTGCCGACTTGCTCGAAGCCGCAGACCGCATTGGGATGGAGCTGTCGCGACTGCCGAAATTAACCGACTTCCGCCGCGGGCATGCAGACACCGGACATAACACCGAGGTCCGGCCGGTAGAGGTGGCCGATTTATTGGGCCGTCCGCAAAAAGTTCTCGACCGTGACGCCATGCGCGATCTCGTCGCCAATCGCCGAATCTTGATTACCGGCGCCGGGGGGACCATAGGATCCGAGCTTGCACGCCAGATTGCGGCGCTTGACCCGGCCCATTTGGTGCTCATGGATAACGGTGAGTTCAATCTCTATACGGTCGATATGGAAATGGCCAATGACTGTCCCCACCTATCCCGAGTGGCGGTATTGGGCGATGTTCGTGATAGCGAACGGATCGATGTGGTGTTCGAAAATGAAGGGCCTGAATTGGTATTCCACGCCGCCGCCTTGAAGCATGTCCCTTTGGTCGAATCCAATCCCAATGAAGCGGTACTGACCAACCTCGTCGGCACCCGTAATGTTGCCGATGCTTGCAATCGTAATGGCGCGGTGATGGTTTTAATTTCGACCGATAAAGCGGTCAATCCAACCAGCGTCATGGGCGCAACCAAACGCATGGCCGAAATGTACTGCCAGGCGCTCAGTGTCGCGCCCATCAGTACCGAGATGCCTGGCGCACGCTTCGTCACTGTACGGTTTGGCAATGTTCTGGGCTCAACAGGCTCGGTGGTGCCATTGTTTCAAAGGCAATTGGAGGCCGGCGGACCATTGACCGTGACCGACCCCGCAGTGACCCGTTATTTTATGACCACCCGCGAGGCGGTTGAACTTGTATTGCAGGCGTCCGCTCTCGGCCGCCATCCGGGCGTGGTCGCCGGCCCCGGATCCGAGCGCGGCAGAATATTCGTACTCGACATGGGTGAGCCCGTGCGGATTGATGACCTCGCCCGGCAAATGGTGCGGCTTGCCGGCTTGCAGCCCGAGGAAGACATTCAGATTGTCTACACCGGCTTGCGGCCTGGCGAAAAGCTCCACGAAGAACTGTTCCACGAAATGGAAAGCACCATTCCAACCGCTGCTCCCGGCGTTTTATTAGCGGCGCCACGGGTGGTCAGCGGCTCGACGATCGTGCCCATTCTGGATAAATTGGAGCGGGCCGCGCGCAACCGGGATACCGAGCAATGCCTCAACCTTATCCGCTTCCTGGTGCCGGAGTACCAGCACACGCCCTCGGCAACGATTGCCGCACCGGCGCGGGCCATTAATTAGCCACCTTCGGTCTTGACGAATCCGAGCTCAATGTCTCTGCTTAAAGCCCCCGAATTAAAGGATTGATATGACCGACGCTGATTTTAAATCCGTGACCCGTGCCCTGGTTTCCGTGTCCGACAAAGCTGGCTTGGTGGATCTTGGGGAGGCTTTAAGCGGATACGGTATTGAGATACTATCGACCGGGGGGTCGGCCAAGGCCCTGGCCGACGCCGGCGTGCTCGTGACCGAAGTTGCCGACTATACCGGCTTTCCCGAAATGATGGACGGGCGGGTTAAAACCCTTCACCCAAAAGTGCACGGCGGCATTCTTGCGCTACGGGATAATCCGGATCATCAAGCGGCCATGGACGCCCATGACATTGGCCCCATTGATCTGGTGGTGGTCAATCTTTATCCCTTCGAAGCGACGGTTAAAAAGGGCGCCGACTTCGCCACCTGCATCGAGAACATCGATATTGGCGGACCGGCGATGATCCGCTCGGCGGCCAAGAACCACGCCCATGTGACCGTGGTGGTTGACCCCTCCGACTACGACGCCCTTTTGGCCGACCTGTTGGCGAACAACGGTGCTACCAGTCTTACCTTGCGCACGCGCCTGGCGGCCAAGGCCTATGCCCGGACCGGCGCCTATGACGCGGCGATTTCTGGTTGGTTCTCCGGGCAATTGGATGAGCCCTTCCCGGACCGTTTAGTGCTGGCGGCGGCGCGCCAACAAACCTTGCGTTATGGCGAAAACCCTCATCAAAAAGCGGCGTTCTATGTCACTGGCAGCGAGCGCCCGGGAGTCGCCACCGCCGAGCAGCTTCAAGGCAAGGAACTGAGTTACAACAATCTGAACGACACCGACGCA
Source organism: Alphaproteobacteria bacterium (assembly GCA_029941135.1). Lineage (GTDB taxonomy): Bacteria > Pseudomonadota > Alphaproteobacteria > JAPYRI01 > JAPYRI01 > JAPYRI01. Next base: position 10,901 of record JAPYRI010000032.1, on the reverse strand, counting down.
GCCTTTGAACTGGTGGCCGAACTGGGCGGGCCCGGCAGTCGGCCTGGGGTTGCCATCATTAAGCATGCCAATCCGTGCGGCGTGGCGGTCGCGGGGACGCTCGTCGATGCTTATAAAAAGGCCCTTAAATGCGATCCTGTCAGTGCCTTCGGTGGCATCGTTGCGGTTAATCAGACGCTCGATGCCGTCACCGCCGAAGAGATCAGCAAAGTATTTACCGAAGTGGTGATCGCGCCGGCAGTTAACGATGACGCGCGCGCTATTCTTGCGGCCAAAAAGAACTTGCGCTTACTGGTCACCGGGGGCTTGCCGGATCCCGCCGCAACGGGGACAACTGTACGCGCGGTCGCTGGCGGGTACTTGCTGCAAGATCGGGATTTCGGCCGCGTGCAGGAAAGCGACCTAAAGGTGGTTTCTAAAAAGCAGCCATCCGCGCAGGAGATTGCCGACATGTTGCTGGCCTTTGTGATCGGCAAACATGTCAAATCGAACGCCATCATTTATGTAAAAGACGGCGCAACCGTGGGGGTCGGCGCGGGGCAAATGAGCCGCATCGACTCCGCCCGCATCGCCGCCCGCAAAGCCGAAGATGCTGCCGAGGCGGCGGGCGAAGCGGTCAGCCTGGCGGTTGGCTCGGTGGTCGCATCGGACGCTTTCTTCCCGTTCGCCGATGGCTTATTAGCGGCAGCCGAGGCGGGGGCAACGGCAGTCATCCAGCCCGGAGGGTCCATGCGCGACGATGAAGTGATCGCCGCCGCTGACGAAGCCGGGCTCGCTATGGTGTTGACCGGCATGCGGCATTTCCGCCACTAATCTGATAAAATGCGCAGTAGCGTGACCCGTGCTCCAACCGCCCTGCTGCTGGTCGTCGGGTCGATCTTCGCAACTCTTATGCTGCTGGAGGGCGGATTGCGCCTTGTCGGATATAGCGCGACCCCGGTGGTCGAACCTGACCCGGTGCGGGGCTGGTCTTTGGCGGCAAACGTGCCCAACATGACAAACAGTTTGGGATTGCGCGACCGGGAACGGACTGTCGCCAATCCGAACGCCAGTTTTCGCATCGCTATCCTTGGCGACTCCATGGCCGAGGCGGTGCAGGTCGGGCGCGCCGAAACTTTTCCTGCCGTTTTGGAAACGGCTCTCAACCGGCAGGGCTGCTTCGGCGCCCGGCCGATCGAAGTGCTCAACTTCGCTGTCCAGGGCTACGGCACCGCCCAGCAGTACCTGACGCTTAGCCATCAGGTGTGGCCGTTTGCGCCCGACGTGGTGGTGCTCGCGTTTTTTCCCGGCAACGACGTGCGTGACAATTCACACCGCTTGAAAGGCTCGGTCTATCTGCCGTTTTATACTTTGGAAAGCGGCCAGCTTAAATTGGATGCGTCCTTCGGTAACCAGTGGAGCTATCGGGTGCGCACCTTCGGGGCAAAACTCATTCGCCACAGCCGTCTCGCGCAATTGGCCAATCAAATTCGGTTCAACTTAAAAGCCCGGCTGCGCGCGCACACAGACCGGGGGGTGACCGAGGCTGCCGGCCTCGGCGAAGTTGGGGTGGACAATTTGGTGTTCGTGCCCTCGCCTCCGCCTGAGTGGGAAGCGGCGTGGCAGGTGACCGAAGCTTTGATCAGCCAAATGAACTTGGACGCGCGCCTGCGTGGGGTGCCGTTTCATTTGGCCATATTGGGAACCGCCGGCGAAACTCATCCTGATCCGGCGGTGGCCTCCGCCCTGGCGGCGGACATCAATGTCTCGGATCTTACCTATCCGCGCCGGCGCATCGCCTCTTTAGGCAATTCCCGTGGGTTTCCGGTCGTTGATTTGGTGACGCCATTGGCCCAACAGGCAGCAGAACAAAACCTCTGCTTGCATGGGGAGCCGGGGGGGGCGCCGTGCACCGGCCACTACACCGCCGCCGGACACAAGGCCGTGGCCGCACACTTGGCCGCGCATTTGTGCGGGGCCGAAAAGGTTCCAGCGAACTAGGCTATAAAACCTAATCAGAGATCAGATTGCGCATCCGACGATTGGCGTAGGTTAACTTGGCGATGCTCAGGCCATCCGCGTTTTTTAAACCTTCGATAAGACTCTGACAGCGCGCGATGGCGTCGGCGTGTCCGGTGGTCCAGGTGGCGACCGGGTCGCCCAAAAGGCCATGCCGGTCAAAGCCTGTTGTTGGCCGAACAAATCTTCAATCAACGCCGCCACTACCAGCCGATCCCAATGGTCGCTGGGATTTATGGCTTCAGCTGACGTCCGCAACCAATCGAGGCCGAGACCAAGGGGGGTCGCGCGGCCACTCTTCCGGCCAATCCCTCGGGCACGCCGTCATCGATCAACACGGACTTGCGGCGCGCGTACTCTTCGGCGACAAAATCAGACAACGAGTCGCCAATCTCACTGCACAGCTCGGCGATGCCGGGTTGTTATAATACGGTTCTAGCTAAACAATTGGAAAAAGCGACAATGTGACTGGCAGGGTCTGTCTGAGTTCGCTACAGATTTGGATCATGGTGGCCGTGAAGCATTGAATTGTATAAATTTATGAGTGGGCGGCACATTTTTCAGTGGCGTCGCTCCACTATACGCTCCCCCAGAAGTCAATTTCATTGGGGTAACAACAATAAAATCCTATAACAAACTGTTATTGTTGTTGAAAACTGGAGCGGGCGATGAGATTCGAACTCACGACCCCAACCTTGGCAAGGTTGTGCTCTACCCCTGAGCTACGCCCGCCCATGTTTACAGGCGCCGACCGGACGGCCAGCGCCCCGGATCATACGGCAACCGGTTGGCTTTGCAAGATGCAACTGCGCCTGTCGCAGGCGATTCTCAAAACCCGGCTTGAAAGAGTTTCTGCGCGTGCCTGGGCCCGTGTAAGCTACCGATATAGGCTGGAGTAAGTAAAAAAGCGCCACCATCCGTCCACAAGCAATTCGGCAAGAAACAAACATGCAAACGCACAAACTTGAAGATTATCCGTGCGGTAAGGCGATGCCGGATATGATACCGATCTTTCCGTTGGATGGTGCCATATTGTTCCCGCGCGGGCGGCTGCCGCTTAATATTTTTGAGCGCCGCTACCTTGACATGGTGGGAGACGCCCTCGACGGCGTGGCCTTGATCGGATTGGTGCAGCCCCGCGATCCCGCAAGTTACGCACGCAAAACCCAAGCCGATATCTACTCTGTTGGCTGCGCGGGGCAGATTGTCGAACACGAGAAAACCGATGACGGTCGTTATTTGATCGTGTTGAAAGGAGTTTCACGGTTTAGAATTGTCGAAGAACCAACAATGACCGCCACCTACCGTCAGGTGCAGGTTTGCTACGACGAATTTACCGAAGATCGTGATCCCCAAATGGCCCTCGGCGACACCCGTGCGGCACTTTTGGAGAGCTTGCAGGACTTTCTCGGGCGCATGGGTGTGGAAGGGGATTGGGTGTCGATCACGGCGCTATCGGATGGCGACTTGGTGCATGCGCTCGCCATGACCTGTCCGTTTCCGGGCAATGAGAAACAAGCCTTGCTAGAAGCCCTGACCCTGGGGGAACGGGCTCAAGTATTAATGACGTTAATGGCGTTGAGCGGCTTGCCAGGCGAAAGTCATGTAAGTCCACCTTCCCACTAAAAGCCGGCGACACTTGGAAATAATTCATCCGACTTTAGAATAGGATTGCCCAAATAATGGTAACACCGACTGACAAAAACAGAGTCGAGCCCAAACTACTTGAAATTTTGGTCTGTCCGCTGACTAAGGGGCCACTGGAGTATGATCCCGACGCCCAGGAGTTGATCAGCCGCGCCGCCGGTTTGGCCTATCCGATCCGCGATGGCATCCCGATCATGCTGCCTGATGAAGCCCGCGCCTTGGATGACAACAGCAGCCCGGGTTCAATTAAGCCATGAACGGTGGCATATCCCAACCGCAGGAAATTCGACTTAACACCGCCGAGCGAGTGTTGGAAATTGATTTTGATGCCAAAACCACAATGCGCTTCCCGGCAGAATTGTTGCGCGTGGAAAGCCCCTCGGCTGAATTGCAGGGCCACAGCCCAAGTGAGAAAAAGATTCTCGGGGGAAAGCGCAATGTGGCAATCATCGGACTCGAACCCGCAGGTAATTACGCTGTGATCATCAAGTTTGACGATGGTCATCAAACCGGCATCTATTCGTGGGAGTTTCTCTATCGACTGGGGCAGCAACAAGACGGCGTTTGGCAAACCTATGTGGACGCACTGGCCGCCGCAGGTCTTAGCCGCGATCCCTAATCCGGGGCTTAATGTAGGGCCCCCACGCCCATTGTCGCTATACGCTTTATGACGCCCCCCCCTATAAGGCTTCGCCCTTGAGCAGCCGGGGCATGGCCCCCACCGTGCCGCGGGCGTGGCGCATGAAAAAACGCTTCAACCTGGGCGCCCGATTGACCGCCGCCAGACCCAGATCACGCGCCCAGCGCAACAGCGTCACATCGTTTGAAAACAGTCGGTTCAGGCCGTCCGTCGCCGCAAGTAAGACCAAACCATCGAAACGCCGCCAGCGTTGGTAGCGGTTGAGCAGGGGCGCGGATCCCAAATCCATTCCCAGACGGACACCATCCGCCAGCACTTCTGCAAGCGCGGCGACATCCCGCAACCCCAAATTAAGTCCCTGTCCAGCAATCGGGTGAATGCCGTGGGCGGCGTCTCCCACCAATGCCAAATGCTCGTCGACATAGCGATCCGCCTGCAGATAACCGAGCGGATAACTCCACCGAGGCCCGGCAATGACAACGTCGCCGAGGTGGTCGCCGAAGCGTTCCGCCATATGATTCTGAAACGCCGTGGCCCCCAGAGCGAGCATGGATTTAGCCGTGGCTGTAGTCTCGGTCCACACCAGGGAAGACCGGTGGGTCCCGTCCGGCAAATCGGCCAGCGGCAGGATCGCAAAGGGCCCGGCGGGCAGAAAAAACTCTTCCGCAATCCCGCCATGGGCCCGCTCATGGGCGACCGTAGCGACGATCGCGGTCTGATCATAACTTCCGACGTTGCAGCCGATTTCGGCCGCCGCGCGCACAGTCGAGTTGCGGCCATCGGCTCCGACTACCAGTCGGGCCTGAACGCAATGTCCGACAGCGGAATTTGTTGAGCCTGCGGGAGTGTTATCGGGTTCGAAAATGGTCGCCCGCACGCCGCCGGCCGAGCATGTGAGATCTTCAATCCGGGCCGGCGCACAGAGGGTGATTTCCGGTCTTTGCTGCGCCGCCGACCACAGTCCGGTTTGAATATGGCGGTTTTCAACCATGAAGCCAAAGGGCTCGTCGCCAAGCTTATGATGATCGAAATGGAGGAACAAGGGAGCTACCCGCCGCTGAGGTTGCGCCCCCAAGCGGCCGTCCGACACGCGAATTTCGTTGATCGCCTGGGCATGGGGCGCCAGACCTGGCCAGGCGCCGATAGCCTGCAACATTTGATAGGGCGCAAACGCAATCGCCGTCGCTCGGCCATCAAATTCGGCTGCCGTAATTTGTGCGCGCTCAGCCCGTTCCACGACCACTGACCGCACGCCTACCTGGGCGAGGGAAATGGCGAGCGTAAGTCCCACCATGCCGCCGCCGACGATCAGAACATCGGTCTCTAAGGCGCTCTGCAAAGCGTTTGATAGAGGGAGATCGGGAGCGTCACCAGCCATGCTGCACCATGGGTGTAATCGGTCCCTCTGTCCAGTCTCCGGAATAGTCATCCGCTTGTTCCGCCTGAAAATGCGCAAACTGCACATAAATTAGCCTATGCCGCAGAGCTGATTAATTTGTGTGCAAATATAAGATGTTTACCTCAAGCTCCGCGCATGTCTCCTTTTGTCGCGCCCATGGAATATGGGGTTTTTGAAAAAACCGTCAGTTGGCACGGTTCTTGGAAATAAATCATCAAGGTTCCGGCCAAAGGCACTGAAACAGGAAAGGAAACGTCATGAAACTTGTTATGGCGATCATTAAGCCCGCAAAGATGGAGACGGTTCGGGAAGCCTTGACTTCGATTGGAGTCGAGGGACTAACCGC
>JAPYRI010000032.1:0-4861 GCA_029941135.1 Alphaproteobacteria bacterium | reverse complement strand
GGCATGACGGTTACCGAAGTTAAAGGCTTTGGTCGTCAGCGGGGGCATACCGAGATTTACCGGGGTGCTGAGTACGAAATTCATTTTATTCCCAAAATTAAACTTGAAATTGCTGTTCCCGCTGACTTGGTCTCCCGGGTCATTGATACCGTTACCGAAGCTGCCCACACCGGGCAGATCGGGGATGGCAAGATTTTTGTTTATGACATTGAACAGGTTGTCCGGATCCGCACAGGCGAGCGCGACAACGAAGCCATTTAGGAGGCAGACTATGATAACGAAAATGAACAGCGCGCCTGAGGGGCGGTTGCCGAGGATAATGCAAACCTTCGCCACCGCCGCGATCTTGCTGTTGGTTCCCCTCTCGGCCCTGGCCGAGGATGCGGCCCCAACTCTCGATTCAGGCGATACTGCTTGGATGCTGATGTCGACGGCGCTGGTTTTATTGATGACCATCCCCGGCCTGGCGTTGTTCTATGGTGGCATGGTGCGCGGTAAAAACGTTCTTGCAACCATTGCTCAAAGTTTTGCCATCACCTGTTTGATGACGGTTTTATGGATGGTCATCGGGTACAGCCTTGCCTTCACTGATGGGGGCGCATCTCAGGTCTTCATGGGTGGTTTCGACAAAATAATGCTGAACGGCATAACCGTCGACTCCCTATCTGGCACCATTCCCGAAACTGTGTTCATGACTTTCCAGTTGACGTTTGCCATCATCACACCGGCCTTGATTTGCGGCGCCTTCGCCGACCGCATGAAATTTTCCGCCATGCTCGTGTTCTTGGGCGCATGGATGGTTGTGATCTACGCTCCGATCACCCACTGGGTTTGGGGCGGTGGCTTTTTGTCCGAAGCCGGCGTACTTGATTTTGCCGGCGGCACAGTTGTCCATATTAATGCCGGTGTCGCAGGGCTGGTTGCCGCCTTTGTCCTCGGCAAGCGTCACGGTTATGGCACCGAGATCATGGCGCCCCACAACCTGGTGCTGAGCGTGATTGGAGCATCCTTGTTGTGGGTGGGCTGGTTCGGCTTTAATGCGGGCTCTGCGGTTGCCGCGGATGGCGCTGCGGGAATGGCCATGGCGGTCACGCAAATCTGCGCGGCAGCAGCCGCACTGTCATGGATGGTGACCGAATGGATGTTGCGGGGCAAACCAAGTGTGCTTGGCATTATTTCAGGCGCCGTTGGTGGCCTGGTGGCGATCACACCGGCGTCCGGCTACGTCGATCCCCAAGGCGCATTGATTATCGGCCTCGCCGCTGGTCCGGCCTGTTATTGGGGTGTTGGCGGGCTTAAAAAGCTGTTCGGGTATGACGATTCTTTGGACGCATTCGGCGTGCACGGGATCGGCGGCATCGTCGGTGCCCTTCTGACCGGCGTGTTTGCGATCGAAGCCATTGGCGGCACCCCGGGAATGCTCGAGGGCAATCCCGGTCAAGTGTGGATCCAAATGCAAGGCATTATGGCGACCATCGCTTACAGCGCCTTGGGCACGTTTGTCTTGCTGAAAGTCGTCGATATGGTGATCGGCTTGCGGGTTGATAAAGATACCGAGATCGAAGGTCTCGATATCAACTTGCACGGCCAAGTGGTTCCCTGAGGTTAAGGGAAGGGCCCCTCACGCTGTGAGGGTCCTAACATTTAGCGGCGGCGGCTGTTGTTTACCACACCGCCGCCACGCCAACGGTCGGGTCGGTTTTTCTCAACCCAGATTAAACCGGCCCGATCTTTGGACCCCGCCCAAACAATGGGCGGCCCCCGCTTAAATTTTGACCCAATGACCATAATTTAGTCAGGCCGACCTCTTTGTGTTTGCCGAGGCCGCCCCAACTCTCAGCTTAACTTATTGAATTTATAGAGTTTTCAAAAAACTCGGGCAGCTAGCACGTCATTTGAATTCCCATTAGTCAAGCAGGATGAAGGGGTACCAAATCGTGGAATATTTAGGTCTCGGAGTAGCGGTGGTCGTGGCTGCAATTTGGTCAATTCAAATTACGCTTTTTAAGGCGGGAGAGGCCGGAAAAGGCGGTCTCTCACTATCGCGAAGAATTAGAAAACCGGCATATGCTAGCCTCGTTTTTGTGGCTGGCCATTGGCTATAGCCTTGCTTTTGGCGACGGTGGTGGTTTCAATCAATGGATCGGCGGCGTGGACAAGGTATTTCTGCTGGGGGTCGGATTAGATTCTCTCTCAGGTGATATTCCTGAGGCGGTCTTTTTCATGTTCCAAATGACCTTTGTCATCATTACCCCTGCCCTTATTGTCGGCGCCTACGTGGAGCGGATGAAATTTTCAGCCGTACTTCTGTTCAGTGGTTTTTGGATCCTTGTGGTCTATGTGCCGGTCACCCATTGGGTTTGGGGCGGCGGCTGGCTCGCTGACGTGGGTGTGATGGACTTTGCCGGCGGACTGGTCGTCCATGCCACGGCGGGCACTGCGGCGCTCGTCGTCGTTGCCATGCTCGGCAGCCGTCAGGGGTTTCCCGACGACGCAAAACCTCCCCACAATGCCGGCATGACCATGACCGTAACTCACATCTCCGCGGCAACAGCGTCTCTGGTTTGGATGGGCATGGAGTGGGTAAAGTTTGGCAAACCAACATTAATCGGCACCGTGACCGGCACCATCGCCGGCCTGGCCACAATCACTCCTGCCTCGGGTTACGTCGGCCCCATTGGCGGATTTATCATTGGACTGTCGGCCGGATTCGCCTGCTTCTATGCGGTTCAGCTGATTAAGCAGCGCTACAAAATTGCCGATTCCTTGGACGTATTTGCTGTCCATGGCGTCGGCGGCGCTCTCGGAATAATGATGGTGTCCTTCCTCGCGGCCGAGAAATTCGGCGGATGGGGATTGGGTGATGGTGTCACTATTTGGGACGCCTTCCAAATCCAAGCCATTGGTTTGGGCGCCACCGTCGCTTGGACGGCGATCGGCAGTTTGGTCATTCTAAAGCTGACGGACGCCATGGTTGGGCTTCGGGTTGACCGCGAAGATGAGGTCGAAGGCCTCGATATAACCTCCCACGGCGAGAGGGGATACGAAATCTGACAGACCATGGTCCGGCGGTTTGGGGGCCGGACCTTGTCTGCCGCCGGGATAGGCTCTAAAGTACCATTTAGTTGAGTTTAGTAACCGTCACCGGCTAACCCATAAAGCCTTTGTTTGAAAGCGTTTGGTTGCCGGGTGCGGGAGAGTATCGAGGAGCGCCATGGCGCGATCGACCGGCGTTGCCCGCGGGGGCACAAAGTCCACCCGCATATCTGCCCGCCAACCCCGTGGCGTCGCCAAGCGTGGCCGTCGTCAAACCCCTTCAGCCAATTTCATCCATCGTAGACGCGCTCATAATCGCAGCCGCGCTGCCTTTTTGCCGCCGGGCGCGGTTCAGTTTTTGCGCCGTCGGGCGGTAGAAATAGGTGGGTTGAGTTTGCTTGCCGCAGCCCTCTCCTTGATCGCAGCGATGGTCAGTTATTCCCCTGCTGATCCAAATTGGAACCGGGCGGCAAGTGACGCTGTTGTCAATTGGGCCGGGTCACCCGGCGCCTATATATCTGACTTAGCCCTTCAGTCCTTGGGCATTGGCAGCGGGGTTCTCGCTCTCATACTCATGACCTGGTCGTGGCGGATTACGACCGATCGGGGTTTGCCGCATTTCTGGCGCCATTTGTTGCTTGTGCCCTTTACCCTGTGCCTGGCCGCGTTTCTCGCCGCTTCATGGCCGGTGCCCGACAGTTGGCCCCTAAAAACCGGGTTGGGCGGCTTTGCCGGTGACACCATGGCCAACGCGATGATTGTATTGCTGGCCGACTTGGGCCTGAGCGTCACCACAACCACCCTTATTGTGATGACCGGCGCGCTTTGGGGTACCGCGCTGTTATTCACCTTAGGCATCGACCGTGGGGAGTGGCGGGCCGCTGGCTGGTCAATCCTCTTTGCCTTGGAGTACGCTTTGTTCGCGGCCGCCAGTGGCGTCCGGTTTTGCGCCCATATCACGGCTCAGCTGTGGCGCTCGGACGTGGCAGCCCGCTTGAGGCGCGGGGACCGCGAGGGAAGACGGTCAAGCTCAACTCCCGCCGAGAAATCAACGCGGCAAAAAAATGCCCCAGCCATACTGTCCAAGAAAGCTCCCCGGCGGGCACTGATTGATAAGTCGCCAACCCTGGCCAAACCTAGTCTGCGCGCTGTCCGCGAGGCCCAACCGACACTCGATCTGGGGCCGGCCGGTGAATATCAATTGCCCCCCTTAGGCCTGTTGAGTGCGGCGGAATACGAAGGTTTCAGCTCCCCCACAAGCGCCTTGGATCCGGAAGCCCTGGAGCAAAACGCCCGCCTGTTGGAATCGGTTCTCGACGATTTCGGCGTGCGCGGCGAGATTGTTAAAGTGCGCCCTGGGCCGGTGGTCACGCTCTATGAACTGGAACCTGCCCCGGGAACAAAGTCGTCGCGCGTTATTGGCCTCGCCGATGATATCGCGCGCTCCATGAGCGCCGTATCTGCCCGCGTCGCCGTCATTCCGGGACGCAACGCGCTCGGTATTGAATTACCCAATCTAGAACGCGAAACTGTACCCTTGGGCGAACTACTGGCCACCCAGGACTACGAAAACACCGCCATCACACTTACGCTCGCGCTCGGGAAGGACATTAGCGGTAAGCCGGTGATCGCCGACCTCGCCCGCATGCCGCATTTACTGATTGCCGGCACGACCGGTTCTGGCAAATCAGTCGCGGTAAACGCCATGATTTTGTCGTTGTTGTTTCGGCTTTCGCCCAAAGAATGCCGTTTCATCATGATCGATCCGAAAATGCTTGAGTTGTCCCTTTACGACGGCATTCCCCATTTGCTGACGCCGGTTGTC
>JAPYRI010000031.1 GCA_029941135.1 Alphaproteobacteria bacterium | reverse complement strand
GTCCTGGTGGACGCGGCAGGTATGTGATTATTTGAGGGAAGACATTGAAAGTGATATCCAGATTGTCTCCATTTATGTCAAATCGCTACGACTGGTGTTGGACCAAGTTATGCAAGGAGATGGCGGAGAAGAAGGGCAAGTCCTAGTGAAAAGTCTTCGGGAAATGACAAAAGCGGGATGAGGGTGGTGGAGTGGAAAAGCGGTAAGTACTAAACTTCATTTTTTATGATTTATCGAAGAGCCGCAATGACCACTCGATTTGCGAAACCGATTAGCGCAGCAAAAGTTAGGTTTTGACAGATGGCAAGGAAACCTATTCACCCTGTAAAAGCCTACCGAAGTGAGAAGTTTCTCAGTAGTCCGGATGCCCGGACAATTCGCATTCTCGCCGAATATCTAGAACCCCACTCCAGGTTTGATAAAGAACAGATTAAAGACACGATCGTGTTTTTTGGGTCTGCGCGAATTATTTCCCCTTCGGATGCTAGATATTTGCTCGAAAATGAAAGAGCCGCTGGAAATGATTTGGGTGTGGCGGAGAAGCGGCTTCACATGTCTCAATATTACGAACATAGCCGTGACCTCGCCTGTAGATTAACCAAATGGTCCAAAAATTTGGAAGGTACTGAACGCCGATTTGTCATTTGTTCCGGAGGTGGTCCTGGAATCATGGAAGCCGCGAACAAAGGTGCCTCCGAAGCGAAGGGACTGAATGTAGGCTTGAATATTTCACTACCGTTGGAGCAGTTTGAAAATCCCTACATTTCAAGAAAACTGGCTTTCGAGTTTCACTATTTCTTTATGCGCAAATTCTGGTTTGCCTATTTGGCGAAAGCGGTTGTGGTGATGCCAGGGGGGTTCGGGACACTAGACGAATTTTTCGAAATGCTTACGCTCATCCAAACTAAAAAAATCGAAAAACGATTGCCGATCATATTGTTTGGAACAGAATATTGGGACAACGTTATTAATCTTCAAACCATGGTTGATTTTGGAACAATCGCGCAAGAAGACATGGATCTATTTTTTGTTACCGACTCGGTCAATGACGCCTTCAATTATATTGTGAATGACCTGACCGAGAACGCTCTCAAAGAACCGACCCCCAACATGTAACTTAATGACACGCCGTCGGCAATTTGGAGAATCTAACTTGAGAATATGGCTATTTTTTGCAGGAGTATTTGGGTTCACTGCCGTTGGATTGGGGGCAATTGGTGCTCACGTCTTTGACGGACAGGTGAGCCAAGAAAATCTAATTCGATTCGAGACTGCCGTTAGGTATCAGATGTGGCATGCCCTTGCTTTATTGGCAGTGGCGTGGCTCGCAAACTGCGGTGATCAGCGACCACATTGGTGCGTAGGGATGGCTGGATGGGCATTTACATTCGGCATTCTATTTTTTTCGGGGTCACTCTATGCATTTAGCTTAACGGATGAACGCAGTGCCGCCACATTGGCACCTGTAGGCGGTGTGTCGTTGATGATTGGATGGCTCGCAGTAACAGCTAGCGCCGTAGTAAGGCGGACCGATTGAGTGAACTTAGTTGTGTTGTGCGCGTCTCGTCATCACGTGTTGCCACGTTTGACGTAAATCAAGATCACAAATTCAGGACAATGATTTCATGGCGTGAACTCGTAAATAGCGAAGATGGCCGCTTTTAAGAACTGAGGCGAGATGTCCCCAACGCTCGGCCTCGTCGAGAAAATTTAATATGAAGCGATCATTCAGTTCGCCCAGTATTTTCATCTTCTTTACAGTTCGCACACATTCTGTCCAACCATCGAGGATCAATCGATAGTAGTCGCCCGTTACATCTTCCTGGGTCAGGATCGCAAAATGGCGATCTTGAAGCATAGTCGTGAATTCTTTGCTCGTAATTAAATGCGTAGGGGTGTCTTCTGTTTCAGCCCAAGTCTCAAGTTCTGGGCTTTGTTCACCGGTGTCGGGAAGAATGTAGTCAAACAACAACAGGTGGCCACCAGGAATCAAAGCTCGTTCAGCCTGATCTATAAGAACTTCTTTATCTTCCAGATGGCACATGGCTTCGCGACTATAAATACAATTATATTTACCGGCCTTAAGGCCCATGTGCTCCGGAACGAAAGGGGCGAACCGTACCTTTTTGTCGAGGCCGGCTTCTGTTGTTTGGTCCATCGCTATTTGCGCGACTTCCATGGACGTAACCAGAGTGGTTCCCTCACAACGCTTCGGTCACTATCACACGATTTGGAGTTTTCTGATCGGGACCAGAATTCGAAATTTCAGGTGTAGGTTCTCGATCTGGTTTTCGACGCGACCGCCTGCCCCGAGAGTTTTACCTTTTTCGGGAGATGCCTGTTGTGATTTCCATGAGAACAGTCGCTTAAAAACAGACAAAAAACCGCGTTTTGTCTGACTGTCTTCTTTCTCGATATGGGACGCTGCCATGTTTACTATCAAGTGCGGTGAGTTGGCTAAATCTCGTTCGCTGCAGCATAATGAATAAGGTATTAATACTTCTTTGTTTGTTCCCATAATTTTTCATGGGCTATCGTTCAGAGTTTGTTTTCTATAAATTTATTTTTACAATGGAACGTTTTCTGCAATCAAAAACAGCTCAAGAAATAGTCTAACCTTTACGGTAGAATGAGAGCATTACTCCTAAATCATGCGAGCTCATTTGAGCCAAATACAAACATGTTTCTAGCGGCCGCTAAATTGAAGAGAGAAAATGATAACGCCAGTTTAATGATATGTAGGCAGAGTGATTTGGTGCCACTTTTTTAGTGATGCACCTCTGACAGAACGCTAAGTAGATTGTATTTATTTATAACTTTTAAACCAAATTTGTCTTTAGGATTTATCTAATCAAATGTCTCCACGAAGTCGAAGTTGGGGGTTTCCCAGATGGCAGGGCTATGAAGCGGGCCAAGACGCTACGGTCAAGCGTATGTGCGAACATTTCGAATGTGGCCAAGCCGGGGATTTTAAAGCACCAAAGTCGCCAAACCAGTTAGAGGATTACTACTGGTTCTGCCAACAACATGCAGAAGAATATAATCGTGATTGGAATTATTTTCGCGGTCAATCGCGTGATCAAGCCGAAGAGGAATTAAAGGCGGGGCAATGGCACGGCAGGCGTTCCCACTGGAATACCGGATCGGATGAAGAGCAAAGTCCTGCAGTGAGAAGCGCAATGGCGGTACTGGATTTGGCGACTGGTGATGGCGTTTATGAGCTCAAGCGCGCTTTTAAAAAGAAAGTGAAAGAGCACCATCCGGACCGTGGTGGAGATCCAGAGAAATTTTGCCTCATTACTGCGGCCTACAGCCTGCTTTCCTCCCATCTTCAGGATCAATAACATTCCTGAGAAGTGAAATTCGGGGACGAAACCGTACGCGGTATCAATGAATTTTCCGCAACCATATTCCATAAATTGGCGAATCTTAATTGAGTAGAAGGCTCTGTGTGTCGCTGAATGTATTAGATCCCTCTAATATCAATGGTTGCAATATTTTACGGCAGTACAAATTAACACTGCCTAAATAATCATCACATTTATATCGTTATTATTGAATTTTCTTTGATATACTCAGCAATACGTCCGGTACTGCTTGGTTTTCGGCCATATTTTGCGATGCACAAGATTGGCACGATATTAGCAATTCCTTTGCCAACTGCTAGGTCATTAGTGCTTGAGCAGTGCTGGCTAATGACAGCTAACTGTTCAATTTTGTGGCGACAAGCCGCGTAAAGTTTCTATAGGAGAGAATTATGAAAACCAAAATTACAAACCTTCGGCTGATCGCTGCCAGTGGTCTGATGATTGCCGGGTCATCGTTGCCATTGTCTCTAGCTTATGCCGAAGACGAAGCAGAGGTCGTAAGCGCACACTCATTCTCAGCCACCGTCACCGGCACTAATGATTATGTGTTCCGAGGAATTACCCAAACCCAGGAAGAATTTGCCATCCAAGGCAGCATGGACTACAGCCATTCGAGCGGTGTTTATGTGGGCGCTTGGGCGTCGAACATCGATTTCAGCTCGCCGGGAGCTTCAAGTGAACTCGATATATACGGTGGTTTTTCAAATAGCATAAGCGAGATCGATTACGACCTCGGCTTTATCTATTACAATTACCCAGGTGTCGGTTCGAGCCGTAATTTTGACTATGTTGAAGCTGCATTCTCGCTTGGTCACGATTTTGGGATCGCGGCCACTTCGGCAGGCATCAATTGGTCGCCCGACAACTTTGGTGAATCTGGGGATGCTGTTTATATTTGGGGTGACTTAAACGTGCCGTTTCCAGGCGAATTACCCCTACCACTGAGCCTTGATCTGCATATGGGTCACCAAGACATCGACAAAAATACGGTTTTCGCGGCTCCCGACTATCTAGAGTGGAGCTTCGGCTTGTCAACAAGTGTCCAAGGATTTGATCTTTCGATTGCCTACCACGACACTGATATTAAGGACAGCGAAGGCGCTCAAGGTAATTCCGATGAGAGGGCAGTGTTCTCGGTCTCCCGCTCATTCTGATCAGCCATGCTTGCCAGTGTTGGCGTATTTCGGGGAAGCGCCATTTGGCGCTTCCCCTTTTTTGTCCGCAATGATTAGGTAGAAACAGCTTGGGGTCGCGAACTTGGCAAAAAATGCCATTTCTAAATCGGCACTAAAATTTGGTTTACTGCCCGTGGTAAGAACAGTGACCACGAACACGCAAAGCACAACGAAGCGCGGGAGTAAACTGTCGTGCAGTCTTCGAGCTTCACGTTCGCTTCTGACGATGGGCTGGACATTTTTGTCCGTAAGTGGATGCCGGAACCGGGTACATCACTGAACGGAATTGTCCAGATATCTCACGGCCTCGCGGAGCATGGCAGGCGATATGGTGAAACCGCTTCGAGATTAACTGCTGCCGGCTATGGGGTGTTTGCAAATGACCACCGGGGGCACGGACGTTCCGTTATTGAATCAAGGGATTTTGGTTTTTTTGGCCGTAGCAACGGTTGGATTAGGGCGGCTAAAGATATTCATCGTTTGTCAGTTTTGATTAAAAGGGACTATGCCGACATCCCGTTGGTCTTGTTTGGCCATAGTATGGGAGCTCAGCTCGCGCAAAAGTCGATAATGGAAGAGGCTCGTGACCTGGCTGGCGTGGTTTTGTCAGGGGCAACCGGCACTATTGGGCTAACGAGATATTTTGCACGCATTATTGCCCGAGTAGAGTGGGCCCGGCTGGGCGAGTACGGGCGCAGTAAACTTCTTCACGCGCTGTCATTTGGCAGTTTTAACCGGAAATTTTCGCCAGCCAGAACACTGGCGGATTGGCTTTCCCGTGATGAAGATGAAGTGGATGATTATATAGACGATCCATTGTGTGGGTTCGTGTGCACAACACAATTGTGGCTCGACATGCTTGATGCGACAGCCTCACTCCAAGAGGCTCGAAGCTACAAATGGACGCCCCAGGAATTACCGGTATATATAATGTCAGGTGGTCAAGACCCGGTAAGCAATGGCGGCCGAGCTTTAATAGGGCTAGTAAGCGTGTTGCGCAAAGCAGGAATTCAAGATATTCGCCTAAAAATCTATTCGGGCGGACGTCACGAATTGCTACATGAGACAAACCGGGAAGAAGTTGTGATGGACTTAATTCAGTGGCTGGATGAAGTTGTTGGCGCGCCTGTCGACACTGATGATAAAATCGTCTTACCTGCGATTGAGAATTAGAGATTTCCAACGCGGCGGTCATAGAATCGCACAGAATTTGAACATTTTGAGTATTTAGCGAGGGACAGCAAAATTATGCGCGGTCTGATGCAATCAAAGCAGCTGCTTATTTCGTCAATCATCGAACATGCGGCTAAATTTCACGGGAATACCGAAATTGTATCGCGCACTGTTGAGGGTCCAATTCATCGATACGGTTACCGAGAGCTCTGTGCACGATCAAAGAAGCTCGCGAATGCACTTGAGCGATTGGGATGTGAACTCGGAGATGTCGTTGGCACTTTGGCCTGGAATGGCTACCGACACATGGAGATATACTATGGTGTGTCGGGTACGGGAACTGTTTGTCACACAGTTAACCCGCGGCTATTTCCTGAGCAAATTGTCTACATTATTAACCACGCGGAAGATAAATACATCTTTCTGGATCTTACTTTCGTTGCGCTGATCGAGGGAATTGCCGATCAACTGCCGAGGGTTGCCGGATTCATCATTATGACTGACGAAGCGGACATGCCCGAGACCACTCTGCCAAACGCAGTGTGCTATGAGACGTTGATCAGTGCCGAAAGTGATGATTACAAGTGGCCGCAATTTGACGAGAATACGGCGTCATCTCTTTGTTATACGTCGGGAACGACCGGCAATCCAAAAGGCGTTTTGTATTCCCACCGATCGACCGTATTGCATTGCTATACAGGGGGGCTCGTAGACACCCTTGGCTTTGGTGCCAGAGATACTGTCTTGCCGGTGGTTCCCATGTTTCATGCTAATTCATGGGGCATCGCTTACTTGGCACCCATGGTTGGCGCGAAACTTGTCATGCCGGGTAAGGATTTGGATGGTGCGAGTGTTTACGAATTACTGCACAGCGAAGGTGTGACATTTACCGCCGGGGTGCCGACCGTATGGTTGATGTTGCTCCAGTATATGGAAGAGACCGGCCAACGATTGGATACTTTAAAGGCATCAGTAATTGGGGGGTCGGCCGCCCCTAGGTCAATGATCGAGACCTTCCAGAATAAGTACGGTGTTCAGGTACTACATGCCTGGGGTATGACCGAAATGAGCCCTCTAGGAACCATTGGGACACTGACTGCCCGGCAAGAAGGTTGGAGCGTCGAGGAAAAGATCGAACTTCAAAGTAAACAGGGGCGGGGTATATTTGGTGTTGAATTGAAGATTGTAGATGATGATGGCGCCGACTTACCATGGGACGGCAAAACCTTTGGCCGGCTCCTGGTGCGTGGGGCTTTTGTAGCCGAAGGGTATTTCAAGGGCGAGGGTGCGGACGCGTTTGATGAAGATGGTTGGTTTGACACGGGAGATGTATCCACATTTGACGAATATGGATTTATGCAAATAACCGACCGATCGAAAGATGTCATTAAATCGGGAGGTGAGTGGATCAGTTCGATCGACATTGAGAACGTTGCCGTTGGCCATCCGGGAGTGGCGGAAGCGGCGGTCATCGGAATTGAACATCCGAAGTGGGACGAACGTCCATTGCTGATAATCGTTCGAGCTCAAGACACTGAAGTCAGTCGCGAGGACTTACTTCAATTCTTTAATGGCAAAATCGCGAAGTGGTGTGTACCCGATGATGTCGTTTTTGTGGAAGCAATTCCGCACACGGCTACGGGAAAAATACAAAAAGTAGAATTACGTGAACAATTTAAAGGCTACGTTTTACCTACAGTTAGCGCTGCCGAATAAATAGAAATCATTGCATTCCTGCCCCTTAGCTTAAGGATCATTGCCATCAAATGCCTATGCTGATTTATAGCCACCCAGCGGGCTTTGCCCATGATACTGGACCCCGGCACCCTGAAAAGCCGGAACGGCTTCGATCGGTTCTTGCGGCATTGGAAGCAGACAATTTACCTGATCTCGCAGTAAAGGATGCACCTTTAGCCTCCACGAAGCAATTGGAGCTGGTCCATAATTCCGATCATGTTAGCCGTCTACTCGATGTTATTCCGGACAGTGGCCTAGCGCACATTGACGCGGATACAGTCGTTTCACCGGGGTCAAGGGAAGCAGCATTGAGAGCTGTAGGCGCAGTTTGTGCAGCTGTTGATGACGTGTTCGAAGGCAGTGCAAATGCCGTATTTTGCGCGGTGCGTCCCCCGGGACACCATGCAGAGCCGGAAAGGGCTATGGGATTTTGTCTCTTTAACAACATTGCCATAGGAGCCATGCATGCACGTGTAAAACATAGCGCGGAGCGGGTGGCGGTTGTAGATTTTGATGTTCATCACGGCAACGGGACACAGTCTGCGTTCGAGAACAATGCAAATCTATTTTATGGCTCGACGCATCAGTACCCGTTTTATCCGGGAACAGGTGCCCGATCCGAAACCGGCGTGGCAAACAACATTGTAAATTTACCTCTGGCGATGAATTCTGGGTCGGAAGAGTTTCGTGCCGCATTTACGAATGTAATGCTGCCGGCTCTGATCGAATTTGCGCCGGACTTGATCATGATTTCGGCGGGGTTCGATGCTCATAGGGATGATCCGCTAGGGCAACTGCAATTGGTTGATGAAGACTATGCCTGGGTCACGGAACGTTTATGTGAGATATCCAACGATCTTTCAGGCTCCCGCATCGTTTCCAGCTTGGAGGGTGGTTACGACCTTGAAGCGTTAGGCCGCTGTGCGGCGGTTCACGTAGGAGTTTTAAAGGGCCTCTAGATAAAAAATCGCAATTTGTCGAGAGCAGTTGCGGAGGCTGCAGAATGGTCTATACACTTGACCTATATTGCGCAGGTGCAGGAATACCTATGACCAAGAAAAAACTTGGAGACGGCGGAAGCGTTCCTACAGATATCCAAAAAATGGATTTTGAGGAGGCCTTTAAGGATCTCGAGGAAATAGTTAGTCAGCTCGAGGATGGCAGTGTTGGTTTGGAAGCCTCGATTGGCATCTATGCCCGAGGCATGCATTTGAAACGCCATTGCGAAAGCAAACTCACTTCTGCACGCGAGCAAGTTGAGATGATTGTTGCTGATTCTGAAGGTGGATTGAGCACGGAGCCTGCAAATAGCGAATAGTTACTGGGCTTATTAGATCATGTACGGGGGGTGACAATGGCGCACGATCCCGAAACTGAAATTGCTGCCAAGACGAGAATGATTAACACGCAACTCGACAGGCTTCTACCGCCTGCAGATGGGCCGGAGTCTGTTCTGGTGGCTGCAATGCGTTACGCATTGTTAGATCAAAAAATTTGTCTCCACGGGTATCCGGTGAAAGCTTCGTCGGAATTATTTTGCGTCGACTCCTCCCGGGCAATAAGGGTGGCAGTAGCCGCAGAATGCGCTTTTGCTTATGCGCAAATTCATAACGAACTGCCTTGCATGGGTGACATAAAATTTCGACATGGCAGGCCGACAGTTCATGCAGAGTTCGGCGAAGCAACCGCAATATTGGCAGGTGACGCACTGTTGGCATTGGCGTTCGAATTATTGGTTGATGAGGCTACCCACCAAGATCCGTCGGTTTGTTGTGAACTTGTAGGCAGACTTTCGTCTACTGCAGGAAGTCATGGTGTCGCCGGCGGGGAAATTCATGATCTATATCCCGAACCCAACGGCTCGGGGGTCGGAGAAGTAACGCGGCTCCAGCAACCGAAATCCTGCGCCCTAATTGCATTTTCATGCGAGGCTGGTGGTATTCTTGGGTATGCCTCAAAATCGGCACGTCATGCACTCCGGGCTTTCGCGCATGATCTTGGTCTAGCGCACCAAATTGCAGTCGATATCTTGTCGATTGAGAATTTGAGCACTACAGATAGTTCCAGATCTAAGGTCTCATTTTCAACGGTCCTTGGCCTTGACAGAGCCCGCACTCAGGCGCAATTTTTAGCCAGTCAATCTCGCCAACATATTGATTTGTTTGACAATAATTCAGAATCACTAAGTTTGGCAGTCGACTTTATTGAGTGGCAATGTGAGTAAACATACCGTGGCATTTTCGCCACGTGGTAATTTTGCCCAAAATCAGCCAATATGTCGCAACTTGCTAAATGTGGCCGGGATGCGATAGATGGCGGATAGTCCCAATGATGGTACTAATCATATGAGTAAAACTCCACTCCTAGACACCGTAAATAATCCTTCGGACATTAAAGATTTGTCCGTGGCCGAACTCAAGCAGTTGGCGGATGAATTGCGAACAGAAACTGTGGAAGCGGTATCCATAACTGGCGGCCACTTGGGCGCTGGACTGGGTGTAGTAGAGCTAACAGTAGCGATCCATCATGTTTTTGACACACCGCGAGATCGGCTGATCTGGGACGTCGGGCATCAAGCCTATCCCCATAAAATTTTAACCGGGCGCCGGGACCGCATACGGACATTACGGCAAAAAGACGGCCTGTATGGATTTACCAAGCGTTGTGAAAGTGAATACGATCCTTTTGGAGCAGCGCATTCATCGACTTCTATATCTGCTGGGCTGGGGATGGCTGTTGCCCGTGACTTGGATGATGGCGACAACAATGTCATAGCCGTCATCGGCGATGGCGCGATGAGCGCAGGCATGGCTTACGAGGCCATGAACAATGCGGGCTCTATGAATAGCCGGCTGGTGGTCATTTTAAACGACAACGATATGTCGATTGCCCCCCCTGTTGGTGCCATGAGCGCCTATCTTGCGCGCATTCTGTCATCAAAATCTTATCGAAATTTACGTCACTTCGGCCGTGACCTGGCGTCTAAACTTCCGCCCGTACTGGAGCGAACAGCGCGGCGCGCGGAAGAGTTTGCACGGGGCATTGCCACTGGCGGAACCTTGTTTGAAGAATTGGGTTTTTATTATATTGGTCCGATTGATGGCCACAACATGGAGCATTTGCTACCCGTTCTTAGGAACGCCCGAGATGCCCGGCGAACGTCGCCAATCCTAGTACATGTGGTGACTCACAAGGGTCACGGATATGCGCCGGCTGAAAAGGCCGCGGATAAATACCATGGTGTCTCAAAGTTCGATGTTGTCACAGGGGCTCAAGCGAAATCTAAATCAAACAAACCTTCGTACACCAAAGTATTTGCCAATGCGCTGGTTAAAGAGGCTGAAAAAGACAACAAAATTGTCGCTATCTCGGCGGCCATGCCCTCAGGAACCGGCCTAAATGTGTTCGGGGATCGTTTTCCGGATCGTTTCTTCGATGTCGGCATTGCCGAGCAGCACGCCGTGACGTTTGCGGCCGGCATGGCCACGGAAGGTTATAAGCCCGTTGTCGCCATATACTCGACGTTCTTGCAAAGGGCATATGATCAAGTTGTGCACGACGTGGCGCTTCAGAAATTACCAGTTCGGTTCGCTATAGACCGGGCAGGATTGGTGGGCGCCGATGGGCCTACCCATGCTGGGTCCTTTGACGTTACTTATTTGGCCACATTACCAAATTTTGTGATTATGGCGGCTGCCGACGAAGAAGAACTCATGCACATGGTGGCGACATCGATCGCGATTGAAGACCGCCCGAGCGCCTTTCGCTATCCGCGCGGCGAAGGTTTTGGCATGGAGCTGCCGGAAATTGGTGTGCCGCTTGAAATTGGGCGCGGCCGGATATTGCGGGAAGGTAAATCGATTGCAATCTTGTCGTTTGGTGGCCGTTTGAAAGAAGTTTACAAGGCGGCAGACGAATTGGCAGCCCAAGGTTTGACAACGACTGTGGCAGATGCTCGGTTTGCTAAACCATTGGACCACGATTTAATCCGCCGTCTTGCAGCTGAGCATGAAGTCTTACTTACCGTGGAAGAAGGTTCAATCGGTGGGTTTGGATCACACGTCCTCCAATATTTGGCTTTAGAAGGCTTGTTGGACAAAGGACTGAAGGTGAGGCCGATGTGCCTACCCGATAAATTTGTTTCCCATGGGTCGCCGGAAGAGATGTATGAAGAGGCCGGATTGTTGGCTAAGAATATTGTCGATACGGCTATTAATGCACTTGGACGGAAAGCTGTCGTGCGCCTGGGTCAAAAGGGTGCTGTAGGCTCCTAATCTGTGGAGCGAAGTTCGGTATCAAAAAAACCTAAAAAGCTTCGCGCTGACCTGCTGACTGTTGAGCACGGCCTGGCTGAATCAAGTAAGCGCGCCCAAGCGCTTATTCTTGCCGGCAAGATCTATAGTGGAGACCGCCAAATTCAAAAACCTGGCGATCTGATCCGGCGGGATGTGGAACTTACCCTCAAGGGTAAAGATCATCCGTGGGTATCTCGCGGTGGCACGAAACTTACCCACGCGTTAGATATATTTGAGATTAACGTTTCACATATGACTGTCCTTGACGTGGGCACTTCAACTGGTGGCTTTACTGACGTTGTCTTGTCGAATGGCGCTGACAAGGTATACGCAGTTGATGTTGGCCACGGTCAATTGGCCTGGGCTCTTCGAAATGATCCCCGTGTTATTGTCCTGGAGCGAACCAATGCCCGGTATTTGACCATTGAACAGGTGCCGGAGCCCATAGATATCATCGTGTGTGACGCCAGCTTTATAAGTCTTGAACTAGTGCTTTCGGCCGCATTATCACTCACTAAACCGAGCGCGTGGTTGGTTGCGTTGATAAAACCTCAGTTTGAGGTGGGAAAATCGTTTGTGGGGAAAGGCGGAGTCGTTCGTGATCCGCATTTGCACGAAGAAGTTTGCAATAAAGTGAAGTCGTGGATTTCCGCTCAACCCGGCTGGCATGTCATTGGGATCACGCAAAGCCCAATCAAAGGTCCTGCGGGAAATACAGAGTTCTTGATCGCCGCTAAGTGCGACCTGTTGACTGTCGATTTTTAGGTTTTGGTTATTTTCCAGGTGCCATCAGGCTGACGACAGGCCGTTCCGTATGCCGTTTCCTGCTCACCACCAATGGTGACTGTTTCTTGAAATTCTCGGCAATATCCACCACTGGCATTTTCGATAGCTGGCTGCGGTGTAATCGTTCCCGAGTTTCCGCTGTCCGGATTGATCCAATTGGATTTAGCGCCAGTTCTATTTGTTTCAAGCGCCCGCTGGCGAGTTTGGTTTATATACAAAAGATCGGCTCTGTCTAAAGACTTTCCAACTTCGTTTCCAACCATTGCACCAAGCAGTACCCCTGCAGCAGTCGCGGCCAATTTTCCGCTCCCGCCGCCAATTTGTGCACCAGCAAGGCCTCCTCCCGCGGCGCCGATCATGGTTCCGAGTATTTGTTTGTTACCCGCATCTTGGGCGCACGAGGCAAGCCAAGGCAGCATCAAGCTGATTGCAATTAACTTACTAATTTTCATGATTTTTCTCCAGAACGCTATGCATCTCGAGTGGTCCTATAAATTCGGTTATGCTAGTAAATCTAGTTGCGCTGGCGTCGATTTATTCCAATGTCTATATAAGGTAGTCCAGCGCCTATTGTAGCGGACCAGTGTGACAAAATTGTGGCACTGCAGGGTATCCACGTAAGACGCGGAGAAATAGGCGCTATTTGGCCTATTTTACAAGGGTCCAGCGCAGTAATCGAAGTATAAAGATAATCGGGCGGTTTCATTGTGGATGACATAGTTCCCTCAAATAAGTCGTACTTAACAGAACGTGCTGAAGAAACTGAATCCGGCGCTACTATTGTTGATTTTTCTGAACCTCTCGCCCTGTTCGACAAGTGGTATCAAGAAGCGTCCGAGAAAGAAGTAGGCGATCACACAGCAATGACCTTGGCGACGGCAGACGCTGACGGCAATCCGTCTGCCCGAATGGTATTGTTGAAGGGATATGATGAAGCTGGTTTCATCTTTTACACAAATATGGAAAGCAAGAAAGGCGAGGATATTTTGGCAAATCCGATTGCTGCTCTTTGTTTTCATTGGCCTAGTTTGCAAAGAAGTATCCGTATCGAAGGTAGCGTTGAAATTGTGAGTGAGGAAGAAGCGAACGAATATTTCGCTTCACGACCACGTGAAGCTCGCATAGGCGCATGGGCCTCCAGCCAATCCCGAATACTGAAAACTCGTTTGGAATTAGAAAAACGGGTTGCACAATTTGCTCTGAAGTTCAATTTCAGAGAAGTGCCGCGTCCGCATTATTGGACAGGCTGTCGAGTCATACCAAATAAAATCGAATTTTGGCGCAATCGACCGTTTCGGCTTCATGATCGTGCATTGTATGAGCACTCGAATTATGGCTGGAGAAAGACCAAATTGTACCCCTAGGCGAAGAGTCTGAGTATCCTGGTTCCAATGAAAACGAATAACTCCTATATGGCAGAACAATGACGGACACTGCATCGGAATCAAAATCGGACCCGCCAGTGCCGATTTCACCGGCCCAGGCTGCGCGATTAATGCGTTGGGCGACATATGCTTCCGTGACCGTGGCTGTATGCCTGATTGTCGTAAAATCGGGCGCTTGGTCTTATACCAACTCGGTTTCGATACTGACCTCACTTGTCGATTCATTGCTCGATGGCGGCGCATCAATTATTAATCTGATTGCCGTTCGTCATGCGCTAACCCCGGCAGACCGTGAGCATAGATTTGGGCATGGCAAGGCAGAATCTGTCGCTGCTTTGGGTCAGGCGGCGATTGTCGCGGGCTCCGCCGCTTTTCTATTGCTACAAGGGGGCAATCGCCTTCTACATCCAGAACCACTGGCCCACACGCAAACTGGCGTATTAGTGATGGCTTTTTCATTAGTCTTGACCGTGGCGTTACTTGGGTTCCAGCGTCACGTGGTCAAGAAAACTAAATCGATCGCCATATCAGCAGATTCCCTTCACTATTTGAGTGATTTGTTCACGGCCGCCGCCGTGATTGGAGCGCTATTATTGTCGAAATATTTTGGTTGGTTGTACGTGGATCCGTTGTTTGCGCTTGCTATCGCGGCTTACATTTTGTTCAGCGCGTGGCAAATTGCAGGATCGGCATTCGATCAAATCATGGATAGAGAGTTTCCCGACAATGAAAGGGACCGAATTCGAGAAGTTGTCATGGGTCATTCGGAAGTTTTGGACATGCACGATCTCCGGACCCGGTCCTCAGGCGCTCATTCATTTATTCAACTTCATTTGGAGTTGGATGGCAAAATGACTTTAATTCGTGCCCACGAAATATCAGATGAAGTTCAGGCAAGACTAGAGACAGCTTTTCCAGACGCGGAAGTTTTGATTCACGAAGATCCAGAGGGGTTGGAGGATCCTCCGGTTTTTCGTTAATTGGAGGCACGAACGTTCCAGATAGGTCGGTTCAATTCCCAAGTGTTCATGGCGAAGTTTAAACTAGAGACTCTGGGCTGATGGGACTAAGTGCCCTACATTCTGCTAACATCATAGTTGGTGCGTGGCAGCTGGGAGATAGTTTGATGATCAAGAAAATATTGGTTCCCATGGGTGGCGTATCGGAACGCAGTCGCCATTTGGAAGCGGCATTAGGCCTGGCGGTCCGGTTTGGCGCTCATGTTGATGCACTCCATGCGGCCCTCGATCCTCGAGATAGTGTTGCTTATTTGGGGGATGGAATGACCGGGACGATGATATCCCAGGTCATGGCGGCCGCCGAAAAGGAGAGCCAAGAAAGAGCTATCCAAGCTCAAGAAGTGTTTCGGGAATCTTGTGAAAAACTGAATATTGCAGTCACTGGTAATCCAATGCCTAATACGGACGTCAAACCGTCTGCAAGCTTTGATAGTATTGCAGGCCATCAGGACGTATTGATTGCCCATCATGGACGGCTATCCGATCTCATTGTTGGCAGCCGTTCGGTTACTGACACAACACCTGTCCTACCCGTCGCATTAGAAGCCGCGATTATGGAGACAGGACGGCCCGTCTTAGTTGTGCCTCCCGTAGAGATCGCTTGGGACGCATTGGCGTCTATCGGAAAAAAAATAGCAATTGCTTGGGCAGGTAGTCCGGAAGCTTCTCGGGCGGTCGCATTCTCTATTCCATTTCTTCATGAAGCTGAGCAAGTCAGTATAATCTTTTACGGTGGTGAGCACGGTGAAGGAGCAGGCGCATCTGAGCTTCAAGAATATTTAGCTTGGCATGGGATTGCGGCCTCGGTGGCGGTTGAGGAAGGCCAATCTTTGGAAAAGGCGTCGACCGGAGCAAGCTTGCTAAAGCGGGCGGAAAAATTGGACATTGATTTACTTGTTATGGGCGCGTTTACGCATAGTCGGCTTCGTCAAATTATCTTTGGAGGTTTAACCCGTCACATATTGGAAAATGCCCAAATTCCGTTGCTTCTTGCCCATTAACATTTCCCATTTTTGGGTCATTGGCCGGGTATTTGCAGCACATGGTTTGATATGCTTACTCGACCGCGTATTCCCGCGCACTCATTATTTAGATCAGACGTAAGGATTTCAGAATTTGACTGAATCTGGTCGCAGAACGTTACTTTTAACCGGCGCTAGCCGGGGAATTGGGCATGCAACTGTCAAAAAATTTTCGAATACAGGATGGCGTGTGATCACATGTTCACGGCACGCATTCCCTGAAAATTGTCCCTGGGAAGCGGGTCCCGAAGACCATGTTCAAATAGACCTCACTGAGCCCGATAGTTTAACGCGCGGTATCCAACTCATTAGGGAGCGACTTAACGACGGAGCGCTTCATGCTCTGGTAAATAATGCGGGTATATCCCCCAAGTCCGAAAATGGAGAACGGTTGGGAACCATGAACACGCCTCTAGACGAGTGGCAGCGGGTGTTTATGGTCAATTTTTACGGACCTATTTTTCTTGCTCGTGGATTGATTTCTGAATTGGAGAAAGTACAAGGCTCGATCGTAAACGTGACATCTATTGCCGGCAGCCGTGTACACCCGTTTGCCGGAGCCGCGTATGCCACATCAAAGGCGGCACTGGCATCTTTGACCAGAGAAATGGCGGCAGATTTTGGCCCTAAGGGAATTCGAGTGAATGCGATTGCTCCCGGCGAAATTGACACATCCATCCTATCCCCAGGAACTGACAAACTGGTTAGCCGATTGCCGCTCAGGCGGCTAGGTACGCCACAAGAAGTGGCAGATACCATACATTTCTTATGTACGAATGAGGCGAGTTACGTTACTGGAGCGGAGATTCACATTAACGGCGGCCAACATGTTTAGCCTTTGCAAAGTGCCCATATGGTTGTCTCATGCCCAATTATTTGAAGGATATATGGCTCGACCATGAGAGATTTGTATCAAGTACTGGGCGTTCCGAATTCGGCGAACGAGGCTGAAATAAAAAAGGCATACCGGAACCTGGCCAAAAAACTGCATCCCGACACTAATAGAGGTGACGAGAAAGTTGCGGAAAGATTCAAACAAGTGTCGGCGGCACACGCCATTCTAAGCGACAAGGGCAAACGACTGAAATATGACCGCGGTCATATTGATTCCGAAGGAAATGATATTCATAGGGGATTTTCTGGTGCGCATCCTGGCTCGGGTGCAGGTCATGGGGGATTTAATCAATTCAACTTTGGCGGAGCGCGGCCTGAAGACATATTCAAAGATCTTTTCGGCGGAATGGCCGGAGCCGGAGGGCCGAGGCGGACAAGGGAGAGCCCCCGGCGCGGCAGTGATCGTTCTTATCGATTGTCGATAACCTTTCTTGAAGCGGTTCAAGGGACGACCAAGCGCCTTACTTTAAAAAATGGCAAGACCCTGGACGTAAAAATATCGGCTGGAGTTGAGCCTGGGCAACAAATCCGCCTTAAGCAGCAAGGCGATCAAGGTTCTGCAGGCGCCCCACCCGGTGATGCACTGGTCGAAATTTGCATTGAAGTTCACCCATATTTTCAGCGTGAAGGGAATGACATTCATTTAGATTTACCCATCACTCTTGGCGAAGCTGTCCTAGGCGGTAAAGTTAAAGTGCCTACCGTCCATGGAATGGTGACGGTAACCGTGCCCAAAGGATCGAATACAGGTCAATCCATGCGCCTAAAGGGAAAAGGCATAAACCCAGAAGGTAATGCTAAAGGGACCGGTGACCAGTATCTTAAACTACAAGTTAAGTTGCCGGATGAAATCGATAATGAAATGATGAAATTCATCATAGAATGGTCAGCTGAGAACGATTATGACGTTCGAGATATATTGAGATTAATCTAATGCGGTGCAACCGCATTGGCGAAAATCAGCCTTTGCGTATACAATACTTAAAATTTGCACTCACGTAAAAACTGCCGGAAAAGAGAGAGTTATGACCGCTTCCGAGCCATTGATGGCTGGCAAGAAGGGCCTGGTAATGGGGGTCGCCAATGATCGCTCATTAGCGTGGGGTATCGCGAAGAAACTTGGCCTTCATGGAGCTGAATTGGCTTTTACGTATCAGGGCCCGGCGCTCGAAAAGCGAGTCAGACCGTTAGCGGATTCTATAGGCTCGGATTTGTTGATCGAGTGCGATGTAACTGATGAAAAAAGCATGGATAATGTTTTTGACACGCTTCAAAAAAAATGGGGTCACCTTGATTTTCTGGTTCATGCAATTGCTTTTTCTGACAAGGAACAACTGAAGAATAGATATATTGATACAACAGCAGATAATTTTACAAATACTCTTGAAATATCTTGTTACTCGCTAACTGCCCTTTGTCAGCGAGCGGAGAAGCTGATGTCGGAAGGCGGAAGCATTGTCACACTGACATACTATGGCGCCGAGAAAGTTATGCCCCACTACAATGTTATGGGCGTCGCCAAAGCGGCGTTAGAGGCCAGTGTCAGGTACCTTGCCACAGATTTGGGAGCACAGGGAATTCGAATTAATGCGATTTCGGCAGGGCCGATTAAAACACTCGCTTCCTCAGGAATTGGTGACTTTCGCTATATTCTAAAATGGAACGAATACAATGCGCCGTTAAAACGGAATGTAACAATTGATGAAGTGGGTGGCGCAGGTCTCTATTTGCTGAGCGAGCTAGGGGCAGGGGTCACCGGGGAAATTCATCATGTGGATTGCGGTTACCATGTGGTCGGAATGAAGTCCGAAGATGCACCAGACATATCAATTGTCTGAATAGAGGCCTACAGGAGTCTGGAAATACTTACAACCTTCGAAATGCCGATCGTCTCCGTCGAAATTCCTGTCTCAGGTCATTTCGAAACACCCACCGGTTTCAGCAAGCCACTTGGTTATTTCGGTCGCGGTTAACGGGTGGGTGAAATGAAAACCTTGAGCTTCATCGTAGGCCTCCATTTTAAGGTGATGGAATTGATCTTCAGTTTCCACACCTTATGCAATTACTTTCATTCCAAGATCATGGGCGAGTGTGATGATGGCATGTGTAATCGCAGCATTTCCCGGGTTGGAACAAATGTCACTTACAAAGCTCCGGTCTATTTTCATTCGATTGACGGGAAACTTCTGCAAGTAAGCCAAAGAGGACTAACCAGTCCCAAAGTCATCAATTGCCAAATCGACACCCAGGTTCCGGATCGAATGAAGAGTATCCATGACCGTGCCCGCATGGTCCATGATCATGCCTTCTGTTAATTTGATTGGCAGATATAGTGGCTAGGTTCATTTTTGTTACCATAAGCTGTGAATAAGTGGTGCTCTCCATTTAGATGCACCGAATTATCACCTCATGATTATTTGTGCCTAAAATACAACTGTATCGAGAATAATTGAGTGCCCAAACAGTTTAATTTCATATGCCGCGGAAGCATTAAGATAGCCGTCGTGCCACCGTTTTTGAAATTAGGCATTCTGAACATGCACCAACATATTAGGTGAACTTACTATGACAAATAATATTCCCTTTTCTCGAGACCTAGAATTCGAATACGGCGTAGTCGACAGAATTGGACCAGGGATTCGTCGCGTGATTGCGAGAAATCCAAGCCCATTTACATTATACGGAACAGGCACCTATATCGTTGGTGAGGGCACTGTGGCCGTAATCGATCCGGGGCCGGAAATACCCGAACATTTCGAAGCTCTGATGAATGCTTTGAAAGGAGAAGTTGTAAGCGACATCGTGATCACCCATACACACTCGGATCATTCGCCTTTAAGCCGTCAGCTTGCTCAGGAAACAGGTGCGCGAATTTGCGGGTATGGAGGCCTGTTGCCGAGTCAGAAGGTCAAAGATGAAGGTTTTCCGCGCATGGAAGAAGCCATAGATCAAAACATAAAATTGGATGTGGATTTGGCCGATGGAGATTTGGTTGAGGGCAATGATTGGACGCTCGAAGCTGTTCACACTCCGGGCCATATCGCTAATCACATGTGCTACGCTTTCCGGGAAGTGAATGTCTTATTCTCCGGCGACCATGTCATGGGTTGGTCGACCTCAGTTATCATACAGCCGGACGGAAACATGTCCGACTACATGAACAGCCTGAGATTATTATTGAAGAGATCGGAATCGGTCTATTGGCCAACGCATGGCCCAGCCATCAATGATCCAAAACCCTTTGTTCGGGCCTACATTGATCACCGATTAAATCGAGAACGTCAAATTCATGAGCAGCTCAAAATCGGCGTGGGGAGCATTCAAGCCATGGTCAAAGAACTGTATGCCAATGTGCCCCAAGAGTTACATCCAGCTGCAGGACAATCGGTTTACGCCCAAATCATGAAAATGATCGACGATGGGTATGTTGTGTGCGATGGAATTCCTCAACTCAACAGTCTCTACGCATTGAAATAATTTGACGGTAATTATCAGATGATATCTACGCGTCGCATCGGCCAATTATTCTGTGCACTGAGGTGATTTGATCTGTTTCAAAGGTTAGTTCTTTTGGGGGGTTATGCTGACGAAGTACTAATTGATCGCTGTCCCGCCGGATAAATTCTTTTAATAGACCGCGCCCATTACTCAATTGTACGACAACTTCGCATCCTGCCGTCGGCCTCCGGTGCGGATGAACGTGCACGAGGTGCCCTTCACGAAGCGCTGGTGACATACTGTCGCCTATGACGTAAACCGCGTATGCATCGGTAACGCCGTTCAATAAAGGCGGCCGATCAATATACTCATTTGCCTGCCCATTGTTTTCAAACCAGGCATCTTCCCCCCCGATTGCGACACCAAGAACCGGCAGGTCTCTAGGCCCGCTCGTAAACGAAAATTCACTAGTCCGGATTTGTTCAGGCAGATATTGCGCGGACCCGTTATTATCAGCTGAAGCAAAACCCGAACCATGCCTTAGCGGCGGTGGTTCGGCATAAGCACCTATTAGAGCTGCTGGGCTGCAGCCGAGAGCACCAGCCAGTCGCTCCATCCAATCAGTGGTGAGTCGTCTCTCGCCCCTCTCTAAGCGGCTGATTTGCTGATTAGTAGTGTCTGCCCGTTCTGCTAAATTTTGCAGTGTAAATCCTCGTCCGCGACGTAATTCTCTTATTCTATTTTCCATCGACTTGTTTCGACCTGTTATTTCATCGGCGAATTCGTTTATATTCTATCGCCACTAAGGTTGACATGCACTAACCAATTTGGTGAAATTGACATGAATGAGAAAAAAATGAAATAACGACATAATCCGCATGAAATTACACTTTGTTGGCGTTTGAGATTTGCCTATGAAGCGGGAGTTAATTCGCAGCAACCCAGTCCAATAATTGGCAATTAGTGGTTGTGATCGCAATATCCAGGAAAAAAATGTTGCGGCAGGAAATGTTATTTGGCCAACGGGAGGCAATTAGGCTTGAGAAGCTGTCCGGTCCATGAAGAAAAAACGCCCTTAACTAAATTAATGGGGCGTGTTGTGGCAGGAAAACGTAAAAATAAATCTCAGCACCTCTAACTTTCAGGGTTCAGCAATGGGAACGTCGGGATAGAAGCTACGACGACAACGAATCCATCCGTGCCATTCATACTCAGCAGAAATATAATTCCTAGGTTGACGTCATGACCGATAATAAGTTGCCGGTTGGCCCGGCGTTGGATCTAATTGTTGAAGGCATGGGCGGCCTTTCCATTGGTAGGAAAGATATAAAAAGTAAACGTTAATCAGGATTGGAAAGAACGTTTGTCTGAGTAAGACTAACACTCATTTCCTGGTGAATGATCCCAGCTTCAATGAATTCCAAACCTTTCGAGATGAAGCCAAGTTTTCGATAAAATGAAACCACATCAGCCTGAGCGTGAATGGTTACCTTTACCACTCCTTCGCCAGATAATTGCGTCAGGATATACTGCATAAACTTGAACCCAAGACCTAAGCTTCTGTATTCTTTGATTATTGCCACCCTCTCTACTTTTACTTCAGTCTGATTTAGAACCCTGGATCGGGCTGTGCCTATGGCCGCATCGCCTAATTTAGCTAAATAATGAGTTGCAGTTTGGTCCTTGCCATCTCGTTCGACATGCGGCTGTACGCCTTGCTCGCGCACAAATACTTCTGCTCGAATATTGAAACCAAGCCTCATTTGCTCGGCCGAAGACGAAATCATCAGCTCAATTGTGCTCTTTGATTTATTTTTCATAAAAGTATGGTTGTATGCGCCGAGTATGATTGGCACGAGGCAAGTATGAAGGCCATTTGATCACTGGGTTGTATAGGTTAAATTTAAATTCCTAAAAAGTATCAACCAAAGGGGTTGATATTTCGGGACAGGTAAGGTTTACTTCTATTCATAGTTGATTGGTGTGCCAGGGTATTACGTCAATCAATCATGAATTCACTTTCTTTTTCCATAATGCTGTTTCAAAATCGAATTTTAACATTCGGTTCAGGAACGACATTTTTTCTGCGCAGTATGGACTGCTCCGGTGAAGCCGTTCAATGAGATAGGCACTTCAACAATTAGATTTTCGCGTTGAAATCGCAAATGCCCAAATCGTCCTGCTTTGTACAAGGTTTTCAGATTTCG
This sequence comes from Alphaproteobacteria bacterium, assembly GCA_029941135.1. Classification (GTDB taxonomy): domain Bacteria; phylum Pseudomonadota; class Alphaproteobacteria; order JAPYRI01; family JAPYRI01; genus JAPYRI01. Next base: position 5,841 of record JAPYRI010000031.1, on the reverse strand, counting down.
CGCCGCGTCATTCTTGAAAGAAACCTTTCCATTATCAGACCGCCGGTCAGCAATTAAATGGTTGTCGACCCACATCTCGATTGGTCGGCCAGGATCGACGCCGCCCGTAATCGTGGCGGTCACTAACGGACTGCCAGCGGAGTTGCCAAACCGTATTGTGACACGGCCGCCCGAAGCACCAATTTTAGGTTGAGCCAAGACTGTAATTGATAAAGCACAATATCCAGTAGTTGTGTCATTCGGATTATTACCGAAATAAACTAGATCCCATCCATTTATACTTAAATATTTCAAGTTTTGCGGCAGTATTCCTGTGTTTTCTAGAGCCCCTAAGTCATTGGGCAATGATAGTGCCAAGCAGGCAGCTACGCTTGCCAATCTGATCCTCCACATCACCGCCATTGTTCAGAATCCCTCAGGTTTGGGGTTGAAATATTGAATTTCAGTATCTCACAGCCCATGTCGGGACGACACAAAGAACATCACTTGAGTTTCTATTAGGTGCCGGAAATTGAGTGTCAAAGTTCTGCGGAGGGAATTATGGGTCTCACAACTAAACCATCCTATTCCGAGCTTCATGAACTTATCTCAAACGTCGGAGTTGCTATTCAATTACTACGCTGTACGCATTATTTTGATCTCGGTGTTATTGATCTTGGCAAAGAACTCGATGCTGGCATTGGCCATGTCAGTACGGAGTTTGACGGCGAACCAGATGAATTGGTTTTGGAACTGCGGACAATCTATTGGGCGCAACAATGCAGTGACTCAGAAGAATGACACGTCCAACGAACGCGCTAAAACCCTCAAATAAAATCAAACTGCAGGTTTTTGAATCGAAACGCCCTCTGTCGGTTTTACAACAGAAATTTGTCGAAGAGTAGTTGGTTGACCTTAATGGCACAAAGGCTGCGGTCCGCGCAGGTTAATCGTGTATGAAGCGGCGATATTCGCGATTGCTATAGCGACTGTAGCTGTGTTGGTCGCGGAAAAATTGGAGTGCTGGCTTGTCCAGTGCCTAAGGCAATACTCGGCGTTCATGGAACCGGATCATCAAATACATTCTGTCAAAGGAGAAACCGATGACCGAAGGCACCAAGCGTCAAATCGTCAAACACAATCAGAAAGTACAGGAGTTTTGCCGATGATTGCAGAATGCATTGTTTGTGAACACGTTCAATATAGAGTGTTAGAAAAGCCCACCGGTCCGCAGTACGAGCGTTGCACTTTCCGCTCGACAGGAATCACAGTTCGCCGGGTGCAGACAATAGATGCCACTGGCAAATACCAGGTCGGAAAACTTTATGATATCGGGATCAAGCTTGCGCAACGTCAAAAAGTACTGAGCTTACAATCAGAATAAAAAACAATCTTCTCTGCTAAATTTGCCTTTCAATTTATTATGCCGCCCTAGGGTAGTATCCTGGGGCGGTTTTTTTGTTTCCGGTCTCCTTCGTCAAAAATATTTGGGGCAAACTTCAATCATTAACTTGTAGCGGACTGGAGTTATCGAGACGAAACAACCGGTATAAAGATAAGGTATGTGCATGCGCAGAATTTACGGGAGCGTGTTTGCGGCTTTCATTTTTCTGATTGGAAATAACGTGTCCTACGGTTGCGAATCCTCGCCGCTGAATACAGTTGAGAATTGGATGTATCAACTCCAAGCGTCTGACCCTCGGGCGATATCGACGACGAACTTTGATATGGCTGTCGTCGACTACTCTCGCGACGGATCTCAAGAAATGGCCTTCAGTCGTGAAGATGTTGCGCAGATGAAAATACGCGAGAACGGGTGTCCAAGGCTCGTCCTTGCTTATATGAGCATCGGAGAGGCAGAAGATTATCGCTACTATTGGCAATCAGAATGGAGTGCCAGGAAGCCGGATTGGATGCAAGCCGAGAATGATGAGTGGAGCGGCAATTATGTGATCGATTTCTGGGAGGCCGAATGGAAGGAAATTATCTTTGGCTCTCCGACTTCCTATCTTGATCGAATTATCGCGGCTGGATTTGATGGCGTCTATTTGGACCGGGTCGATGTACGCTGGGAGCGAAGAGGCGATAGAGCATCTTCCGAAGAAGACATGATTAATTTTGTGCGCGATCTGTCAGCCTACGCCAAAGTGTTGAACCCTGAGTTTTTACTCGTTCCACAGAACGCCGAAGGTCTTCTTGAAGTGAAAAAGTATTTGGAAGTCATTGACAGGATTGCCACTGAAAGTTTGTTCTTTCTTCCTGGGAAAAGTGGAGAAAGACTGCCAGCGGACGAATTCGAGTACAGTTATAACGTCTAAAAACAGAGGTCAGCGCTGGCATATTAGTTCTTACAGTCGACTATGTCAGTAAATCGTAACATGTTGCGGATGTGTGCAAGGCCAGCCGAGGTGCGGGATTTGTACCTTACGTAACGGTTAGGGATTTGGATCAACTAACAATCAATGTGGGATTTGACCCTGAACAACATGAACGAAAACAATAATTTTGGTAATAGTGAGCCGAATACTATGGCCATGGCGGTCAACCGCTTGTCGGAATATGGTTTGGTCATAAGGGGCGATTTTGTACCCCATCGTTCCGACAATATACCTTTCGTTTCCAAAGGGGTAGAAACTCAATCTGTTTTGCTTGTGGGAAACAACAATCGCCGCATGTGGCAAGTTTTTCAATCCAGCGAAATTTACAAATTCAAGTCCGACCGGCGCACTCAGGAACCATTGGATCAATGGACACGCGATGTGGTTGGGCAAGTTGCTGGCGAGCTTTCGGCGCGAGCAATTTATCCATTTGATGGCCCTCCTTACTTTCCGTTTCTCAAATGGGCACATCGCGCGGAACCGGTCTCAACATCGCCTCTCGGATTAACAATTCATCCGACGTACGGCCTCTGGCATGCTTACCGAGCTGCGTTGTTATTTGCCGACCCAATACAGTTTCCGCGTCAGTCCGAAGTCGAATCTCCATGCCACTCGTGTACTGATCAACCTTGTCTATCTGGTTGTCCGGTCGGTGCCTTCAGTGAAGGCAGGTATGATGTGCCGAAATGCATCGCACATTTAACATCATCTGAAGACATTGAATGCAAGAAAAAAGGATGTTTGGCGCGCCATTCTTGTCCTGTTGGGACATCGTATGTTTACGGGTCCGAACAAGCTCAGTTTCACATGGACGCTTTCGTCAAAAGTGTGGTGGAGCAAGACTAAAAACTAGACAACTTTTCCTGGATTCATCAGGCTATTTGGGTCCAAGCAGTGTTTTAACTTACGCATCAGCTCCATTTCGATATCGCTCTTGAACAACGGGAGTTCGTCCTTTTTCAAAAGACCGACGCCATGTTCCGCACTGATACTTCCGCCCATGCTCGCGGCAATACCATGAACTATTTCGCCTATTTCATTTCGTCGCGCAAGAAATGCTTCACGCTCCGAACCTACCGGCTGGGAAAGATTGAAATGGACATTTCCGTCTCCCACATGTCCGAATACAACCGGGCGAATACCTGGTATTTCGCTTTCGACGGCTGCGCAAGCTTGCTCAATAAACTCTGGCACACTTGAAATTGGCACCGATATATCGTGTTTGAGACTTCCGCCTTCCGCTTTTTGAGCATCAGAAACGGCTTCCCTCAAATGCCATAACTCCTGTCGCTGATTGCCGCTTTCGGCGATAACACCATCCACAATGAAATTACTTTCGAACCCCGCAGATAAAATTTCCTCCACTGTTTCCCGGAGTTCACTTTCCTTTCTCGCTGTCGAAAACTCCAACAGCACATACCAATCATGAGGGGCACTCAGTGGATCGCGAAGAGTTTCCACATCCTTCAATACAAACTCCAAAGCTCTGCGTGACAATAATTCGAACGCGGTGACGGTTTCCCCGGCGTATTCCCGCGCCAATCCCAGTAAGCGCGTAGATGATTTAACTGTATCGATGGCAACAAATGCAGTTTCAGATTCACGCGCCACTGGGAAAAGTCGGCAAACCGCACCGGTTATAATTCCCAAGGTTCCTTCTGCGCCAAGGAAAAGATGCTTGAGATCGTAACCCGTATTGTCTTTGCGCAGACCGCGTAAGCCATTCCAAATTCTTCCGTCTGGAAGCACAACTTCCAGACCAAGAGTAAGTTCACGCGCGTTGCCATAGCGAAGCACCGCATTGCCGCCGGCATTCGATGAAAGATTTCCCCCTATTTGGCATGAGCCCTCCGAGGCGAGACTCAATGGGAAAAAGCGATCTACTTCAAGAGCCGCCGCTTGAACTTGTGAAAGTGTGCACCCTGCATCGATGGAGATAGTGTCATTTATTGGGTCAACAATTCTTATTTGATTCAGACGGGAAAGGTTCAGGATCACTTCTCCAGGTCCTGCGACAGCTCCGCCGGCTAATCCAGTATTCCCTCCTTGCGGGACAATTGGAATTCCAGCAACAGAACAAATAGTTACAATTTTGGAGACTTCGATTGTGTTTGCGGGACGCAAAACCAATTCAGCCTTGCTAACAAAGTACCCTCTTTGCTCTTTGTTGTATGGCGTCAAATCTGCGGGATCAGTCAAGCAACCCTTCGAGCCGACAATGTTTTCTATCTGATCGATGATTTCACTCGGAATGGAATTTGTCATGATTGTTGCTCATTCGGACGGGCCGCGGCTCTGCGCAGGCGGTCATTAATCGCAACGCCCAAATCAACTTCCGGTATGGGCATGACAGAAATTCCTTCACTATCTATCTGATCCAGGTCGCGCAGCATAGCGAACAGGTTGGCAGCGGCTTCCTTTAAGTCGCCCTGAATGCTCAGATTGCGGACTGTCTTACACACTGTTGGGAACTTAGCGCCAAAAGCTAATAATACTTCGCCTTCCTGCGGATCGCATACCTCCAACCGCATCGAATGTGAAGGAGCATAATGTCGCTCGAGTTGACCGGGGCTACGCGGTTTGCCACTTTTTTCCAAGTTATCACTTAATGCATATCCGACGACCGCCTCTATCGCATGTTGAGAAACACCACCTGGCCGCAGTACACTTGTTCCCGATTTTTCAGACAATACAACCGTGGATTCAATTCCGATTTGACACGGTCCGCCATCGAGTATTAAGGAGACGGCACTTCCGAGGGAATCATAGACATGTTGAGCGCTCGTCGGGCTTAGGGTGCCGGATAAATTAGCGCTGGGCGCTGCAATCGGTCGGCCTGATTCTGAGATCAGGTCTTGGGCGACTTGATGGTTAGGAACCCGGAGAGCAATAGTGCCTAGCCCCGCGCTGACCAAAAGTGACGTGTTAGACCGGGCTGCTCGTGGTATCACTAAAGTCAATGCGCCGGGCCAGAACTCCAGTGCTAATTTTTCTGCTTCATCTTCGAAAACCCCTAGAGAACGAGCCATTTGCAGGTCTGAAACGTGGACTATCAACGGGTTAAATGATGGTCGTTTCTTGATCTCAAATATACTGGCGATAGCAGCATCGTTTGTCGCATCTCCCCCTAAGCCGTAGACGGTCTCGGTCGGAAATCCGACTAAATTCCCTCTTCTGATCATCATCGCCGCGTTTCTAATCGCTGGGCGAGTGGCAGGTACTACAGGCTGTATTTGAGCCACAAAACCACCATATTTGAGGGTGTGATACCCTAAAGTTTAAAATTATACGGGATAGGAGCAATTTTTTTCGAGGGAGTTTATTTGATCGACTGTAATTAGTTTACATTTTTCAAAGTGGTAACCCGACAATGCCATTTGCTCTTGATGTGATAACGTCAATAATCGCTATAATGCACCAGAGGAACACCGCTCCGACAGAGCTCAAAAAGCTCTAAGTTTAAATTTATTCTGTACGGAGGATG
>JAPYRI010000030.1 GCA_029941135.1 Alphaproteobacteria bacterium | reverse complement strand
GGGTGAAGCGGAAGGCGGTTTTCTCGTCACCCACGCCGTTCAGTTCGTGAACGCCATAATAGATTACGGTGACCCGCGGATTGATTTTTTCGACTTTGACCGAAACTTCGAGGGGTTCCGCGAAATTGGCCACATAGTGAACGACGTTGACCACGTATTCACCGGCGAGGGTGCCCCGAATGGAAACCGTTTCCTGATTGAGAGCGTTGGTCATCTCGACGTCACCGACCATGATCGTATCCCGATAGAGACCCCGATCGTCCCGGTCCAGGTGCACGAGGCCGGCTTCCGGCACGTGGTACCAGACAATGTTGCCGGTCGGGTCTTCAACGTAGGTATCCACGTCGTCCGGATGGTTGTCGGGCCATATGGTAGTGATGATGAAATCAGCGTTGGTGTCGATTTTGCCGCTTTCCGGTTCCGGACTTATCAGCAGAAACGCGATGAAGAACATAAACGCAAAGCCCAACAGGGCGTTGAACAAAAGGTCTGTAAACGCCTCGCTGCTGTTGTCTTCGCGGTATCGATCAAATCCCCGCATTGACCCGTTCCAGCACGGAAACCACATGTACTTCCGTGGTCTCGGTTATTTCGTCCACCAAACTCACCGTCGCCTTGTCGATAATTTGATATTGCAATTTGAGAAGCGTGCTGCCGATTAAGCCGGTCAGCGTGGTGAACAGGGCAACTGCCATGCCGCCGGTCATGGCAGTGAGCGCGCGCTTCAAATGTTCGACGTCAAACTCTTCAATGGTTGCAACCGGTCCAAGCATCAGAATGAAGCCTATGATGGTGCCCAAAAGTCCAAGTTTTATGAGCGCGTCCGACGCGAACCAGCCGATATTCTGTTTGTGCCGCAACCGTTCGGCCAAGTTTTGGATAAGCAGGGTTTGGTCGAGCCGGGGTTCTTCGTGGCGCACGGCTTTGACGATCAAATTGCGAATGTGATCGGTCATCACGCCGGGCGGAAGTTTTGCCCCGCCGACGATTACTTCGTCTGCGTCCGACAACACCAAATTCTCGTCGTTCTCAACGATCATGGTTCGTCCGCGGCGCAGCATATTCCATTCCGTCGACAGACCGAGGACGAGCCAAAAGCAATGACCGCTAAAGCAAATATAAATCACAAATATAAGGGCAGAAATTCGGCTGCGGTCAGCTTCAATAATGATGCCGATGAATCCCAATTCCCAAGCAACCACGAAGCCAAATAAGATGACGCCGGTCAAGATGAGCCACGTCATCAGAACGTGGTGATCACGGCTTCCTTCCCGCTTTGCGAACAATGTTGATGACAAATCTCTCACGAATGCTCCCCCCGAGCGTAGATCTTCAATGTCTCAATGGCATTTCTCTCAGCGGATCAAGCTCCGGGATTTGGTCAATCGCCAAACCCAAGGTGCCACCGATTTTGCCGACTTCTGCCACAATCCCACTTTGGCCACTTTGGCGCTTTTCTCCTCGGCAGCATATATATCCGATTGCTTCAGGTAAGCCCGTGCAAGCCCGCTTTCTACCATAGCTTTGCCGATATCCACGTCCCCTGAATGGCAAACAGCGAAGACGCGTCCAAGCGGGTCGCGGTCGCCATGGGGCGCGCAGCTCACACGACGGTCTTCAGCCAAGGTTTGCAGGTTTCTGGCGGCTGCCTGCCAGCAACCCCATTGGCGGCCTCCCAAGCGGCAAGTTTGGTTGCGTTCAGGTGCATCTATTCCCCACAAAATAATCCTTTGATTGCCAATGGCGATGATGTCGGCGTCAATCACCCGGGCCGTGCCGGTTAATTCGACGGGATCTGCTGCAACCGCGAGGCGCGTCAGGCCCGTTATCGCGCAAGTAATAATAAGGGCAGTGAATAAGAAAAGGTGTTTGATCATGTCAGGGCTGGAACATAAGAAATACGGTGAGTTTGCATTCTAATGCCTGGGCGCGTTGATCACAACGCAGCGAACAATGATAATGCTGTTTACACAAATTGACGGGTGACTCCCACGATGCCTAAGGTTAACTCTCTTGTTTTTCGCGCGATCTTCTTAATACCTGCCCTTTTTACGGTATTGGGTACCGGAAATTTGAGCGCGGACGGCATTGATCGAGAGGCCGATTTTATAGCCGGACGCACATTAGAATGCGTCAAATGTGAACTCGCTAATGCGAATTTTAAGCGGCTAAAGCTGATTGGCGTGGATTTATCGGGCGCCAATTTGCGCGGCGCCAATTTTCACCGGGCCAATTTGTCGGGCGCCAATTTAACCGGCGCAAATCTTCGGGACGCCAACCTGAACCTCGTTGATCTCAGAAAAGCCAATTTGCGCGGTGCCGATCTGTCGCAAGCTCTTCTCTACAAAGCGGATTTGAGTGGGGCGGATTTGACCGGGGCTAACCTCACGGATGCGCGCCTCCAAAAAAGCCGCTTGTCGCGGGCCAATCTCACGTCGGCGATTCTCAACCGCGCGATTGCCTATGAAGCTCGGCTCGCCGGTGCAAACCTCACCAAAGCATCCCTTGTCGAGATTAATCTGACCCGAGGCAACTTGCGTGGGGCTGATTTGACCGGCGCGAAAATAAGCAACGCCCGCTTGGTGAGGGCCAATCTTGGCCGGGCGAAGTTGGTGGACGCCCAGATCCGCGGATCCGACTTTTACTTTGCCGATCTTTCCCGAGCCGATCTGTCAGGCAGCAGATTTAGTGGCGTCCGTCTAGAAGGAGCAGGCTTGAGCGACACAAAAATTGACCGGGCAACGGTGGATCGCAGCATCATGCCGAGCGGGAAATATGTGAAAACAGGCACGCTCGCCAAAGCGCTTAATCGGGAATAGAGACCAAGCGGTAATCCCGTTCAGGGTTTCCGCTGCTCGAACCGGGTCGTGCTCTCAAACGCGCCCTTGACGCGCAAGCCGGTTATCGGATCATGGCCCCTTTGCCCCTTTTTCCGCAGGTACCGGGTCTCGAGTGACAACACGCCATGGCGTGCGTCACTTTTTTTGCAGTTTTGATGGATGAAAATACCGCTCAAGGGTTCTTCGCCCGCAGCCGGTTCCTTGTCGTCACATGCCCAATCACCGCCGTACCGGGATTTGAGGGTCGTCGCCAAGGAAGCGGCCCGGCGCCGGTCGCGAATGTCGGCGCGGGTGTCGGTCACCACACGAATGCCGACGATTTCTCCGTCCTGCTTCACTAAAACCGAAACGATGACAGGATGTCCGGCAACGGTCGTGCCGGCATGTAGCGCAGCTTCGGTCGGTAATTCAAGAGCCAAAGCGCGGTACTCAAATTCATCGTCATAGGAAATATAAATCTCAACACTGCCGTCTTCTTCCGGTGGGCACAGGTTGAAATCGGCCAAATTGTCGAGTGGACGGGAGGGCGGTCCGCCATTTGTGCCGCAGGCGACTTCCGCCAGATCGCGCTCAGGTATGTCGGTAACCTGCCCGCCCAATTGAACATCCCAAACGGTGAACGGGGGCTCGTGCGCGGTTTTGGGTCGTTCAGCCCCGGTAGCAACGTTACCCGCACAACTCAAGCCGGCGACCACGGTCATAAACTTGATCGTGGGCCATGGCGTCAACGTTTCATACCCATACAATTGCGGCTGCCGACTTTAAAATATGCTTCGCAATCGTCAAACGTCGCCGCCCTTTTGCCGACGACGTTTTTGTAAACGTAGGCTACCAAGTTATCCAAACTGGCGTCGGACATGGTCTTACCCTTGCGTGGCATGGTGTCGGGCTCAAACTCATCGGCCAGCATGCCGTAGCAACGGTCATCCCGGTAAGCCATGCGGTCGTGATAGGGCATTTCGGTGCCAATCAAACCGCAGCGGACGATCTCTTTAAAGTTCTCGGGTTCGAGTTGAGTTTTACGCAAACTTGGCGCCACCCCGGGCGAGCGCGGGTGGCCGCGGCCATCACCCGCCCAACCATGACAGAAGGCGCACTTGCTCTTCTTCCACGTCTTATGCCCGCGAACAGAATCGCCGGTGAGAGTGCTTAAGTTGTCGGTTTCGCCTTGGACTTCGCCACCGGCCTTTGCGCCCATGGTCATGCCAATCGCCAACATAGCACTCAATATCGCGCCTGCCAGGAGCCGCTCGATCTTACTCATAACGTCCTTTCGTGCGTTCTACAGCGCGAACACCCACAGCATATAGGCGCGCTCCATAACTGCTAATTCGGCTAGACCATAGAAGGCGGACCCCGGACTAAAACCTCCACCGCCGCCAAGAATGGCCACATACTGCTTGCCATCCACAGCAAATGTCATGGGCGGGGCTTGAAACTCAACGCCTAAGTTTATATGCCACAATTCTTTCAAAGACTTGGCGTCATAGGCCGAAAACGTGCCATCCAGATGACCGGTGAACAGAAGCTTGCCTTTGGTTGTCATGACACCCGAATAATTCGGATATTTAAGAGCCACTTTTACGACAGCCGCGCCGGTGGCCACATCAATCGCAGACAATGATCCGGTTGGGGTGCCGACCACATTCGCGCCGGCACCAAGCCAAAACTCACCTTCGCCGCGAAACTCCTGGAAGCCCTCGCCAACTTGCGCCTCGCCGCGCACAACCACTTCTGAACAGGCTTCAATGGACGCGCCATAGGCCAGTTTGAGTTCCGGGTTATAGGCGGTGGGCCAGAAGTTCACGCCGCCCTGGAGGTGGGGGCAGTTCGTGACCCGGTCCGCACCCTTGCGCCGGGGAGCTTGGCCTTTGGTGTACTCCTGCAAGCTGCTCGCCGGGTCATAACCCAGCGGGATGCCGGTCTTGGGGTCAACGCCTTCGGTCCAGGTCAATTTATCTACGTACTGCTTGGCGCCAATGAATGAGCCGTTGGTGCGGTCGAGCCGGTAGAAAAAACCATTACGGCCAAAATGGGCAACGACTTTGCGTTTTTCGCCTTTGATCTCCCGGTCGATCAGAAGGTTCACCCCAGTTTCGTCAAAGTCCATATAATCGCCGGGCGTATACTGAAAGTACCAAACCAATTTGCCGGTTTCGATATCAAGGGCGACCGTACTGTTGGAATAGAGGTTGTCGCCGGGGCGGGATTCGGGGTCGAACATGGGCACCGGATTGCCCGTGCCCATAATGAGCAGTTTGTTGTCGGGGTCGTAAGACCCAGTGGCCCAGGCGCCGGCTCCGCCCACTTTCCAGCAGTCGACGTTGCCGGCCTCGGCACAACGCCAGGTATCGCCGCCGGTCTCGTCCGGCGCGGGTACGGTGTGGAAGCGCCAATACTCGTCGCCGGTCGCCGGATTGAGGGCCGCGATAAAGCCACGCGTTGCCCAATCGCCCATGGCTTGACCGACGATCAGTTTATTGTCGGCAATCAGGGGGGCGCCGGTAAAGCCTTCACCAGCGCCTGAAGCTACCTGTTTTTCCCAGGCGATTTCGCCAGTGGGGTCGTCGACCGCCACCACCCGGCCGTCACCCAGATTAGAAAACACCAAGTTGTTCCAAAGCGCGACGCCCCGGTTGACCGGCAACCGCAGACCTTCGTGATCCATGTCGAAGTCGGCTTTCCAGACAACTCGGCCCCGGTCGCCTGAACGCCCATCGATTTTGTATATGGATCCCCAACCGTCAGTAACGTAGAGAAAGCCGCCGTCGACCAATGGCGTCGCCTGCAACGCTGGCGCGCCCAATTCCGAGGGCTCCCACCCGCCGAGTGGGACCGCATAGGCGAGCTTTAACCCACTCACGTTGTCGGTTGTAATCCCGTTGAGTGGTGAATAGCGATGGGCATCATAAGTGCGATGATGGGTCAGCCAATTGGCGGCCTCGGCGTCCGATCCCGCATTCAGCAAGCGGGCCTCCGTTACGTCGACGGCACGGGCGGCACCCGATATTGCAGTGGCCAAAATCCCAAACAATCCAGCAACCCGGACCACACCTAGTAAACTCAACCGCATCGTATTTCCCTTCAAAATGACTTCAAAATTTCCTGGACCTAGAGGGCGAAGACCCACAGCATGTAAGACCGCTCCATTGTATTCAGTTCGGTGCGACCAAAACTCGTGACGCCGGGGCCGATGCCGCCGCCGCCGCCCAAAATCGCGATGAATTGTTTGCCATCGACGGCAAACGTCATCGGTGGCGCTTGAAATTCGACTCCCAGATTGATGTACCAGAGCTCTTCCAAAGACTCGGCGTCGTAAGCGGAAAACCGCCCGTCCATGTGGCCGGTGAACGCGAGTTTGCCACGCGTCGCGAGCATGCCCGAATAGTTGGGGTACTCAGTCATGATTTTTTTAACCGCTTCGCCTGTCGCAACGTCAAATGCGGAGACTGATCCTTTTTGATCTCCTTTGGCCTCCAGGCCGCCGCCCAAGAAGAACTCTCCCTCGCCTCGAAACTCCCGGTATTTCTCGGGCCCGATCAGGGTCTCACCCTTCAAGACGACTTCTGAGCAGGCCTCGATGGACCCGGCGTAGGCCAACTGCAAATCTTCATTGTAGGCGGTGGGCCAAAAATTGACCCCGCCTTGCGCATGCGGACAGCTTTCCAGCCGGTCGGGTCCGCCGCGCCGTGGCGCCATTCCTTTAACGTATTCTTGCACGCCACCCGATGGGTCATAGCCCAGAGGCTTGCCGGTTTTAGGGTCAATTCCCTTGGTCCAGGTGAGCTTGTTCACATATTGCTTGGCGCCAATGAAGGAGCCATTGGTCCGGTCCAAGCGATAAACAAATCCGTTGCGACCAAAGTGTGTCACCACTTTTCGCTGTTCGCCGTTGATCTCGCGGTCAATCAACAGATGAATGCCGACTTCATCCAAATCCAGGTAATCGCCCGGAGTGTACTGGAAATACCAAACCAACTTGCCATTCTCAATGTCGATGGCGAGGGCGCTGTTGGTATAGAGATTATCACCCGGCCGAAATTCAGGATCGAACATGGGCACCGGGTTGCTGGTGCCGACAATCAACAGTTTGTTTTCGGGATCGTAAGAGCCGGTTACCCAAACACTGCCACCACCAATTTTCCAGCAATCCGGATTACCGGCTTCCTCGCAGCGCCAGGTGTCGTGTCCCGGTTCACCCGGTCCTGGAATGGTGTAGAACCGCCATATTTCATCACCCGTCTTGGGGTCGAGCGCGGCAACAAAGCCGCGCGTTGCCCAGTCGCCCATACTTTGGCCGACAATCACTTTGCCGTCGGCGACCAGGGGTGCGCTCGAAAACCCCTCGCCAGCCCCGGTGGCCACAAGTTTTTCCCACACGATTTCGCCAGTGGCATCGTCGACTGCGATCACCCGGCCATCTAACGTGTTGCTGAACACCAGATTGCCCCATAGTGCAACGCCGCGATTAACCGGAATGCGGGTCGCTTCTTTTTCCATGTCGAAGTCGGCTTTCCAGACGATCCGGCCCCGGTCGCCACTACGCACATCGATCTTGTAAACCGACGCCCAGCCGTCGCTTACGTAGAGGAACCCGCCGTCGGCGAGCGGCGTCCCCTGCAGTGCCGCATTGGCCAGCTCGGACGGCTCCCAGCCGCCCAAGGGCACGGCGTAAGCAAACTTAAGGTCTTTGACAGTGTCGCGATTGATCTCGTCGAGGGGCGAAAAGCGGTGCGAATCATAAGTTCGGTGAACGGTCAGCCAATTGGCGGCTTCGGCGTCGCTGCCGGCATTCAATAGGCGTTCGTCGGTGACGTTCGCCGCTTGGGTCGTGTTTACCAAGCCAAAATATCCCAGCGCCAGCGCCGCGCAAACCAATCGCCCGGCAATTTTCGGCAGGCTTTTCCCATGCATGATCCCCATCACTTTCTCCCCTATCAAATGCTTTCAGTTCTATGTTCTAAAGCCCAAACACCCACAAAATATAAGCGTGTTCCATGTTGCCAAGCTCCGAAAGACCAAAACTGTTTTTCGACGGCTCGAGGCCGCCGCCGCCGCCCATGATGGCAATAAATTGTTTGCCATTTGCCGCAAACGTCATCGGCGGTGCTTGAAACTCAACGCCCAGATTAACCCGCCACAACTGCTCGAGCGACGACGCATCATAGGCCGAAAACTCGCCATCAAGATGCCCTGTAAACAACAGGTTGCCTCGAGTCGCGAGCAGGCCCGAGTAGTTCGGATAGGGCAGTGCGGCTTCGTTTACTTGTTCGCCAGTGGCGACATTGTAGGCGAGCAACGAACCTTTTTGCGGGCCGTTCACGGCCACACCACCGCCCAAGAATATATGCCCTTCACCCTGAAAATCCTCATATGCAGCGAATAATTCGCCGGCACCTTCACCTCCCAAGACAATGTCCTGACAGGCTTCGATGGACGCGCCATAGGCGAGCTTCAGGTCCGGATTGTATGCGGTCGGCCAATAGTTTACGCCGCCTTGCACATGCGGGCACGAGGTCACCCGGTCAGGTCCATCCCGCCGGGGCACTATGCCCTTTACATATTCCTGAATGCTGGCAGAAGGATCGTAACCAAGCGGCGTGCCGGTCTTAGGATCAATTCCCTCGGTCCAATTGAGTTTATCGACATATTGCTTGGCGCCAATGAACGAGCCGTTGGTGCGATCGAGCCGGTAAAAGAAACCATTGCGGCCGAAATGGGCGACAACCTTACGGTCTTCGCCATTGATCTCGCGGTCAATTAATAGATGCACTCCGGTTTCATCAAAATCAAAATAGTCACCAGGGGTGTACTGGAAATACCAAACCAGTTTCCCGGTTTCCACGTCCAGGGCGATCGCGCTGTTGGTATAAAGATTGTCGCCGGGACGGTATTCGGGGTCAAACATGGGCACAGGATTACCCGTGCCGACAATCAGAAGCTTGTTATCCGGGTCGTAGGAGCCAGTTGCCCAAGCACCACCTCCGCCAGTTTTCCAGCACTCCGGGTTGCCATCCTTGGGGCACTGCCAGGTTTCGCTGCCGGGCTCACCGGGTGCGGGGATGACGTAAAACCGCCACAACTCATTCCCAGTTCTCGCGTCCAAGGCCGCCAGGAAACCTCGGGTGGCAAAATCGCCCATGCTTTGGCCGACAATGATTTTGCCTTCGACGATCAGCGGCGCACCAGTAAAGCCCTCGCCAGGATCGGTAGCCACCGCTTTCTCCCAAACAATTTCACCGGTAGCATCGTCAACCGCGACGACGCGTCCGTCGCTCAGATTGCTGAACACGAGATTTTCCCATAGGGCGACGCCCCGATTGGCCGATATACGAAGCTGCTCATGGTCCACATCAAATGAGGCTTTCCACACCACACGGCCGCGATCGCCTGAGCGGCCGTCAATTTTGTAGATGGAACCCCAGCCGTCGCTCACGTAGAGAAACCCGCCATCGGCCAAGGGGGTGCCTTGCAGGGTCGGATAGCCGAGTTCAGAAGGCTCCCACCCGCCCAAGGGCACGGCGTAGGCAAGCTTTAGGTTTTTGACCGTGTCCTTATTGATCTCGGTCAGGGGAGAAAATCGATGAGCATCGTAGCTTCGATGCACTGTAAGCCAATTGCCAGCTTCGGCGTCTGAAGCGGCGTTTTTGAGACGCGCATCGGTTACATCTGCAGCTTGACTGCGCGTAAAAGCTAACAAACCCGCCATCAAGACAAGCGCGCATACAACTCTGAACATTTTTCCTCCCCCACCTCGCCGGCCCCATAGTACGGGTTTGCCGAGACAACTCTCATACGGGCTCTTAAGCCCATGGAAATTCGGCACACAGGCCTCCCTTCGCCGAGAACAATCTGGACAGGCGTCCAGATGCCAATTTAACCGCAAATGAGGGGTGCAGCGATAACAAAAAAGGCGGTGTAGAGATGAAGGCCGGAAAGAGCAAATAAATCTGTTAAAAATCAGTGTGTTGCGCCAGTATTAGAAATAAATCGCAATACAAGTTTCGGGCTGAATAAGGTACCGCGACTTGAGGGAGGCAAAAGTTGATCCACAATATTCTGACCATGGGGGTGCGGGGCCGAATTCTTGCCTTTGGCATTTTGGTAGTGTTGAGTTGGCTTGCCGCCATTTCGGTCACCGATCTGCGCATCGATCGCAGCGATGAAAATCTAATCAGCAAGGATCACCCCGGCTGGGAAATCTACAACCGCATGACCGCCGACTTTGGTCTCGAAAGTTCGCTTCTGATCTACGCGCGCGCCGATGACCTGTGGACGCGGGAACGATTGCGGCAGTTGGAAGATGTGGTGATAGCGCTTGGGGATTTGCCGGACGTCACCCATGTTGAAAGCATGTTCACCGCGACCAACGTGCGGGATAAGGGAGAGTTCGTCGATGCCGGACCACTGATCGACTATGTGCCGGACAACAAGGAGCGTATTGCCGAACTTCGGGATGATGCGTTGTACAGCCCAATTATGGTTGGCAACGTTATTTCCACGGACGGATTGGGGACGGGGATAGCCGTCTCCTACAAGGAAAATCCGGATGACCCCGATCAGGGTCTGCGGATGTATGCGGACGTTGAACGCGTCATTGCACCGCTGCGCCAAAATTTCGACCCCGTGTTCCAGGTCGGCTCCCCCCGATTGATGGTCGAAATTGACCAAGGCTTATTCAGTGACTTGGCGACACTGATTCCCGTCGCTATGGGTATTTTGGTACTCACCACCCTCATTTTCCTGCGCTCGCTTACCGGCGCACTTATTCCTCTGGTCACTTCGGCGATTTCGCTGTTGTGGACATTGGGATTCATGGCGACGTTCGGTTTCTCACTGACCTTAATGACGGCGGTCGTGCCGGCCCTCATTATCGTCATCGGTTCAGTCGAGGACGTGCATCTGTTCGCGGCTTATCTGGAAGGCATAAGCGAGCAAGAAAAACCCAAGCGGAACGTTGCCATCAAATTTATGGCGCGGCGGGTGGGGTTACCCATATTGATCACGTCGCTCATCACGGCGATCGGTTTTGCCACCAACGCCATGACCGATATTCCGCTGATCAGAGAATTTGCCATCACCAGTGCATTTGCCATGATTGCAAATCTGGTGGTGACGGTACTCGCAATCCCGTTGCTACTTTTGGCGGCGGGACCTTTGACAAGTTCTGTCACCGTGGTTAACGGCCGGCCCAGTGGTTTCATCGGTTTCGTGGTCGGCATCATCGAAACGGTTAATGACCGTTATAGTCGTTGGGTGATCGGCATCACCGTTATTTTGCTGATCGGATTCGGCACCATGATCCCAGACATTCGGGTGACCAATGACCCCATGTCCTATTTCGAGACCGACCACCCCTTTGTTGCTGACGTCAATTTACTTCACGATGAGCTGGCAGGTGTTCAAACCTTCAGCGTTGTGCTCGAGAGTTACCGCAAAGACATGTTCAAGACGCCGGCAGGGCTTGCGCAGTTGGCGGCCGCTCAGGCGGTGCTGAACAACAAAGGCGTTTACGACAAGACCATCTCGCTCGCCGATTTGCTCGCCCTCATGCACCAGGCAATGCACAAGGGCGACAAATCATTTTTTAAAGTACCGGATAGCAAAGACGACATCGATCTCTATTTGCTCAGCTTTCAACGTGCTGATCTGGAACCCTATGTGACCGAGGACTATTCGCGGACACGCATTTTGGTGCGTCACAATCTGACCGATTCAATGGCGTTGAACACCTACATTAAAGAACTGAATGAGGAACTCGGCAAAACTCTGGGGCCTGAAATTAGGTTTGCCGTCAGCGGTAAAAATTTGATGATCAATGATGTGGCCCAAACCCTGGTTGCGGGCCAAGTGTCTTCCCTAGTGCTTTTGCTGATCATTATTTTCGGCATATTCAGCTTCGTTTACACCTCGCCCTTGGCCGGGCTGCTCGCCATGGTGCCCAACCTCATTCCGGTCACCTTAAACTTTGGCTTGATGGGATTGATGGGATTGCCGCTCAATCCAGGCACGGCGATGGTCGCGGCGATCGCAATCGGCATCGCCATCGACGACACCATCCATCTGATGACCAGCTATGGCACCGAATGTAAAAAACAGCCGGATCAGCGGTTGGCCGCGCGCAATGCCATTCGCAGCGAAGCGGTCCCGATCATCTCAACTTCGTTTGGTCTCGCTTTGGGTTTCGGCTCGCTCACCTTGTCGGAGTTTAGCATTGTTGCGCAGTTTGGTGCCCTGGCAGCGGCGACCATGGTTTACGCCCTGCTGGCCGATCTGATGATCATGCCCATTTTATTACGGCATCTGCGCCTGGCCACTGTCTGGGACATTGTCGCCCTCAAGATCGACCGCGAGGTCATCGTCGGCTCGCCCTTGTTTGATCGGATGACCCGATACGAAGTAAAAAAGGTGGTCCTGCTGTCGGACATTCAAGAGATTGAGCCCGGCGCAGACATTGTGCTGCAGGGCAGCGTGACCAATGGCATGTATGTGGTACTGGAAGGCGCCGCAATGGCGACCTTGGACGATGAAGGCAAGAAAATTGAGTTGGGCAACTTTATGCCGGGGCACGTATTTGGCGAGATCGGTTTTTCCGGCGAGGGGGTCGAACGGACAGCGACTGTGACCGCGACCGAGCCCACGACGGTTTTACGTTTGGACGCGGAAAGTGCACAAAAAAGATTGCGTTTTCATCCGCGTATCGCGGCGCGTCTTTACCGGAATATAGGCAACATATTGGGGTCGAGATTGAGTGAAACCAATCGGCGCTTGGTGCAAGCTTCAGCAGCGGTATTATCGTCTCAGTCGCCGGATTCTGATCCGATGGTCTAGCCCGGCTGAGCTTCTACGACTATTTATCTGCGTTTCGAATGCTCGCCCTTAAGAGTATAGAGACGCCTTTTGCCAAATCCCTTTACCTCAAATTCGCCGCGTTCGGCAAATATGAAATCATCTTTGATCAGCTCGTAAGTTTCTTCGCAAAGGGTAATTTCCATGCGCGCGGCCAAATTCACGCCGGGTCCAAATATGTCGTAGACGTATTTTTGAATACCAACCACGGAGCCGAATAAGGGGCCCGGTGTTGATCCCGATGCGGCATTCCCATGCTCGCTGTGGGCTTGGTTGCGCCGATCCAAATACCTCTACAGACGCAAGGCCACCTTGGCAATATTGTAGGTGTGGTCGGGGGTCGGCTCGGGTAGACCTGACACTGCCAAGTAGGCACCGCCCATGGTCTTAATGCGCTTGCATCCGAACAGTTCGACAATCTGGTCGACGGCGGAAAAAATGTCGTTCAATTCCGAAATGAGCGACCCCGGATCGTTCGATATTGCCATTTCGGTAAAGTCGACGAAATCAAGCATGAGAACAGAAGCCGCGTCATACCTTTGCGGTGTTGTTGTACCGTAATTCTTCATCTCCTCGTAAACGGATCGCGGCATAATATTCAGCAATAGCTTTTCGACTCGGTCTTTCTCTTTCTCGAGTTAGTGGGCATTCCGCTCCGACATCTTGGAATAGGATTCCAACATGTATTCTTTTTCTTTTTGCTTTGAAATATCATCACATTGAATCAGCATACAGGCCCCGCCCTCGTCGTTTAAAGCTTTCATTTTGATCACCAACGGGGTGACCCGAGCCGTGTCGCCAACTTCCAATTTAAATTTGTAGGATCGGCCCGCAGAAAGACGTTTTGTCGCCCGTTCGGGATCAAACCCCGGCATGCACACAGTGAGTAGTTCGTCAGCTTCGCCGTTGGGCGGAAACCATTGAAAAAATTTGGCATTTTCAAAGGCAATCGACCAGTCGTCAGAATCAACCAACGCCACACCATCATTGAGCGACTGAAGAATTTGTTTGAGAGATTGCGGGTTATCCATGGAAAATATTGAGCCGACGTAATCGCTATGAATTCGCGACGATGTATTGCGATCGATCTGTCATATCTTTTTTTGTAATCTCGATATCTTGCTGCTCCACGTCGAAGTCTTCCAGTGTTTCTACCAGTATGTCGATCAACTCTTCAAATTGTGCCGTGCTGATCCGCAAATGCCCGTGCATTCGTTTCAAGGCTTCATTTGAATAATTGGTCGGACCACCCATGACTTGGGCGATAAACTTTGTTTGATGATCGCGCGATAGAATCTCTCGACCGTCCGGTTGAAGCACCGGTTGCCCGGATTATCGACCGACGCGTTTGGCCAACACACTGTCTAAGTTTGACTGGCCGGCTTTAATGACGACGCAGTCATCCGGAAATTCTTGAACAATTTCGATGTCGCGTTCGGCGACCACATCCAGAAATCGCCCCAGATTGTCGATGGCGCCAGTGGCAAGATCGTGAAGAACAACGACCGTCCACTTTAATTCATCAAGGTGCCCGAGCGCGCGATCGACCCAGCCGTCCACATCCTCCCAATCACGCGGAATACTGTTCCACAAAACGCATGTGTAGCCACCAGATACCAAATACTCTTGGCATTCGGCATTGAGCAGGCGGTTGTCCAGATGACCGCCATTGCCGAAGGGGCGGAATAATTTGTCGGGGTGCGTCAGGTCCCCGATAAGTTTCTGGGTCGCGCCGATTTCAGCCTGCGCCGCACCTGGGTCTGTTCGGTCGCCCAACGGGACTTCGTGGGTAAATGTGTGATTGCCGATCCAGTGTCCTTCGGCGTGCACCCGTTCAGCGATTGCTCTGAGGCTGGGCTCCGCCATATTCTTGCCCAAAACAAAAAATGTGGCCTTCAGCCGCCGCCGCGCGAGCTCTTCCAGAACCTGTGACGTGGCCTGCGCGTCCGGTCCATTGTCGAAAGTTAGCGTTAGGCGTTTCTTAGTGCTCGTCATTTGTGGAACATTCTTTGTTCGCAACCCATTGTTTCAGTATCTATAGTCCCGAGGTTGAATTCAAGCGAGGAGGCGCGTGTGAAATTTGTATCCTTCGATACACCCCAAGGGCCTGGGTTGGCGATAGAAGACGGGGCGGGACTGAAAGGTCTGGCACCAACCGACAGCGGCTATCCGGGCACGCTCGGCCAGGTGCTGGCCACGGGTGGCAATTTGGACGATTTGGCAATGGCATTGCGCGCCGGCTCCAGCTTCGATCCTGAGGAAATCACGTATTTTCCGCCGTTTGGGGCGCCCGGGAAAATATTGTGCGTGGGCATAAATTATTCCGACCATGCGGCGGAAGCTAACTTCGAGTTGCCCGACTATCCGGCCTTGTTCCCCCGGTTTGCGACCACCTTAGTCGGCCATAATCAGCCCCTGGTGCGGCCTCAAGCGTCGCCCCAGTTCGACTATGAAGGCGAAATGGCCGCCATCATCGGCAAGCGCGGGCGGCACATTCCGAAGTCAAAAGTCTTCGAGCACATTGCGGGTTATTCGGTGTTCAACGACGCGTCTGTGCGCGACTATCAGTTTAAATCCCCGCAATGGACGCCGGGCAAGAACTTCGATGGCTCGGGTGGCTTTGGACCGGCATTGGTGACGGCCGACGTCGTCCCGCCTGGTGGCGCGGGCCTGAAGATTGAAACCCGTTTGAATGGCGACACGCTTCAATCGGCCAATACGAACCAACTGATATTTAATGTTGCCGATCTGATTTCCATTATCAGCGAAGTGATGACCTTCGAGCCTGGGGATGTGCTGGTGACCGGCACGCCGTCCGGGGTTGGTTTCGCCCGCAAGCCGCCTTTATTCATGAAGGCCGGTGACATCTGCGAAGTTGAGATTGAAGGCATTGGCTTACTGTCAAACCCGGTGATCGACGAAGCCTAATGCGGGGTTATTCTTGCTCTAAGACCAGGTCGCAGACAAACGGGTTGCATTGACGTTCGTTGCCGATGGTTGAGATGTCGCCGTGCCCCGAAACAAAGGCGACATCATTGCCCAGTGGCCAAAGTTGCTCGGTGATTGATTTGACCAGCGTTTCATAACTGCCTCTGGGCAAGTCGGTTCGGCCGACCGAGCCACGAAACAACACGTCGCCGACCAGGGCGATTTTCTGTTTGGGGTCGAAAAAGATCACATGACCAGGGGTATGGCCGGGGCAATGGC
This sequence comes from Alphaproteobacteria bacterium, assembly GCA_029941135.1. Lineage (GTDB taxonomy): Bacteria > Pseudomonadota > Alphaproteobacteria > JAPYRI01 > JAPYRI01 > JAPYRI01. The sequence continues at coordinate 13,366 of JAPYRI010000030.1, read as the reverse complement.
GCACTTCCATATTGACGTTGCCGAAACTTACCGTGTCGCCGCCGGTGAGCCAGCGCGTGGGCACAAACGGCCTTGAGGGTTCCGTCCCCCAACGCTCCCCCTGTTCGGTTAAACTGTCGATCAGAAACTGGTCGTCCCTGTGGGGTCCTTCAATCGGTAATCCAAGACGTTCAGCCAATCCGGCGACCGCGCCCGCGTGATCGATGTGGGAGTGAGTGACCAGAATGCGTTCGAGCTCAACGCCTTGCTTTTCGACTTCTGCCAATATCCGGTCGGGTTCGCCGCCCGGGTCCACCAACGCGCCCTTCTTGGTCTCGGTGCACCACACGAGGGAGCAATTTTGGGAAAACCGGGTGACCGGTATCACATGTACTTTCATTTAACCCTCAGGATTGCCTTTGCTGTGGTTTTGTCAGTGACGCCATCGGGCGCGACCCTATCCCAACGCTACTTCCACGCCCAGACCGGTTGCTCCATTTGATCCACTCGAACGTCGCGGCCATGGAGACCCACTTCGCGGAATTGATACATAACGGCGCCAGTGGGCGCGTGCACCCGACTGTCGTTAAACAGCATCTGAATAACCGGCCGCTCGCTTTCCGGGATGGTGATGAAATTGGGGGAGTCGGACCGGTTGAGCTCTCTGAACGAGATGCGATGTATGGACGCAACTTCGTCCGGATTGGCGATCATTTCAATCTCCGGGTCGGCCCAAACCACCACGGGGGTAATCAAGTAGCCGGACCGCGTCGGATAATCGTCGAGCGTTCCGAGCACATGATCGGGGGACAATGACACGTTCACTTCCTCGGAGAGCTCGCGCAGAACGGCATCGATGGGTGTTTCGCCTTCATCGAGCCTACCCCCCGGCAATGCCCATTGGCTTGTATGCGCACGCAGCCTAGACGACCGTTTGGTCAGCACCAGTGCGCCATCGCCCGTGCCATTGTCAACCACTACGACGGCAACCGCCGCCCGCTTCAAGCCGTCGTTGGGATGTGAGCGGCGCTCGAACACATCGAGGTTATCGCTGATGCGCGTGCGCAGGTCGGACCCGAAACTGAAACTGCTATCGTTGACCATGATTTCCTGATTTGTCACCTTGGCGGCCCACACTTAACCGGCTCGCGCAGGGTTTGCAAATGTGGCGAGAGAAACTAGGGTCGTCAATCACCAACCAAAGAGGAGCCAAACCGCTATGGATATCGGCGTTTTCAGCCACAATACCGAGTTCGGTATGCCGACCGATCAATTGGCGATAGCTGCCGAGGTGCGTGGTTTCGACAGCTTGTGGGTGACCGATCACAGTCATATTCCGGCCAGCCGGGCCAAGGACTTTCCAGGCGGTGGCGACCTACCCAAGCACTTTTTCCACATGGCCGACCCGTTTGTATCGCTGGCGACAGCAGCGGTTGCGACCACCACAATAAAGATCGGCACCTGTGTTTGCCTTCTGTCTGAGCGCGAACCCATTGCCTTGGCTAAGACCGTCGCCACCCTCGATCGCATTTCTAAGGGCCGTTTTCAGTTCGGCGTCGCCGGCGGTTGGATTGCTGAAGCCATGGAAAACCAGGGCACGCCGTTCAAAAAGAGGTGGCAGGTGGTGCGCGAGCGGATTGAGGCGATGAAAGCCATTTGGACCCAAGAAGAGGCGTCTTACGAGGGCGAGTTTGTAAAGTTTGAACGCATCATCTCGCACCCCAAGCCATTTCAAAAACCCCATCCGCCCATATTAATGGGCAGTGCGTCCGCGCTCGCACGTAAGCGCGCCGTGCGCTACTGCGACGGTTGGATTCCGGTCGACGCGCGCGTGGAAGACCTACCGGCTGCGATAAAAAGCCTTCACCGCGATGCCGAAGACGCCGGGCGTGATCCTATGAGCATTCCGGTGTCGGTATTTTGCATGGGCGATGTGTCGGTGGACGACCTGCGGCGCTATCGGGACATGGGCGCGGCGCGCGCCGTGGTGGTGGTTCCGGTTGACGGCGAAGAACAGGTTCTGCCGTTCTTGGACCACTATGCAGAAATGCTGTCGGTTCTCACCTAAGGCCGAATGCGATTGCCCTGCGCGCGCACCAGACTCAGAAATTCGCTCCGATTGCGCGGGCCGTAAGTGGTAAAGCTCGGGTTGGGATTTTCGCGGTATGATTTTTTCTCAGTGTCGACCCGGTCGCCAGAATTGCGTTTGCGGATATCCTCGGGTGCGAGGCCGTAGGGCCCCGCCGCATTGAGCCCAAACACCTTGGCGCGAATTTCGGGCGTCATCTTTGGATAGCCGTATTTATCCCGGAAATCTTTGGATATCTGAAAGGTTCGGAACGCCTGAATCTGGTCCTGGGGACTGCCGTACCAGATGGAATCGGTTCCCCACAGCACCCGATCCTCACCCACATATTTGAGCAGCTTGCCGATCAAATGAGCGGCTTGAGTCGGGTCGCGCATAAGGTAACGCCATGTGCTGCCCAATTCGGCATAGACATTGCTGTTGGGCGGGATGCCGTTGTCGTGCAGTGAGCGCACCAGATCGTTGATCCCGATGGGTTCCGGATCATCGGGGTCATAAGGTCCCTCCGGGTGATCGGGCTCAAAGCCCGAGTGGTAGACAATGAAGGTCATATCCGGATACAGGCGGGCAACCACACCGATGTCGCGGGGGCGGGCGTACTTGCTGTCGTCGACGCCAAACAACAGGCCGGGCAGTGGCAGGCCCTTATGGACACAGATCACCTTTACGCCCAATTTGCGCGCGCGTTCGATCATCGGCAATCCATAGGTCTCACTATGCAGCCAGAAGCCGGTGTCGTTGGGCCCCCACTGGGTATAGGTCTTCCAGGCGGCGATATTATGGTCGGCCAATTGGGCGTCCATGGCATCCAGTCCACCCGGCAACTGGGGTCGCACAATACCATGGATCATCAGCCGGTGATCGCCATCCATGGCGTTGACCATGGCACGTGTGGCGGCCGCCTCTGCGGTATGTAAGGGGGATTTTTCGGGGCTCGCCGGCACCTGGGACAGCACGCAAATATCGGTGTCACTATCCAAAAATACTTCCTTGATGAAGTTCTCTGCCGAGAAGCATTCGATCGCGTCATCTTCGTTTTCACACTTAGCTTGGGGGAAAAATCGCAAGCCCATATTCCAGGGGGAGATCAAAGCATCCCGCCATTTTCCCGCCGGGTTAACATGATGTCCTTGAATGTCGAAGATAAACTCAGCCCCACCAACGGTGTTGGCCGCAAGCTGTGGATCGAACGCGGCATCCGACGGCAGGTCATAAAAACCACCGGCCTTGCCGATGGTGGCAAAAGCATCGTTCATGGCAAGCAAAGTGGCGGCTGCGCCGCACGCACTGGCAAGAAACCGTCGCCGGGGCAGGCGCACCCGATGAGCCGCAGCTTCAGTCCTGTCTGCAGCAAGCGCATTAGCGTGGTTCGCCGCCGCAGACAGAGGGCGCGGCAAAAATTCGCCATTGGAGGTGGCGTCCAGCTTGATCGGCAGGTGTCCGCCGCTTGGGTCCCGTTCGTCGCCCATAGGTTCCTCCCATCGTCGCCGCTCAAGTATATACGTAGAGCTGACTTTGGCTGCTGATTTTGGTGCCGGCGAACGAAATGCTATGATGGCCTGCAAATACGTTTCAGAGGGCAGATCCATGACCGACAATGGCCTTATGTTTCCTAATGTTGACAGCCTGGTTGAGCAGATCCTTGATGGTGCCAAGGTGGTTATTCCTGCCACCCGCAGCGGCGTTGCCATGGAAGCCACGCGTGCGCTGGTGCGCCGGAGGGTCAAGAACCTACATTTGGTGGCGACCCCTGCGGCGGGTCTTCAGGCCGATTTGCTGATCGGCGCCGGATGTGTTGCGACTGTCGAGTCGGCGGGCATTACCTTGGACGAGTATGGTCAGGCTCCCGCTTTTGGCCGTGCCGTGACCACGGGTCAAATCAAGGTGATGGACACCACCTGCCCGGCGATATTGGCTGCACTGCAGGCAGGTGAAAAGGGCATTCCGTTTATTCCTTTGCGCGGCTTGATCGGCTCCGATCTAGTACGCTTCAGGGACGACTACAAAGTAATCGATAATCCATTTGCCGAGGACGATCCTGTTGTACTGTTGCCGGCCATCGTGCCTGATGTTGCGCTTTATCATGCGCCCTTGGCCGACCACCATGGCAACGTGTGGATCGGCAAACAGATGGAATTGAAAGTCATCTCCCACGCCGCCAGAGAAACCATTGTGACGGTCGAAGAGTTTTATGACGGAAATTTATTGGATGACGACCGCATGGCGGCGGGAACCGTTCCCGCGCTTTATGTGTCGGGCATTGCTCTGGCCGAGAATGGCGCGTGGCCCCTTGGGTTGCCGGGGGCCTACGATGTGGATGCCGATCACATGACCGCGTACGCCGCTTCCGCGCGCACAAGTGATGGATTTACGCAGTACCTCGCGGATCACGTGCACACGGTTCGGGCCGCTGCCGAATAGTTTGCCCATGGAATACAGCACCGAAGAACTACTGATTTGTGTGATTGCGCGCATGCTGGAAGGCACGCGCCACATTGCTGTGGGCACGGCGTCCCCCATACCCGGATCGGCCGCCTTGTTGGTGCGGGCGCTATCAAAGGGCACCACCCGGGTTTCAGTTCTCAACAGCACCCACCACCAGTTTTGGACCGATGGCGCCATGGAGTTATTCGATTGCGCGGGCCAGGGGCGGATCGACGCGTTTTTTCTGGGCGGCGGCCAAATTGACGGTCAGGCCAATATTAATTTGGTCGGAGTCGGCGATTACCCCCAACAAAAAGTCAGGTGGTCGGGCTCGTTTGGCTCGGCATATTTGTATTTTGTTGTGCCCAAGGTGATTTTGTTCAGGGAAGAGCACACCCCGCGTGTGATGGTACCGAAAGTTGATTTCGTGAGCGCGCCAGGGGTGAGTGAGGCGAACGTCTACCGACCCGGCGGGCCCCACGCATTGGTCTCCTCACGCTGTGTGTTTGCGTTTGATAAAGACCGACAGCGCTTTCGATTAAAAACCGTTCATCCGGGGCATACGGTTGACGAAGTGATCGAGAACACGGGGTTCGAGTTTGATGTGCCGGCCACAGTACCGGACACGCCGGTGCCCGAGCCCGACCGACTGGCACTCATCAGAGGGTCGGTCGCCCACGAAGTTGCGGACCCCTATCCGGAGTTTGCCAAGCGGGTTTTTGGCGTCACGCTTACGCAAGAAAAATCGGCTTAGGCCCTATTCCGCCGCTTTCGGCCAAGATGGATCGATCACCTCGGGCAGATGCGCAGTGCGGTGATCAATCGGCTGCTCCAGACCCTCCACATGGGAAAGCGGCGGCTTGTCGGTGCCGCTGATCCGTTTGCCACGCTGGGTGTTGGTGCTGAAGGCCGGCCGGTCTTTTTTCATATACTCCGGCATACCGTCTGCATCACGGAAATAGGGCATCACTTCCTCGGCAAATATCTGCATGTTTTTCATCGCCATCCAATTTGGCATGGGACCAAATGGCGTGCCTGCGCCGATGAGGCCGCCAGCGCCCACGTCGTCGCAATAGGCCTCAATCTGTTCGCGGACGGTTGAGGGCGATCCGACGATCACGTAATTTTGGTCGATCAATTCGCTGTAGGTCAGATCTTTTGGGTTTTTGACTCCATGTTTGATCATCGCGCTGGCGACGCCGCTCCACGATGCCTTCGACATATAGCCCTTGGGGAAAAAGATCTGGTCCGGGATATCGAGCCCGGTGTTAAACAGCCACTGCATGTGGGCCTTGGCTTCCCGGTGGGCCTGTTCGTCGGTTTCGGCCACATAGGTGGGCACGGCGGCGATGAACTGATCCCGGGGCGCTTCATAGCCGCATTTGTTGGCTTCCGCGCGTAGCATTTCGACCGATTTTTTAGTGAACCATTGGGGCGAATAAATCTGCATATAAGTAAATTTATATTTGGCGCAGTTGCGGATCGTCTCCAAAGATCCCTGGCCCGGCATCCAAATCGGCGGGTGGGGTTGCTGCACCGGCCGCGGCCAAATATTTACGTTGGGGATGTACCAGTGATCCCCCTGCCAGGTGAACGGCTCGCGCTCGGTCCAGGCTTTCAGGATCAGATCAACGGCTTCCCACATGCGGCCGATGGAATCGCTCGGCTTGATCGGATGGTTGAAATACTCGCAGCCGATGCCGCGCACAAATCCAGAGATTATCCGGCCGCCAGAGATGCAGTCTAGTTGCGCGATCTCTTCTGCCACTCGAACCGGGTTGCCGTGCAAAGGCAGCGCGTTACCGACGACACCCACCGGGATGTTTTTGGTTCTGGCGATCAAGTGCGACGCCATGATGTTGGGGGACGGCATGGTGCCATAAGCGTTTGAGTGGTGCTCGTTCACAATAATGCCGTCGAAACCGAAATGCTCGGCGGCGACCAATTGATCCAAGTATTCGTTGTAGAGCTGGTGCGCGATCACGGGGTCGAAGTTTTTGTTGGGGATTGTCACCCAGGTCGAGTATTCGCCTGTCTCTGCCGGTGGCTCTTTTTCAATGTACGGATAGGGCATCAGGTGAAAGGCGTAAAATTTGAGTTTCATGAGGAGCCTCCAGTGACGAACTTGATGATCGCGTCAGCGGTTTCTTCCGGGCGTTCGATGCAGATGGCATGTCCGGTTTCAGGGATTTGGGTCAACGAGGCATTGGGCAAAATTTCGGCGTAGCGTTCCGCCAACTGGTTTGGAATGATCCGGTCATCCTCGGCCTGAATGACCAGCGACGGGCATTTCAGCCGTTGCAGCCGGCGCTCAAGCGCGAGATTATAGCGCGGCGCCCAGACCAGGGTTCCAAATGTCGACATCTCGCCATAGCGGAACACGGTTTCTTCAAAGCTGTTGGGGTCTTGGGTCACGACGTCCATGGCTGATTTGTCATTAAATTCCCGCTGCACCAATCCGTCGGGCGGCAGTTTAAACACGTCAATCAATGGATGATCGGGCAGCCGCAAGCCCATGGGGGTAATCAGGGTGAGAGATTTGACCTGGCGCGGGTAAAAGCTTGCGAATTCGGCGGCCAGCCATCCACCCAGATCATAGCCCACAAGGTGGACTTCATCCACGCCGAGGCGCTCCCGAAACTCGTCGTAATGGAGCACCAATTCATCAAAATTCAGCGGCCACGGAGGGGTCGGGGTCTCGCCAAAGCCCGGGTGTTCCGGCGCAATCAGGTCAACGCTTTGCGCAAGCCGTTCATAGAGAGGAAGCCACATGCGGGTGTAGTTATTGCCGTGCAAAAACAACACCGGCTCGCCATTGCCACCGTCGGGTCCTTTGCGGCGGTAGGCGGTTTGAAGACCAGCGATTTCGATCTGATTGGGCTCGACGTAGTACTGCTTGGGTATCGGAACCTGTTCAAGTACAGAATCATCAAATATTTCGGTCATTTAGCTCCCCCCGGGCTCGTTGGTGACCCCCTAACCTGCATTAAGTGCCTCATTCTGACACACCGACGGAGTCGGATACAACAGACCTTCACTCAAACTCGGTCCGGGGCTTTTCCCTTGAACGCGCTTGGTTTAAACTGCAGATCTGAGCGATCAATCGAAGGAGGTTTGTACCTTGGCGAGCTATAAGCACACTGCCGCTTTACCGGACACTGTTTTGCGCGTGAAAGCGCTCGAGTCTCTGCTGACGGAGAAGGGCCTCATTGACCCCGCCGCGTTGGACGAACTGATCGATACCTACGAAAACCGCATCGGCCCCAGAAACGGCGCCCAGGTGGTGGCGCGCGCGTGGGCCGACCCTGAATACAAAAAACGGCTTTTGGATGACGGTACCAGCGCCATTTTGGAGCTCGGGTTCTCGGGCGTTCAAGGTGAAGACATGGTGATCGTCGAAAATACCCCGTCGGTGCACAACATGATCGTCTGCACATTGTGCTCTTGTTATCCGTGGCCGGTTCTGGGCTTGCCGCCGGTTTGGTTCAAAAGCGCGCCTTACCGGTCGCGCGCAGTGATTGATCCACGCGGGGTTCTGAAGGAATTTGGGGTTGAACTCGATCCGGACATTGAAATACGGGTGTGGGACAGCACTGCCGAAACCCGGTACATGGTGTTGCCCCTGCAGCCCGAGGGGACAGACGGAATGTCAGAAGATGAGTTGGCGGATATTGTGCAACGGGATTCCATGATTGGGACTGCGGTGGTCACGGCGCCATAGGCGAATACAGTTGTCGAGTTGAGGAGAGCGATTGTGAATGGTGTACACGACATGGGCGGCATGCAAGGCATGGGCGCCATCGACATAGAGCCGAACGAGCCCAGTTTTCACGACGATTGGGAGCAGCGGATGTTCGGGTTGTTCCTCTCCATGTTTGCCGGCGGCCATTACAACATTGACGAATTTCGCCACGGCATCGAACGCATGGGCGGTCCCAATTATATGGCCACCACCTATTACGAGCACTGGGTGTCGGGCATGCAAACTATGCTGATTGAGAAGGGAATTCTGACCGCGGAAGAGATCAACGGGCGGATGAGTGAATTGGCCGGGGGAAATTCCTGATGGTGCTCACCAAAGACATGGTTGCCGGACTGGTCAGCACCGGCGGATCGGCGCGGGTGGATGCTGACGTTGCGCCCATTTTCAAGGCGGGCGACCGGGTGACCGGCCGCAACATCAACCCAGTGGGTCATACCCGATTGCCGCGCTATGTGCGCGGTCACACGGGCGTGGTTGATCGCGACCATGGGGTATTTTCTTTCCCGGACGGCAGTTCGGTCGGCCAGGACAAACCCCAGCATTTGTATAGCGTTGTGTTTGAAGCGGAAGAACTTTGGGGCCCGGACGCGGCGGACAATTTTAAAGTTTATGTCGATATGTGGGACGACTACTTGGAGCCTGCCCCATGATCGCCGCGCCTGAAATCACGGACTTGCCCGCCATACCCTTGGGCGATGATGGGCCGGTCTTTAGTGAACCTTGGGAAGCCCAAGCATTTGCGCTCGTGCTGCGGCTCTACGATGAGGGCCGTTTCGCCTGGACCGAATGGGCAGAAACATTGGGCGCGGAGATCACCGCCGCCAAAGAACGAGGCGACCCGGATTTGGGCTCAACCTACTATCATCATTGGCTGCGGGCGCTGGAAGTGATCGTCGCCAAAAAGGGGCTTCTGACCGAGGAAGAACTCAGCACCCGCAAAGAACAGTGGCGGGTCGCGGTCAGTCATACTGAGCATGGCGAGCCGATCAAACTTGGCAACGGCCAACAGGGAGTAGGGCAATGACTGAAAATACAGAAAACGGGAGTTCGGTCTCGCAGTCGCGCTCGCGGGAAAATGAACGCATTGCCGATATTTTGCCGGCCTTTGCGGCAGTTCTATTGGGCGGGTTTATTCTCTACGGCGTCGGGTTCGCTGGTGCGGACGTGTTGCATAATGCCGCCCATGACAGCCGCCACGCCATCACCTTTCCCTGCCACTAAGACTTTCATTTGTTTCGTGCGATAATATTCTCGGCGGTTCTCGCTGGCCTCGTCGGCGGTGTGACCGCGACGGTTGCCCAATCAGTGCGGGTGATACCGCTCATTCGCGCAGCCGAGGTTTACGAGCAAGCGGCGCGCGCGCAGCCGGACATTTCCGAAATTGAATCACATGATCATGCGGAAGGCCATGCTTGGGCCCCTCAAGCCGGATTTGAGACAATCATCACCACGCTCGGCGCCAATATATTGGCCGGGATTGGCTTTGCGCTTCTGATTACAGCCGCACTCATGTTGCACGGTGACGTCAATTGGTACCGGGGGCTGCTGTGGGGTGCGGGGGGGTTTGCGAGTTTTGCGTTGGCCCCGGCCGTCGGATTGCCGCCGGAACTTCCCGGCATGGCTGCCGCCGATTTGATGGGCCGTCAAGCCTGGTGGATGGGTACGGCGCTGGCGACGGCAGGCGGGCTGGGGTTGTTGTTTGTGGGTCGGCGGCCCAAATGGGCCGTGGTTGGCGTGATGATGATCATTGCGCCGCACTTAATCGGCGCGCCGCACGTGAATGCGCCCGATACAGGATTGCCCCCTGAATTAATCATCGAGTTTGGCATCGCATCACTGGTCGCCAACCTGTTGTTTTGGGCGGCGCTGGGAATTGCCTCGGGACTCTTGTTCGAGAAACTGCGGCCTGCGCCTTAAGAAGATGCAACTGACAGACCCTTGACGAAGGCTGCCACGGCGGCGCCGATTTCATCCGGCGAATCCTCTTGCACGAAATGATTGCCTTTGACCGTAATCTCTTGCTGGTTCGGCCAGGTCCGGCAAAATTCGCGCTGGGCCCCAATGAGGAGCGAGCCCGGATCGGCATTGATGAACAATTTAGGTACGTCGGATTGAGCGAGCCAGGCGCCAAAATCGTCAACAATCTGGCACACATCTGCCGGTTTGCCTTCAATCGGTATTTGACGCGGCCAAGTGAGGGTCGGCCGGCGGGATTCGCCGGTTTCGGCAAACGGTGCGCGGTAAGCAGCCATCTCGTCATCGGTCAGATCGCGAATGACAGACGCTGGCAACACGCGTTCGACGAATATGTTCTTCTCCAGCACCATTTCATCGCCGCCGGGCGAGCGGAAAGCTTGAAAAACGCCTCGGCCGCCTTCCGGAAACATATCCCAAGTTAAAGTTTGCACCACTGCTTCCATGTAGGCGATGCCGCGCACTGATCCCCGGTGGCGGTTGGCCCAATCAAAGCCCAATGCCGATCCCCAATCGTGGATGACCAGGGTCACGTTCTCGGTGACGCCGATCGATTCCAAAAGCGCGTCCAGATATCCGCGGTGTTCGACGAAGGTGTAACGGTCGGGTCCGCTGGGCGCCAATTTGGACGAATCGCCCATGCCGATGAGATCGGGAGCGATGCAGCGACCCAGACCTTCGAGATGGGGAATGATATTGCGCCACAAATAAGAGGATGTTGGATTGCCATGAAGGAAGACAATGGGCTCACCGCTGCCCGTATCCACATAGGCCATTTCCTGGCCAAGTATCTCAATCCGTTTCTTCTCGTAACCAAAATCCGCCGAAATCATGGTCGCCTCCCTGCTGAAGTCCTTGTGCGCTGACTGTTCGTTTATGCTTGAGTCCAGTGTACACTGGACGTGTCCGGTTGGAACACATCCGGCTGCCATCAATGTGGGGAAAATTATGAAAGCAACACTTAGTTTAATTGCCGCTGTGGTTCTGGTGACAGCCTGCAGCACCGAACCCGGTGGCAGGGAAGTCGGCTGGCGCGCCACAACTGAGGTCAACAACCCGGAGGGCTTGCTCGAAACGACGGGCAAAACCAGCGGTCATTATCGCGCCTGGATCGGGGAATCTCTGATGGTCCTGGAAAGCTCTTGGGGAGAACCCGACGAAGATGACGGTACTGTTGGAGGGGCGGTCCACTATACGAAAATCCGTGAATACGAAAATATGAACAGCGACACCTGGACAGAAAAATGCGAAGTCACCTTGCAAATTGGCGCTGGGGAAGTGATCACGAGTGTTGAATACCAGGGACGCGAATGCCGCCATCCATTGATGCAGTTTAAGTTCCAAAAGCCATAGCGGGGGTTCGTTATCAATGATTGAGAACCTGCAAATTTACCACGTTAATGTAAATTGCACTGATTTTGAGCGCTCGCTCGCGTTCTACAAAATGATCGGCTTCAAAGAGCATATTAATTTTGAAGAGGGCGGGGTCGATGGCCTCGGTTTCGAACACTGCCGGATTAAAGCAAGGCTGCTCTCTTTGGGCGATGATCCGCGGGCAACTGTGATCGACTTGATCGAGTGGAAAGAGCCTAAAACCGCTGGAGCGCCGTATCCCCACTTGGCGCATACGGGCATCGCGCGCATTTGTTTCCGGCTCAAAAATCTGGACAGCGCGTATGAGGAACTGCTCGAAAAAGGCGTCGAATTTTTATCCCCGCCGATCGAAGAGAAATTGGGTGGGTTCAAACAAAAGTTTGTCTGCTTCAAGGACCCGGACGGCACCATTTTGGAATTCGTCGAGTTCATCAAAGACTAATTTTTGTTTTCTTGAGCCTCCCGCCGCGCGGCTTCCATCAGTCGCAACTCACGCCGTTGAATTTTGCCGGTGGTGGTCATGGGCAGGCTATTGACAAATTCGATCTGGCGCGGGTATTCGTGTTTGGCAAGTCGTGTGCGGACCATATCAGTAATCTCGGCTTCGAGTTCGGGGCTTGGCTGATACCCCTCGGCCAGCATGACAAACGCCTTAATGGTTTCGGTGCGCACCGGGTCCGGGATACCGATTGCAGCGGCGTTGGCGACCGCATCATGGCGGATGAGGGCATTTTCGATCTCGCCCGGCCCAATGCGATAACCTGAACTGGTGATCACATCGTCGGCCCGCCCCTGGAACCAGAAATAGCCGTCCTCATCCATGGTGCCAGCGTCGCCGGTCAGCAGCCAATCGTTGATGAATTTATCTTTGGTCGCCTCAGGTCTGTTCCAATACTCCAAAAGCATCACCGGATTGGGGCGCTTTACCGCAATATGACCCTCGGTGCCTGGGGGCAGCTCTTCGCCGGTCTGCTCGTCGATGATAGCGACCTCGTGACCGGGTAGGGGCCGGCCCAAAGATCCCGCCTTAATCGGCATCACCAAACTGCAATTGCCAAGAACCACGTTGCACTCGGTCTGCCCGAAGGCTTCGTTCACCCCGACCTTCAGGGTTTCGCTGGCCCATTCGAACATTTCGGCGCCCAGAGCTTCGCCACCGCTGAACAATGAGCGTAAATTGATGTCGTGGCGCTCCATGGCGTTGGGCACTTGGCGCATCATCTTGAGCATGGTTGGCGTGAGCAGGGTATTGCGCACTTTGTGTTTGGCGATCATGTGGTAGGCCTGCTCAGGGTCGAACCCGGGCGCGCGAAAGGCCAAAACCGGCAGGCCGTGGAACCAGGCCGGGCACAGAATATCCATGAGGCCGGCCATCCATGCCCAGTCCGCCGGCGACCACAGCAGGTCATTTTCCTGGGGCATGAAGTCAAGGATGAATTCCATTCCTGGCATGTGCCCAATGATGCACCGGTGGGCGTGAAGCGCGCCCTTCGGCATGCCGGTGGTGCCCGACGTGTAACAGATGAATGCCGGGTCGTCGGCCAACGTGTCGACGGTATCAAACCGGTCTGACCCCTTGTTGACGACCGTCCAGAAATCTTGCCCCTTTCCAATGGCGCCATCAACCACAAGCACGGCTTCCAAGTCGGGCGTGTTAGCCCAAGCTTCTTCGACTTTGGGATAATTGTCCTGGTCGGTAACCAGCACTTTGGCGCCGCAGTCGTTCAACCGGTACTCAATCGCGTCGGCGCCGAACAGGACCGAGC
>JAPYRI010000029.1 GCA_029941135.1 Alphaproteobacteria bacterium | reverse complement strand
ACCGGCGTGACCGATAACGCCGCCATTAACATTCCCGCAAAGGGTAACGCCAGACAAAGTAACCCGCATGACGCTCGCCCCATGGTCCGGAAAATGCCGTCGACCCGGCAATTTCCGAGTACTCCTAAATTACCAACCATATATCTCCCTAGTGCCCCCTTGAGGTACACCATACTTTTTCCTGCAGTTTGGTGGAGTGCTATTTTAAGTGGATGACTAAACGAACGTTAAGTGCCAATTTCTACAGCAAAAATCTGAAAAATACCAATTATCATTCGCCGATTACCAACTCTGTTTGAGCCAAGTCCGAATCATCACCGCCTCTATTCTTGGTCGGAGGTGTGTTAAGTACTTCGGTCAGTGGCGCTGCACCGAACGAGGCTGCGATCTGTTGTTGAGACGGAGTGCCATAGGGGGTAGAGCGCTGCAAGGGGCGACGTCCAGCACTAAGGATTAGTTTTTCCATGGCTTCGGGGGGCATTTCCTGACCATGCGTGGCCCCTGCCGAGCGGGTGATGGTTTCGTTCATTAGAGTGCCGCCCAAGTCATTGACTCCCGCGTTCAAGCAGGCTTTTACCCCGTCAGGCCCCATTTTTACCCATGACGCTTGAATATTTGTGATGTGAGGATGTAGCGCCAAGCGTGCGACCGCGTGAATAAGAATGGCCTCGCGGAAAGTCGGTCCTTTGCGCGCCTTACCTTTCAAGTAGATGGGTGCTTCCATATGAACAAACGGTAGCGGTACAAACTCGGTAAATCCCCCAGTTCGCGCTTGCAACTCGCGGATGCGCAGCAGGTGGCGTGCCACATGCTCAGGCCGTTCAATGTGCCCATGCATAATTGTCGACGTGGTCTTAAAGCCGAGATCGTGCGCGGTCTCCATGACTTCAAACCATTCGCCGGCCGAGATTTTATCAGGACAGAGTACCGCTCGAACTTCGTCATCAAGAATTTCAGCTGCCGTGCCGGGTAAAGTGCCGAGGCCTGCTTCTTTCAACTCGAACAGGAATGTGCGCAAATCGAGACCGGACGTTGCGGCGCCCTGCCACACTTCCAACGGTGAAAAAGCGTGCACATGCATGCCCGGCAATGCGGCTTTCACGGCCCGGCAAATCTCCAGATAAGTCTCGCCGGTATAGTCAGGATGGATGCCACCTTGCATGCACACTTCGGTCGCACCACGGTCCCAGCCTTCGCGCGCGCGGCGCACGATTTCGTCAAGACCCAGGTCATAGGGCCGTCCGCGCAAATTTTCGCTCATTTTGCCTTTGGAAAAAGCGCAAAATTGGCATTTGAAGTAACAGATGTTGGTGTAATTGATGTTGCGATTGACGACATAGGTGACGGTGTCGCCATTCATCATTTTGCGTAAATCATTGGCTGCAGAACAAACGGCGGTAAGCTCTTCACCGCGCACCGCCAGTAATCGCACGATTTCGGATTCTGTGAGACTTTCGCCTTTTCCGGCTTTGGCAAGAATTTGCGGAACGGGACTGTCTGCGCCGAGGTTCGGGGTATCGGCATCGATACGATTGAGATCGGCTCGGGGTGCTGTGGTGTCGCCTGGTGACCAGTCGTCTATCCGGGCAAAACCTTCACCGTCGATTGACCGTAACACAACCGTACGTAAACACTCATTCAACCACCGGTCCGTGTACAGCGCATAGTCGGGATAGAGCGCGAGGCGCTCGGTCAGCTCTTTTCCGCAGGCTGCAGTTTCTGCCCGCAAGGTTTCCAAGTGCGGCCACGGTGCTTCGGGATTAACGAAATCCGGAGTCACCGGGGAAACCCCACCCCAATCGTCGATGCCCGCGTCAATCAAGTCTGACAGTGCGCCCGGACTGAGGTTGGGGGGCGCTTGAATGTGCATTTCCGGCCCAAACAGAATACGGGCGACGGCAATCGTCCAGATCAAATCCTGAGTATCTGGCTCGGGGGCTGCGGCCATCTTTGTGTCGGGCTTGGCGCAAAAATTTTGCACGATAATTTCTTGAATGTGACCGTGCTTTTGGTGGCTGCGGCGCAGGGCCAGTAAAGATTCGATGCGTTCGGTCCGGGTTTCTCCTATGCCGATTAAGACACCGGAAGTAAACGGTATTTGTTGTTCACCAGCGGCATCCAAGGTTGCGAGCCGTACGGTTGGATCCTTATCCGGCGAGCCGTAGTGGCACTGGCCTTTCTCCAAAAGCCGCATCGAGATGCTTTCTAGCATGATGCCTTGTGATACCGACACCTGGCGCAGCATGGCCATGTCTTCGGCGCTCATGACACCGGGATTGAGGTGGGGCAAAAGCGTGGTCTTGTCGAGCACCAATTGCGCCATGTCGCGCAGGTAATCGAGGGTGGTTTCGTAGCCGAGCGCGGTCAGTTCCTCGCGTGCCGCCCGGTAGCGCAGCTCCGGTTTGTCGCCCAGGGTGAACAGGGCCTCGCGGCATCCCGCCGCCTCGCCTTCGCGGACAACCGCGAGGATTTCCTCGGGAGTCATATAAGCGCGCTCGCCTTTTTTGGGCGGCGTGGCGAAAGTGCAGTAGTGACAAACATCTCGGCACAGATGGGTCAGCGGTATGAAAACTTTGCGTGAATAGGACACAACGCTGCCATGACCGGCATCGCGCAAAATTTTGGCAGTGGCGCTCAGGGCGGCCAAATCGGTTTCTATCGCCAGGGAAAGTGCTTCGGCATCGGTGGGGAGGTGTCCGGTGCGCGCCGCAGTCAACAGAGGTTCCGTTTCCGGTGTCATGACGTGTCGGTCCTTAACGGTTATTATTAGGCGCGCAATTTGGTCCGAGATAAGTTATCTGGCCGCTTCAAGCGTTGAGTTACACCCAAATTGAGCAAAACGCGCTGAGCCCGATTGTCTCCGGGTGTAGCGACCAAAACCTCAAGATCAGCACGGGTGTCAATATCGAGGCCAATTCCTTGAAGCTTTAAGGTTTGTGCGGCGATCCCTTGATCCACAGCTTGATTAAGGTGTTTTCGATAGCTGCCTTCACCATAACATAGTGGCAGTAGATCGGGTGGCGTTATCGCCATGCAGTTCGTGCCGCCCATATCCCGTGCCGGCACGATGGTAACAGCGCCATTATTTTCGGCTGCGATAGCGTGGGTTTCAATCACTTGTTGAAACTCATCCGCAGTTGCAAACGGTGCGTCGCCGTGAACGATCATCACGCTTTTGACATCCTTGAATTTCAAGTGAGATATTCCCGCACGCACGGCTGCATTCAGCCCTTTGCAGTCGCTGTCGTCCAATACCTGCGCTCGATAATTCCCGGCCAGGGATTTTACGTCCGGATCACTTGTCACCACCAGAATGCCGTCGAGTCCATCAGTTTCGGCCAGTGCAGATAGGACGTCTTCGGTCATGGCGCGGCACAAGCGTCGACGTGCGTACTCGTCCAGCACGTCGGCCAAACGTTGTTTCGCGGTCCCTAAATCTTTGATTGGAACTATCGCCCACATAGGCGTGCACATTTAATCCGTAATGAAGGGCAGATACGCCACCCCTTCGCCCTATCAGAGACCTTTTGAAGGCATTCCGTCAAGCCCAGCATAGACCCTGTATATTGGATATGCGCAAGGTAAATCCACTTAAATTTTGGTTCAATTGCTAGGCTTTTTGGAGCATTTCGCTGAATTCGATGACGTCACGCGCCAGCTTAATCCGATCGTCGAGGCTGGTCATTACCGTGTTGGTTACGAGAACTTCGGGTCCGAGCGCGCGTACATCGGCTTCAAGTGCCGCGTCTGTCTGGTCGAGAACAAATCCGTCCAGTAAAGTTCCGTAGTGCTGGGCGACCGATACGGCCGACACATCCAGTCCCATTTCTGCCATCATTTTGGCCGCCGGGCCTTTCAGCGCGGAGCCCCCGATTATGGGAGAGACCGCAATCAGTGGAGCGTGCTGGGTGCCTAAAAACTCGCGTATCCCGGGCAGAGCTAGAATGGGATCTACACTGACAAAAGGATTGCTTGGGCAAATGAAGATGGCATCCAAATTAGACGCCTGAAGGGCGGCAGAAAATTCCGGATGGGGGGACGCGTCTTCCGCGCCTGTGAACTGAAACCCAAGGGCGGTGGGTGCACATTGGTCACGCACGAAGTAGTGCTGAAAGGGTAATGGGCCGTCAGGCGTATCGACAACAGTGCGTACTATATCGTCGGTCATGGGAAAGATCGGAACGGTGACACCCAGTTTTTTGGCCAGCATTGCAGTGACTTCTGAGAGGGTCTGCCCGGCACGGAGGCGCTGACTGCGTTCCACATGAAGCGCCAGATCGCCATCGCCCAGAAAGAACCAAGTGTCGCCGCCGAGCGCTTCCAATGACTTCATGAAAGTGTTGGTCTCACTGGCCCGGCCCCAACCGGTCTTCGGATTGGCGAGGCCGGATAAGGTGTAAAGTAGGGTGTCCAGATCAGGGCAGATGGTGAGACCCAGATGCTCGAAGTCGTCGCCCGTATTGACGACGATTTGAAGTTGTTCTGGCGACAAAACGTGGGTCAGCCCCAAGGCAAGTTTTGCACCGCCAACACCGCCTGAAAGCGCCAGGTAGCGTTTATTCTCGGACGCATCACTCATCGGAACATATCCTCGTCACGGAGCCGGATCAGCGCGCCGGCGCCGCTGCCGTCGGCAGTGAGCGGGAGTCCCAGGCCGCGTACGATGACCACTGGCTGGCCTTCACCTGCCTGCCCTTGAACCAGACCGGCCGCAGCGGAAAGTTCATCGCCAAGGCCGACTTCGGTCACTATTAACTCGCGGCCAAATAAGTCATCTTTGCCTTTCAGGTTCAACAGTGCGGGCAAACCAGAAGATCCAATGGCAACGCCTACAGTTCCATTACGCCAAGGGCGCCCCAGACTGTCATTCATTACGACGGAGATATCGGTGCCGGTTTTTTCGCGCAGGTCCGCACGCAATTGGGCGCAAGATTTATCGGGATCGAGAGGGAGCAGTAAAACTTGCTCAACTCCGCCCCCCGCGATGTTAGAGGCGTCTATTCCGGCGTTTGCCAATACAAAACCCAGGCGATGGGCGACCACCAAAACGCCGACACGATGCCGAACGACTTCGGTCGACTCATCAAGGATCAACTGAACGACGCGCGGGTCTTTGTCCACTTCCACGGCCAGCTCTTGTGCCCGCACGGATGGAGTCACATCGGCCAAGGCGGCGTAGCAGTTTTCCGTTTTGGAAAAGATTTTTTGCGCCGCCACCAACACATCACCCGGCTGTAGGTTTTGCCCCGCAGCGGTGAGCCCATCCACAATGAGTTTTGCTAAATCATCCCCAGGTTCGACCATAGGAATACCTGGCAAAGCAAATATTTCGAGCCGGGTAGTCATGGCAATCAGGCCTTCGGCTCACCGGTGATCTTAATGCCCGCGCCATCAATTTTGTAGCGCTTGTTCATGTGAATAAGCACTGAAGTCAACGCTTCGGCGACCACAGAATTGGCGATCGGCCCCGCATGCCATCCTTTCAAACCTGCCGCTTCCACCAGGGTGATAACCTCTTCCCGGGCGTCTGCGTTGTTGCCGGTCACCAATACATCGCAATTGACATGGCCGGATTGCAAGTGATCGGCGGCGACGTTCTGAAAGGCGGATACGACGCGCACTTCGTCACCCAAATAGTTCTGCGCCTTAATCCCGGCGGAGCCTTCCTGCGGCATTTGTACGCGCGCCACCTTGGGCGGCATAAGTGGCACGGTAACATCAATGAAAATCTTGCCCTGAACCGCGTCTTTGACCACTTCAAGGATGGGTTCTTGGGTTGCGAACGGAACCGTCAAAACGACAATGTCGGCGGCGGCGGCGGCGTCAGGATTAGCCATGCCTCGAACGGTGTCGAGCCCAAGTTTTTTGTTCAATTCGTTTGCTGAATTGACGGCTTTTTCTTCACCCCGCGAGCCGATGATCACCTGGTAGCCGGCTTTTGCCCACTGCAGAGCAAGTCCATTGCCCAAGTCTCCGGTGCCGCCAAGAACGGCAAGGGAAGGTCGCGAATCTGACATTTAGTTTCTCCGTTAAAGTTCAGCCATCTTGGCCGGGCATTGAATGGGGTGCCGCGCCTTTACCTATGGGGTCAGGCTGCAGATTTGGTTTTGAAATCATGAAAACGGGCGGGAATGCGGTCAATATCTTGAATCAGACCGCGCACCAGGCCGGGGTCGATCCCTTCGGGAAATTCTAAATTGATTACATCGGTTAGGCCGCCAAAGCGCTCTTCGATCTTGGCCGCGATGGTGTCGTAGGTACCGATGGCGCCAAATAAATCGACGACATCGTCGGGAATGCGTTTGGCCATCTCTTTCCAATCGCCGGACACCGACATCTGGTGCAACACGTCGCCTAAATCATCCAGGCCATGGGCCGAAAGAACCGGTCGGTAGGAGCGGGTGGAGCCGTAGAACGCAACCCGATAACGCAATGCTTCCACTTCTTTCTGAACGGCATCTTCGTCTTTTCCAGTCGCAACGAAACCGCCGCCCCAAATTTCGAAGTTTTCCCGATTAACCCGATTCTCAAGCAATCCCTTTTCTATTTGGGGGATGCAGACATCTTCCAGATACTTGCGGGTGCAAAACAGGTGCAATTTCACCCCGTCGCACACTTCGCCTGCGAGCTTGATCATCGCCGGCCCAACCGCCGCAATTGATATAGGTACCAGGGGCAAACCAGACGGTGGAGGTGAGAACTCCGGAGTCATCAGACTGAAGTTGTAGTGCTCGCCCTCGAACTGAAGCTTATTGTCGCCGCGTTCCCAGCACTCCCAAATGGCGCGCAAAGACTGGATGTACTCGCGAAGGCGCGGTACCGGTACCGACCATGGCGTACTAAAGCGGCGCACGTTGTGGCCTTTCACTTGCGAACCGAGGCCCAATGAAAAGCGCCCACCCGACTGCTGCTGCAAGTCCCAAGCTGTATTGGCCACGATCATCGGACTTCGCGGGAAGGCGACGGCGATGGCGGTTGCGAGCTGTATCTTACTGGTCGCATTGGCGGCAAAGGCCAGCGGGATAAAGGGATCATGGTTAATCTCAAAGCTGGTCAGGCCATGAAACCCGATTTCCTCGGCTTGTTTTGCTGCGGCTGCGGCCTCGTTCCAATTGTCTAGCGGGACACTGGTCACCACTTTCATGGGTCCACTCCTCCCCAAGCTTCGATTATAAGTTGGCCTCTTATATCACCGTTGCGGCGATAACGAACCGGGATTAAACAACGGCATCAATTCGATACCACTCGGCAATTCGACATAACAACCAGTCTTTCCGAGGATCAGATATCAAAATAGCTGTTTGCACCCATTGGTCCAGTGTGAACCCAAATGGGCGGCGGCGTAATCGCTATTCTCTTCGAAACAAGAATTGATCTCCGATGATCCAGCTTTGTGAAATGTTTTTGCGTTCAACGAACTTTTGAATTCCGATCTTCACAGAAAGACTGTGGTCAGAGTCTTTCCAGTAGTAATCATCGACCGCAATCATTCCCCCCGGTTTCACCAGCCGCCAACTTGTCTCCAAATCGCTGAGCACGCCCCCTAGTCCATGGTCTCCATCAATATAAATCCAGTCGAACTGACTTTCCGCGAATAGATATCGCATCTCCTCTGACTGTGTTCGGTGAATGCATACATTCGAGGAGCTTGAAAACCGGTTGACCACAAACTCATATATGTCGTCCATTCAATTTTGATTTGCCGCACCAGCGCCACCATACAGCCGCCGAGGAAATTGCGACTGAAACTTCCATGGATCGACGAGATGAAGTTGTTTCGGTGCAGTAATTTTCAGTATTTGTGCGGAAAAATCACCTTTCCAAACGCCAATTTCAGCACAGACCGCATTTTTAGCGAGGCGATCAAGCAGTAGCACACGGGCGTCAAGGACAAAATATCGGGCGACTCGCGACAAATATGGACGGCGCTGGATAAATTTTCCGATCTTCAGCAACCGGGCAAAGTCATAGATGAAATTCGTGCAATTGGTCCCATGGGGTTACGTCGATATTCCAGAAATTACTTTCGCATTCACCAGACCGCTCCATCATCATATCTATGGGATAACTTCCGTTGAAACAAAATTCAAGAACAAGAATCGGAGTGAAGGATTACGCGAATGGCGGTTTTATTGGGTCAGATACACACCCAAACACAAGAGGATCGCTTCATGAAAACGTTATCCAACAAAATCGCCATCGTCGTAGGCGCCAGTTCCGGCATTGATCACGCCACAGCCAAGTTGTTCGCCGCAGAAGACGCCAGTGTGATTGTCGCGGCCCGTCGTCAAGTTGAACTCGATACTTTGGTGTCAGAAATTGGCGAGGCCGGAGGCGACACGGTCGCACTTGCAGGCGACGTTAAGAACGAGTCGCACGCAAATGATCTGGTCGCTTTGGCTCTGACCCAATATGGCGGTCTTGATATCGCCTTTAACAAAGTCGGTACATTGGGCGCCATAGGACCACCGACGTGTCCTTGACTGATTGGACACATACGGTTGAGACCAACCTCACCAGCGCTTTTTTGGCGGCCAAGTATCCAGGTACCCGCGATGATCGCGCGTGGTGGCGGCTCGTTGATTTTCACCTCCACTTTTGTTGGCTATACGGTAGGCTTTCCGGGTGTCGCCGCCTGCGCGGCTAGTAAGTCCGAACTGATCGGTCTTACCCAGGCATTTGCGGACGAATTCGGTCAGCAAGGAATTCGCGCCAATGCGCTTCTGCCTGGGGGAACCGATACCGCTATGGCTCGCGAGATGAACGACACGCAAGAAGCAATGGATTTCGTCATTAACCTCTATCCTATGCGCCGTCTTGCCAGCGCAGATGAGATTGCGCAATCGGCGCTTTACTTGGCCTCAGACGCGTCCAGCTTCACCACCGGCAGCGCGATGCTGGTCGACGGTGGCGTCTCAATTAATCGCACCTGATAGGGGATCAAATCGCGCCGAAAACTGCCAAAAACATACCGCGCAAGAAGCGGAGTGCTGGCGCGATCCTAAATCCCTAAATTGAGGGCGAATCAACCGCCCTAATCAGCTAGGATCATTCGGAGATAACCCATGAACACCATGACCTTTGATCCCCGGGCAGCCGCCCAAAAGGCAAAGAAAACCGAGTTCTCAACCGATGCCGCCAAGCTGGCCGCAATGCGTCGTCACGACCCGCTGGCAGACGGACAATTTTTCTGTGCGATCGCGACAACGGGCATCTATTGCTATCCGTCCTGTGCGTCCCGTCCGGCCAAGGTTGAAAACATTACTTTTTATGGTTCTCGGGAAGAGGCCATAGAAGCTGGTTACCGATCCTGCAAGCGTTGCCGATCAGAACTGCCGCCCCGCGCCGAACGGGAGGCGTCCATGGTCGTGATTGCCTGCCGCACAATTGAGCAAGCAGAAGAGCCACCGCGTTTGGCGGACCTGGCTGCCGGCGCTGGAGTCAGTCCTCATCACTTTCATCGGGTATTCAAACGCGTTGCTGGAGTAACTCCGAAAGCTTACGCCGACGCCCATCGTCAGGGCCGGGTGCAAGACAATTTGAGTGCTGGCGACAAAGTAACCGAAGGGCTTTATGCCGCCGGGTTCAACTCGTCGAGCCGATTTTACGAAGAATCGGAAAAGATGCTCGGCATGACGCCGACTGCCTACCGCAAGGGCGGCGAGGGTGAGTCCATCTGGCACGCTATCGACATTTGTTCGTTGGGCCTCGTGTTGGTGGCGGCGACCGAGCGCGGCGTGTGCTCGATCATGCTGGGCGACGATCCGGATGAATTGCGCGACGAATTGGTCGAACGTTTCCCGAAAGCGCAGTTCAGCGACCCGGTTCTTGATTTCAATGACTGGGTAGCAGAGGTTGTGAATTTTGTTGATGACCCAACGGGTAGGGACGGGCTCAACCTGCCGCTCGACATTCGCGGTACCGCTTTCCAACGCCGGGTGTGGGAAGAGCTGCGCGCGATACCCGTGGGCCAAACGGCGAGTTACTCAGAGGTCGCCGAGCGATTAGGCATGCCCAAAGCAGCGCGGGCAGTTGCCGGGGCGTGCGCGTCCAACAACATCGCTGTAGCAATCCCCTGTCATCGGGTTGTGCGCACCGATGGGTCGCTTTCCGGTTATCGCTGGGGCGTGGAGCGCAAGCGCCGCCTGCTAGAAAGCGAAAAAGTATGAGCCAGGCGTCCGTTACGGCTTTCTCTCAAACGCCGCATTCACCAACCCTATCCGAACGGATCGCCGGGATAGATTGGCTGCGCATTGAGGCAGAACTGGATGAGCGTGGGTACGGCGCTATCGGCCCGCTGCTTAGCTCAGACGAATGCGCCGAATTGGTGAGCGGTTACGGCGATGACACGGTTTACCGTAGCAAAGTGATCATGGCGCGGCATGGTTTCGGCCAAGGGGAATATAAGTATTACAGCTATCCTTTGCCCGGTCTGATCGCTGAATTGCGCGCAGACCTGTATCCCCGTTTGTCCGGCATTGCCAACCGTTGGTATCAAGCAATGAAGCTGGAAGATCAGTTTCCGGATGATCACCAGACCTACCTCGCGCATTGCCACAGGGCGGGGCAAAGCCGGCCGACCCCGCTTCAACTCAAGTATGGCCCCGGCGATTACAATTGCCTGCATCGGGACCTATACGGTGATGCGGTGTTCCCATTGCAAGTCGCGTTTCTGCTCAATGCGCCGGAGAACGATTTCACCGGCGGTGAATTTGTCTTAACTGAGCAACGGCCCCGCCGGCAATCGCGGGTGGAAGTCGTTTCTTTGGCGCAAGGGGAAGGGGTTGTCTTCGCCGTCAACCAGCGTCCTATGCAAGGCGCGCGCGGGACTTACCGGGTTGCCATGCGGCATGGCGTTAGTCCCCTCCGGTCCGGTTGCCGCCATACCCTCGGCATCATATTCCACGACGCCACATGAGCCCGAATCAAGGCGGCGCCATAGGTGATTTGTTTGCCGAGCGAAATGAAGTCCTGGCAGACGGCGCGGTTCTATTGCGGGGTTTAGCCCGCGATGATGCGCATGACTTGCTGGCTGCCCTTCATGACATTGTGTCAGTCGCTCCTTTTCGCCATATGATCACCCCGGGCGGCTATCGCATGTCGGTTGCTATGACCAACTGCGGCACAGCAGGATGGGTGTCTGACAAGCAGGGTTACCGTTACGATGCAATCGATCCGGAAACGGAACAACCGTGGCCCAGTATGCCCTCTTTGTTTCGCAATCTAGCGGTACGGGCGGCCGACGAAGGCGGGTATTCCGATTTCGAACCCGATGCGTGCTTGATCAACCGGTATGAACCGGGCGCCCGTCTGACACTCCATCAAGACAAGAACGAACGAGATTTCAGAGCACCGATTGTCTCCGTGTCTTTGGGCTTGCCAGCGACCTTTCAATTCGGCGGACTGCGGCGCAGCGAGCGGCCTCAGCGGTATAAGCTCCTCAGTGGTGACGTCGCCGTGTGGGGTGGCGCGTCGCGGAGGTGTTTCCACGGAGTTGCGCCACTGGCCAAGGGATGCGACCCGGTAACCGGCGAATTTAGATTCAACTTAACTTTTAGAAAAGCGCTCTAAGATACTGTAAAGACAAATAGAAATGACATTTTTAAGTGGTCAGATCGCACTGGTCACTGGGGCCTCCCGAGGCATCGGACGGGCGATTGCCAAGCGCATGGCGCGGGACGGCGCGGCCGTGGTTGTCAATTATGTGAAGAACCAGGTGGCGGCTGAACAGGTTGTCCACACAATTGAAGCCGCCGGCGGAGCTGGGATCGCCGTTCAGGCCGCCATGGCGAAGCTCACAGACATCCGTGATTTGATTGAAGCGACCATTGCCCGTTTCAGTCAGCTCGATATTTTGGTTGCGAATGCCGGTTACTCAAAGTTTGTCCCATTGACCGAAAATTCCGAAGGGACCTTCGATCAAACTTTCGCGGTGAATGCCAAGGGAACTTTCTTTTGTTTGCAGGAAGCGCTACGCCATATGACGGATGGCGGACGGATTGTTTGCGTCTCGACCATCGGAACCCAACTCAATCTGCCCGGTGGTGCGTGCTACTTCGGCAGCAAGGCGGCCACCGAATAACATTGCTGGGTGCTCGCCAAAGAAGTTGCGCCACGTGGCATAACGGTCAACACAATTTCGCCCGGGGTCGTCGAAACTGACATGATGCAGGAGACCATGAGCAACGGCGAAAACGACGTACTCGCGCCGCTCGTCGATATGACCCCTTTGGGTCGATTGGGCCAGCCGCAAGATATTGCGGATGCGGTCGCCTTTTTGGTTGAGCCTGACGCTCGCTGGGTCACCCGCCAAAACTTTCCGGTCGACGGCGGTATCATCAGCCGCTAGCGCGCGTCTGACTAACCGCACACAGTGGTTGCGGGTCGCTGTCGCTCCCTATTTAGGTTGCCATCCGCGCACATCGGTGACCCGGATCGCGATCACCGGCAGGTCGTCCAGCACCATTTCGCGGTACTGGAGATAGCGCGCGCGCAACAAGTCCTGGGCTTGGTCATGCTCAAGGCCCTCATCGAGAATTTCCGCGTCACCGCGCACCATCAGCCAACGCAGCTGAGACCAATCATTATGGTCATAGTGATCGGCCACGAGCGCGACCTTAGGGTTACGGCGAATGTTCTGCAGGCGTTTTAGTTTACGCGGATCGCCGCTTTTGGGCTTTTGATCGATGGTGATATAGACACTCGTTGCGGTCGCGGCAAAACACACTGGTAGAACTTGGGGCGAGCCGTCGCCTTCTAATGTCGTGAGACGCCCGATCTTCTGCTCTTCCAGGAAAGCCAGTTGATATTCGGTCAGCATAATCACACCCTACCATAAGGCCGGTTTGGACGAACCGGTGCATAGGGTATAGTTGATTGTCAGAATTAGTTTTGCAGGGGATCGTCATGAAATTTGGTATTTTTTACGAGCACCAGTTACCTAAACCATGGAATGACGGCGACGAACACCGCCTGATGAAAAACTCCCTCGATCAGATTGAATTGGCGGATAAGCTGGGCTACGACTACGCCTGGGAGGTGGAGCACCATTTTCTTGAGGAGTATTCCCACTCGTCGGCGCCGGAAGTGTTCCTCGCTGCGGCCAGCCAACGGACCAAAAACATTCGTCTCGGCCATGGCATCGTACAGCTGACCACCAACCATCCGGCGCGGGTGGCAGAGCGCGTCGCGACCTTGGATCTGGTGAGTGACGGCCGGGTCGAATTGGGCATCGGCGAAGGGTCAAGCGTAACTGAGCTGCACCCGTTCGACCGCCGTTATCGGGACAAACGCAGCATTTGGGAAGATGCGGTCAAGGCACTATTACCCATGTTCTACAATGAAGGCTGGGAATACCATGGCGAGCATTTCGATTTCCCACTCCGCAACATCGTGCCGAAACCCTTGCAAAAACCGCATCCGCCCCTGTGGGTCGCTTGCTCGCAGATGGAAACCATCCGCATGGCCGGCCGCCGTGGCATGGGGGCTCTGGGCTTTCAGTTTTTAAACCCAAAGACAGCGCGTGCGTGGGTCAACGCTTATTACAACGAATATACCAAGCGCCTCGATAAGCTGACCGATTACCAGACCAACCCTAATATAGCCATCGTCTGTGGCTTTATGTGCGCCGATACGGATGAAGAAGCCCAACGCAAGGCAGAAGGCTGGACCTTCTTTCAATTTGCGCTCACCTACTATGGCGCTCACGGGCCGATCGTGCCCGGCACCATGAGCCTGTGGGATGAATACCTTGAGTGGAAGCAAACCGAAGCTGCGCAAAAGGCGCAATATCTGGGTCTAATCGGGAGCCCCGATACGATCCGCGCAAAGCTGAAGAAATTTGCTGCTGCCAATATAGATCAGGTGATCCTGTTGAACCAGGCGGGCAAAACCTCGCATAAAGATATATGCGACAGTCTCCAGCTATTTGCCGATGAAGTCATGCCCGATTTTCGTGATCACACGGCTGAACAAGAAGTTTGGAAGCGCGCCGTCCTTGCGGGTGAAATAGAATTGGAAGACATTGACACATCACCCTATATGGAACGCGGCATTGCCGACCCGAGTAAGAAAGTTCAAACCGAAGTACCGTCGGTGTACTTGAAGGCGGGTGAGTAACGCGTCAAAAAGTGGTGCCGATTTCGAGCCGAATGCCGAGCGCAAGCGCATCGCGTAGCCCGCTTACTGCGCCCGGATTGATGATGTATTGAATGTCCGGCTGTACTGCTAGCCAATCGGTCAATTGGGCCCGATAACCGAGTTCTAAGTTGGTTTTGTAGTCATTAGGGGCATCGCCGACCAGGTCGCCAGAGAACTCAGGACTATTGGTGTGCAGGCCATATACAAAAAGGGTGGTGTCTTCGAGGCCGGCGAACGACAAATCTGCTTCCAGGGTCAAATCGATGTTGTGGAGGTATCGGGTGCCATTTTCCATGCCACCGCGCGCATTACCCCAGGCTTCGCCGGTGTAAACGGCACTAAAAGTAAATGGCCTGTCCTCCTCGCCGGCAATCGCTATTGAAGAACTCAAAGCGATCAGCAACACCGACACTCCGGCTTTCGGGATACAAAGCACCATTTCTATCCTGTGTTTGCCCGATACAGGGTCTGCGAAAGCGCATTCATTCAAGTTGAAGCCATGCGCAACTTCCTAATTTTCGTCGCCTGTTACCCAATCGACAATTCAATAAGCCTACAAATTTTGTAGGTTTTCGTTAAAATTTTCTCACCCTCGGATAAACGCTCACGCTCAAACCACCCGATCGTTGATCAAAGTTCTCAAATCTTGAAAATTTTATCGGGAGAGACCACGTGGCTGAGGATTTTTAATGCGCGAACATTTCTTCCAGCACTGATTTAATGGTGCCAGCGGGATCGTTGCAGCCCTGGGCGTTACGCCACGCGACGTGACCGTCCGGGCGAACCAACAGCGCGCCTGTCGGATTCAACCCGTACTCGGAAAGCCATGTGCCGTTCGGATCTTCGAAATCGCCGTCGGGGCCGATACGCCAGGCATCCAAAGGGACATCACTGGGCTTTTTTCGGGCGCCTTCGATCCAATCGCCACCTTCTTGGCCGGCTAAAAGAACCATTTTTTTGTCAAATAGATTGAGGACCGAAAAACGGCCGTTTGCGCCCTCCAATTCCAAATGAGGAGCCCGGTGGCCGGGGCGTGCGGTCGGCGCATAATCTTCGCTGGGATTGTCCACGTGGGGCGGTTCCGTGCCGTCCGGGATGACCGCTGTGCTATCATAACCGAAACCAAATTCGTTGCCCATCCAGTTGCCGTAATGATGAGCTTGCTTGATTGCCTCTTGCGCGTCCTCTGCGCTGCCGTTCATGGCCGCACGGGTGATCCGCTGCACGGATCGAAAATTGGTTAGGCTCCAGGTGGCGTTGCCAAGAGCAATGGTCCGGCGTTCGCTTTCGTAGGTGTCGAGCAGGCGCGCACCGGCCCAGCCGTTTAGTACCGCTGCCAATTTCCAAGCGAGGTTGTGGGCATCCTGCACGCCTGAGTTCATGCCAAAACCACCCGTAGGAGGCAATTGATGAACGGCGTCACCGACCAAGAACGCACGCCCGTTCGAAAATTTATTCGCAACGGTCGCACTCATGGTCCAGGGCAGAATTTTGAGAATTTCCACCGGCACATTGTTGTCGCCTACGGCTTCTTTTATCCAGGCTGCACTGTGTTCTTCGGTCCAACCGTCCTTAATCGTATCGTCATTGGCCATGCCAATTTGACAGAGCCAACGGTCGCCACCATCCAAGGGTTGCAAGACGCCGGCCCGGCTGGCTTTCGAGATCCAATAGAGACTGGACGGCCGGCCCTCGATCCATTTGCTCAAATCAGCTTTGAAGTAAGTGTTGATCGAGTACGCAACGTTCTGTTCGCCTTCGAGGGTGTAGCCGAGCTCATCTCGAACTTTGCTCCAGACACCATCTGCACCGATAAGATAATCGGCATCCACAGATATGTTGGCGACCGAGTTCACATCTCTGATTTCCGCCCGCACGCCGGAACTCGTATCGTCAAAAGAGATAAATTCGTGGCCGAAGCGGATGTCGGCTGTCGGATAACTTTCGGCTGCTTCACGTAATATGGGTTCAATCCTGTCTTGGGAACTGAGCATGTAACCGCACGGGCTGAGCCCTTCGTTCGGTAACACCGACATGGAAGCTGTCTCCACCCTGCCGATCTCGGGCCCGGACAGATTAGTGGTGTAGATCATCTCCTTGCTCCACGCGGGCGGCAAACTGACGGCTCGGAGATCTTTCTCGATCCCCCACTGCCGGAAAATTTCGAGTGTGCGCGTGTTAATGCTTCGGGCACGGGGGTGATATGTGGTGCTGGAGGACTTTTCAACCAGCATGCTAGAGATGCCATGGCGCGACAGCATCACCGACATGCTCAAGCCCACGGGGCCGCCACCGACGATAAGAACCGGAACGTGCATTTGCGATTTGACCTTAACTTGTTGCCTTGTTTCTACGCGGCCTTGGCGGCACCCTTAACGGCACTCATGAAAGTTTCAAGCGCCTTGATATGGTCGCGCTCGGTATTGCAGCCGCCGTTCATCGTGTTTACTGAAATGTGGCTCGCGCCCAGTTTGTCCCAAGCTTCAACTTCCCGCGCCCAGTCATCTGGATTGCGCGCACTGCACACGCGGCCTTGCTGTGATCCCAAAGCCATGTTGCCGTCGCCAAACATGATAAACCCCTCTGTACCCATAGTGCTCGGGTCCCGGCCTTCGGCTTCCATGGCTGAGCGCATCATCTCCATCGCGGCTTCACCCGCGCCGTCGATAGAGCTGCCGATCGGAAACCAGCCATCGGCGAGTTTTGCCGCCCGCTTTATCGCCACTTCTGAAAACGCCCCCATCCAAATGGGAATTGAGCGCTCATAGGGAAGCGGTTTAATACCGGCGTCATTGATATTGTGCCATTTGCCCTTGAAGGTGATGGCTTGCTCTTTGAACATTGCCCGCAAAACTTCAATCTGTTCCACAACGCGCTGGCCCCGGTTGCTGAAGTCTTCATTCAATGCTTCAAACTCGACATCGTTCCAACCGAGACCCACACCAAGGCGCAAACGGTTGCCCCCTGATAGTACGTCGATTGCCGCAGCTTGCTTGGCGACGAGAGCCGTTTGCCGTTGCGGCAAGATGAGTACGCCGGAAGTCACCTCGATTTTTTCTGTGCAGCCAACAATAAAACCGAACAGCACCATGATCTCGTGGTAGGTGTCGTTTTCCGAGTATGGATTTGCCCAATCCGGCCGGGTTTTGAGACCGGCGCCGAGCACATGGTCAAAAGCCAATATATGGTCATAACCCAATTCTTCGGCGGCCTGCGCATAGTCGCGGACGGCGCTCCGGTCAGCGCCAAATTCAGTTTGTGGAAAAACGGCTCCAATACGCATAGTTTTCTCCCTGTAGTGCGTTTCGCACAATTTTTATGATAATGAACGTAACATAGGACGCTGCGTCTTAGTGAGCAATGAGTGGCTCGCGGCGCGACCCTATTGGCGGTATAGATTATTCGTGTTGGAATAGCGGCAAGCTTACATAGTTAGTTGCCGGTCCGAGATTGAGGCCAGACCATAAGGGAGAAAATCATGGATTTTGGAATAGCGGTCGCAACGTCGACAAATTCGTGGAAAGTTGTCCGACGTGCGGAGGAGCTGGGCTTTAGCCATGCCTGGTTTTATGATACTCAACTTTTGTGTGCAGATGTCTATGCGGTTATGGCGCTGGCTGCGCATAACACATCTAAAATTCAGCTGGCCACCGGGGTCACCATCCCCAGCAACCGTATATCGGCGGTGACCGCGTCAGCGTTTGGGACCCTGAATGAATTGGCGCCCGGGCGGATCCATTTCGGTGTCGGGACAGGATTTACCGGCAGGCGTACCATGGGCATGAACGCGATCAAGCTTCAGGACATGGAAGATTATGTGCATGAAGTTTATGGGCTGCTGGCAGGAGATACGGTCGAGACCACAGTAGAAGGTCAAGCCCGCAAAATACGTCTACTCAACCCCGAGGCCGGTCTCATAAACACCAAGGATAAGATCGATTTGCATATGTCTGCGATGGGCCCCAAAGCGCGACAGGTTTGCGCGCGGTTGAGCGCCGGCTGGGCCAATTTTATCGGTGATGTAGACGCGGCTAATGCCGACCTTCAAGATATGCAAAGTGCGTGGTCGGGCGCGGGCAACACGGATAATTTATACAGTACGGCGTTTGCGCTTGGCTGTGTTTTGGACGACGGCGAGGCTTTCGACAGCGATCGGGCTAAGGCGCAAGCCGGGCCTTTGTGCGCGGTCGCCTTCCACAATTTTGTCGAGATGGAGGAGCGCGGCAGTCTGTTTCCGCTCGATCCTGCGCTTCAAGGAACATTGGACGAATTCAAGAAACTATACGCGAACTATGAGCCCGCAGATGCCAAATATTTAAATTTGCACGCCGGTCATTTGATCTATTTGCGCGACGACGAAAAAGATCTGATCACCGGGGACCACATCCAAGGCATGACGTTCACCGGGACCAAGTCGCAAATTCGTGACAAAGTGGCGGCGGTCCGCGACGGCGGGTACAGCCAATTGACGGTCCAGATTGTGCAAGACCACGAAGATGCGGTCGACGACTGGGCCGAGGTGTTCGACGGCATGTAGTCGCCAGATTCTGAGACAATAAAAAGGGGGCTACGGCCCCCTTTTTATTGTGTCTGAGCGTACTTACGGCAATATGTTTTGGGCCCCAAATCCGCCGTTTCCGGAGACCGAAACTGCGGCACTGATCGCATTATTACTGCCGTTGTTTTGTTGGATGAACATAACCCCCGAAGCGCCTAAAGCGCTTTCGAAGCCACCCTCTATAGTATTTGTGCGCTCAATGTACCGGAGGCACTGGCAGTGTTACCGGCGACCGAACCTGAAATTTCGGCGAGGGCCGATCCATCAAGAGATTGCGCACGGGATTGGCTAAGACCGCCTCCAATAATCAATATACCTAGAACAAATCCATAAAAAGTGTTGCCTGCTGCCACGTTCGTGTTTCCTCGTACGGGGATTGCCGCAATAAAAATAGATTAACATCGGTTAACCTTGCAGCCAAGTGGGCAGGGGAGGCCCAAATAAAGCTTGAATTGGCGTGGGGTCATTGTCATAACCTCCGTCGAAGCGAGCTTGCTTAACGATCGGTAAGCTCTAGGCTGGACGACGAACCGGGGACCATTCAATAAAAATGGGAACACGGGCTGCAGGGATAACCTGGCAGCAGTATCAGGGGGGGTGCGCCAGCCTTTGTCACCTTGGATAAAAACTGTTTGTGAGGAGCTATGACCAACGAAGAAGACGAAAGAGCAGCCCACAAGGCGGCGGACGAAAGAAACAAGAAAATTGCGTATGTCATTGGGCTGACCCTTGTTGTGGGAGTCGGTTGGTTTGTTTACGACCAAGAGTATTTTGGGGAAAATGCGCCGACCACGCAGGTAAGTATCGATGCCGATAAGGCGAGCTGCGTCGAAGCGATTATGACCTTAACGCCGTTTCCGGAGAAAACCGATTTCCTGCCGGATGTTAAGGCGCCTGGCAACGACGCCAACCGGACCATTCAAGGCCGGGTCGAATTGGCCGATGAGAAAGGCAACATGTACCGTCATTTGTTTACCTGTACGATGGAATATGGTGCCGTTGCCAAAAAAGAGGCGGAGCGCGGCTAACTTTTAGTCCGCCCAAACGAATAAGACAAACGGTCGGCAACGCCATTGGCGCGCTGACCGTTTTCGTTTTAGGCTGGTGTCGGTGAGCAGGTTAACTTGAACGGATACATTGGAGGGAGACCAGTATGACAGTAGCACCGCGGCTCTCTTGTTGCTTGACGTTTGATTTCGACGCCATGTCCGTGTGGGTGGGTTCGATGAAATCAAATAACCCCAGCATGATTTCCCGGGGGGAGTTCGGTGCGACGGCTCTCCCCCGCATCCTCGAACTTACCCGCCGTCATAATGTACTGGCCACTTTTTTCGTGCCCGGACATACGGCTCTCGCCTTTCCCGATTTGGTCAAGAAAATTGCCGACGAAGGCCATGAACTGGGGCATCACGGTTGGGTTCATGAAAATCCCGCAGATTTTAATGAAGCCGGAGAGCGGCTCAACTTGGAGCGCGGTTTTGATGCGCTTCATAAAGCGGCGGGGGTTCGTCCGGTGGGTTACCGGTCACCGGCCTGGGATTTTAGTCCGAACACGGTAAATTTGCTGGCCGAGCATGGATTTCTGTATGACTCCAGCGGTATGGCCAACGATTTCTACCCCTACTACCTGCGAACCGGCGATACCTGGTCACTAGACGGGCCTTACAAATTTGGCGACACTGTCGATATTGTCGAAATACCCGCTACCTGGGGTTTGGATGATTTTCCGCCATTTGAATTTATCTTAGGCGGCAATACTGGACTGTCAGCACCTTCGGCGGTCGAAGAAATATGGCGCGGTGATTTCGACTATGCTCACGCCAACTGCCCAGGCGGAGTATACGATTTGACAATGCATCCGCAGGTCATCGGTCGCGGACACCGCATGTTGATGCTGGAGCGATTGATCGAATACTTTAAAGTGCAGGAGGGTGTTGTTTTCGAAACCATGGGCGCTTATGCGAAACGATGGAAATACGCGAACCCCATCGACCATTGGAAACATGAAAATCCGCCGGACCGAAGCACGAATGCCACATGAATAAATTTACCGAATATCTGCTGAGTATGGTGTTGGGCGAGCATGGCCGCACTGAATATCAACGTGTAAAAACGGACAAGCAGAAGGCCGAACAGCAACGCCTGCGCAATATTCGTGGTCAGAATATAGAGACCGCAGAGCTGCTTCTGAAACCGCGACAGCAAATATGGTCCCGATCGCCAGCAACTGATTGAAATGGCCATGAAAGTTCAGCGTTACACGGAGGAACGGGTGTTTGAAGGCGTCTCAGCCGATCGCCGGACCGCCATGCGGGAAGACGCACTCGACCAGGTGTTCGGAGAGGGCGGAGGCCTTAAAGAGAATTAAGGTCGGAAATTGTGCAGTTCAAATAAATTCGAAGGGGAGACTATGGCCAAGGCAATTCACACCATGATCCGGGTGGGCGATCCGGATAGGTCAATAGAATTTTACAACAAGGCGTTTGGTCTCAACGTGTCGGATCGTTTTGACTTTGATGATTTTTCCATCATCTACTTAAAAAACGAGGAATCCGATTTCGAAATTGAGCTGACCTACAATGTCGGCACCGACGAATACACCCACGGAACCGGCTATGGACACGTGGCGGTGGCGGTTGACGACCTGGATGGTGAACGAGAGCGCATGGCGGGACTTAAGCTCAATCCGTTGGATATTAAGGAATTTCATCGGGATGGCGTATTACTCGCGCGGTTTTTCTTCGTTCAAGATCCAGATGGCTACAAAGTCGAGGTTCTACAAAAAATTGGGCGCTACGCCTGACATTGGGAGGCAGACAACGGATCGATACGTAAACTCGTAGCATTCACGTTACAGGGGAGGGGCCGCGGTGAACTTTGCGGCGTTGTTGCAAAAATCAGCTATTCAACATGGTGATCGTGCGGCATTGACCGTGCACGACACGGTCGCTGCTACTTTTAAGCAGTTTGCCTCGCGGGCCGCGGCCATTGCGGCCGGATTGCAAGGTCAATATGGATTGCAGGCTGGTGACCGAGTTGCCATCGCTATGTCCAACCGGCCCGAGATATACGAAACGCTGTATGGGATTTGGTGGGCGGGGCTCGTGGCCGTGCCTATTAATGCGAAACTTCACCCACGCGAGTTTACCTATATCCTCGACAATTCCGGCACGCGCTTATGTTTCGCCAGCCCGAAGATCGCTGAAAGTCTGCGCGTAGTGAGCGCTGATACGCCGAGCGTGGAAGTGATTGTCGAAACCGGAACCACAGAATATCAAACCCTCGCGAGCGGGCCCGAAACCGCCCTCATCCATCGGCGGCCGGAAGACCCAGCTTGGTTGTTTTATACCAGCGGCACCACCGGACGGCCCAAGGGTGCGACCCTCAGCCATCGCAATTTGTTAATGGCGACACTCAGTTACTATGCCGATGTGGGCGATGTTCAGCCGGGCGACACTGTTCTTCACGGGGCTCCCATGTCCCATGGCTCAGGTTTTTGCGGGCTGCCCTTCGTTGCCAAGGGCGGCAACAACGTTATTCTCAAGGCCGATCAATTTGACCCTGCCGAGATGTGGAAATTAGTTGAAAAACACCAGCGGGTTAGCTTCTTTGCCGCTCCCACCATGGTTACGCGGATGATGGAAGGCGAAGTCAAGGGGGCGCGCAATTTGGACAACCTCAATCACATCGTCTACGGCGGTGCGCCAATGTATTTGGCGGACTTGGAGCATGCAATGGATATCGCGGGGCCCCGCTTTGTTCAATTGTTTGGTCAGGGCGAGAGCCCGATGACCATTTCCTTTGTCTCCCAAGCCATTCACGCCAGCCCGGATTTCCCGCGCCGCTCGGAGATACTTGCATCGGTCGGATTTCCGCGTACGGATGTAGAAGTTCGAGTGGTGAGTGAGGATGGCATTGATTTGCCCCACGGCGAGGTTGGCGAGGTTGTGGTGCGTGGCGACGTGGTCATGCTCGGCTATTGGGAAGATGCGGAAAACACAGCCCATGCATTGCGTGACGATTGGCTGTGGACCGGCGACATGGGTGCCATGGATGCGGAGGGATTTCTCACCTTGAAAGATCGCTCGAAGGACATGATCATCAGCGGCGGCAGCAACATCTACCCGCGCGAGATCGAAGAAATTCTGCTTCAACATCCGTCGGTGCAGGAAGTTTCGGTGGTGGGAGCGCCGCACCAAGATTGGGGCGAAGAAGTGGTCGCGTTTATCGTGCCGGCGCCAGGGGATACAGTCAGCGAAAAAGAGCTTGATGCCCTTTGCCTGGACAATATCGCCCGTTTCAAACGGCCAAAACGCTACCGCATTGTCGACAGCTTGCCGAAGAACAACTACGGCAAGGTTCTGAAAACCGAGTTACGTAAAGTATTTCAAAACAGCACAGCCTGATCACTACCGTATTCGAACAGGGAACATCATGATCAAACTATCTTTTTGCCTTCATCGCTTGCCGAACCTGTCCCATGCCGAATTCAGCGACTATTGGCTCAAACAGCATGGTCCACTCGTCCGTAGCCATAAAGACGTTTTGCGTATTCAGCGCTACGTCCAGACCCATGGCATCGACGATGATGAATTGAACGGGCCATTGTCAAAATCAAGGGGTGGGGCTGAAGCCTACGATGGCGTGGCCGAACTGTGGTGGAAAAGTAAGGAAGACATAATGGAAGTGGTAGCCGACCCGGCCGGCCAGGAAGCCTTGCAAATTCTCCTGGAAGACGAGGCTAAGTTTATCGATTTACCGCGCTCGCCCTTATGGATGAGCGAGGAACATGAGATCATCAGTCTGAGCGATTAAATCTTGGATTGCCGCTCGTCTTCGATATTGGAGTCCAAACCGGGAGGAAGAGCACCCTCTAATCGCAACAAGCTTTCCTTCCACCGCAAACCGCCTGAATATCCGGTGAGTGCCCCCCTTTTGCCGACAACCCGATGGCAGGGGACGATGATTGGGAGCGGATTACGCGCGTTTGCTGAGCCCACAGCGCGACTTGCAGTGGGCCGGCTTACCCGGCAAGCGAGTTCGAAATACGAAACAGTTTCTCCATATCTAATATCTTGCAATGCCTGCCACACTGTTTTTTGAAAGGCCGTGCCTTCAACCACCAAAGGAAGATCAAAAGTCTTCCGGCGCCCTTTAAAATACTCTGACAGCTGCTGACCCACAGCTCCAAATGCTTTCGGATCACGAATCCAGCCCGGCTTGGGTTTTTGCTTTTCCGCCCCGATGGGCAAGGCGACCAGGCTCAAACTGCATTCCGTACCAGCCACCAGAATATCGCCCATCGGACTCCCGAGATAGGCATAGCGATTCGTTGCGGCATATATTTTTGGCTGTAGCACAGGTTTATTAGATACTCACAAAGAAATGACTATGTCTGCTGCTCTGGTTGTAATTTTTCTAAGAAGAGGCCCTTTAGCCTGTAACTACCAAATAAGCACCAAACGCAGTCATCAAGACACCACTTATTCGTGCGATCACCTCGCCTCGAGGAAATAATTTTTCCAAAAACACAAATGTGGCAATGGTTGCAACCCACACCAAATTCATGATGCCAATCGCAAACAACAAGCCCATCACCAGCCAGCAACACCCCAAACAATAAAGTCCGTGCTGCCAACCCATTACAAACGCGCCACGCCGCCCATTGCGCCAGCTGTTGATAATGTAGTTTAGAGGCGACCGGCAATTTTTGAGGCACAGGTGCTTAAGTGGCGTCCATTGGTAGAGCCCGGCACAAACGAATAAAGCCCCCGCTAGATAAACATTGTTGGCAATGAGCATGGGGGACAGCAAAGCCGCCTGCTGTAGCCCCCACTGGGCGGCCGTTGCAAAAACACTGAAAGCGCCCCAAGCCGTCAAGTACCCCAGTGCGAATATTGTTGTAGGAACATAGGGTTGACTGCGTTCGCGCTTCTTTCGGTTGATCGTCGCAAAGGTAAGGATCATGGGTGCGGCACTGGGTAGCATCATGCCGACCATCATGATCCACCACATGGCAAACATAATACGGGCATCGGCCATTGACCACGGCGCGGGAGTGGATGTCATGACCATAGGTGAGGTTGCTCGCATGCCGCCCATGGTGCCGGCCATTTGAAACAGATATAGCCATGCGAGTATCGTCACACCGGATAGTCCAATGACGACGGCAACGCTATCCTGCTTTAGGACGGTACTCAGAAGTGGCTCGGTATTGAACATTGAAGGCTCGTTTATCTTCGGAAAGTGTGGTTTGGCAAAATAGCTTTCTCAAGTGAGTGGTGTAAACTTCAATCCGAGGGGCAGATTGGGCGCCGACGCCGTTGACGGAAATTCACCGGTCGCCTAGCCTTACG
Source organism: Alphaproteobacteria bacterium (assembly GCA_029941135.1). Taxonomy (GTDB): domain Bacteria; phylum Pseudomonadota; class Alphaproteobacteria; order JAPYRI01; family JAPYRI01; genus JAPYRI01. Next base: position 6,235 of record JAPYRI010000029.1, on the reverse strand, counting down.
GGCTCTAACCCTAAAACCTTTCCGTGAGAAAGGACGGAACAAATCATGGATATTCCTGTGGACCAGTCCCGGGCCGGGGTCCCGTCGGTGGACAAACTACTGCGACTGGATGGGCTCCGGCCACTGCTTGACCGGTTCGGCCGCGAGCTGGTGACCAACGCTGTGCGTCTGATCACGGCGGAAATAAGGGCACAACTAGCGGATAAAGAGAGCATCGATGCTGTATCAGACGAAGAGATAATCGCGAGAATAGAAACGCGTGTTGACCTCTTGATATCACCCTCTCTGCGCCCGGTGTTTAATTTGACCGGCACGGTATTGCATACAAATTTGGGCCGCGCCCCTCTGCCCCAAGAAGCAATTGATGCCATAGCCGCGGTAGCGTCCGGTGCGAGTAATTTGGAATATGACTTGGATACCGGCAAGAGAGGTGACCGGGACATTCACCTGGAAGAGTGGATTTGCCGGCTGACTGGCGCCGAAGCAGCGACTGTCGTCAATAACAATGCGGCGGCAGTCCTGCTCACCATAAATAGTCTTGCACGGGGCAAAGAAGTGCCGGTGTCGCGCGGCGAATTGGTCGAAATTGGCGGGTCGTTCCGCATTCCGGATGTGATTGCGCGCGCAGGCGCAAAGTTGGTCGAAGTGGGCACAACCAATCGTACTCACTTGACGGACTTTGAAAATGCGATTGGGCCGCGTACCCGGATGCTGATGAAAATTCACACCAGCAACTATGAAATCAGAGGCTTTACGGCAGAGGTTGCCGAGCCGGAACTGGCGGCGCTGGCACATGCGCACAATATTCCGTTCGTTGTTGATCTCGGCGCTGGGACACTGGTTGACCTTACGCGCTTTGGATTGCCCCATGAACCGACGGCGGCCGAAACTTTGGCCAATGGCGCTGATCTGGTCACATTCAGCGGCGACAAACTACTGGGCGGCCCGCAAGCGGGCATCATTGCCGGACGAGCGGAAGTGGTTGCTAAAATTAAACGCAACCCGATGAAGCGGGCACTGCGGGTCGATAAAATGACCATTGCGGCATTGTCGGTGATATTGCGCTTATACAGCGACCCGGATCGGCTGGCTGAACGGGTGCCGGCCCTCGGATTACTCGCACGCTCGGCTGTCGAAATCGATCAGGTTGCTCAGCGGATCGCACCCCGTGTTTCAGCCGTGTTGGGCGACGGTGCCCAAATCGACGTGGTCTCTACGCACAGCCAAATTGGCAGCGGCGCGCTGCCTGCTGACTTGCTGCCCAGCGCGGCAATTCGGATCACACCGCCCGGCTCCAAGCGTAAAGTCGGCGCGGCGTTGCGCCGACTTGCGGCCGGGTTTCGATCCTTGCCGGTCCCCGTGATCGGACGCATCGAGGGGGGCGCGTTTATGCTCGATTTACGCTGCCTTGATGACGAAAAGACGTTTGTCGATCAATTGCTCGCTTTGCCGGAGGTGACGCGCCCATGATCGTTGCAACGGCGGGGCACGTAGACCATGGAAAAACAGTGCTCATAAAGGCGCTCACCGGCGTGGACACCGATCGCCTGCCGGAAGAAAAAGCCCGCGGATTGTCTATTCAGTTGGGTTTTGCCTATCACGATTTGGGCGGCGATCAGGTGGTTGGGTTTATCGATGTGCCAGGCCATGAGCGCTTTATCCGCAACATGCTGTCGGGAGTTGCCGGGATCGATCTCGCCTTGCTGGTTGTCGCGGCGGATGATGGGCCCATGCCTCAAACTGAAGAGCACCTGGCAATCCTTGATCTTCTCGGAGTGTCAAATGGCCGGGTGGCTTTGACCAAAATCGACCGGGTGACACCGGACCGGGTTAGCGAAGTCGCACTGCAGATAGAGGCATTGCTCGCGGGCACAAGCCTTGAAGGATCGCCCGTATATCCGGTATCGGGTCAAACCGGGGAGGGAATCCCACAGTTACGCGACGCCTTGCGCGAGGCCGCGGTTGAGGTTGGCGGCAGGTCCCTTGGCGGCAATTTCCGGCTGGCCATCGATCGCAGTTTTGTTTTGGACGGCATCGGGCGCGTGGTGACCGGCACCGTGTTTTCGGGCGAGGCCGCGCTCGGCGATAATCTTATCCTGTCACCCAAGGGAGTTGAGGTGCGGGTGCGCGGTATTCATGCCCTCAATCAGGAAGCTAAACTGGCGCGGGCGGGAGAGCGGTGCGCGATCAACATCACCGGCAGTGGCCTGCGCAATGCCGAAATCAGTCGTGGCGATTGGTTGGTTGCGCCCGCAGCCCATGGTCCGGTCGATCGGTTGGACGCGCGCATACGCGTGGTCGCGACCGAACCCAATGCTTTCAAGCACTGGACCCCCGTGCATGTGCATTTGGGTGCGGCGCATGGGTCAGCCCGGGTGGCGGTTTTGGATGGACGCTCCATCAAGCCCGGTGAAACGGCTCTGGTGCAAATCGTGCTGGATGACGAGATTGGCGCGGCCAGGGGAGATCGGTTGATCTTGCGGGATCAGTCGGCGCGGCGCACGGTGGCCGGCGGAGAGGTGATTGATCCGTATTCGCCGCGGCGGGGGCGTGCGCGACCTGACCGGCTGGCGACATTGACCGCGATGGAGCGTGAAGATCCGGCATCGGCGCTTAGGGATTTGTTGTTGAATGCTCCTGACGGTATTGATCTCGGACAGTTTGCCCGGGCGTGGAACCTGACCCCCAATGAAACCTCGGCGTTGTTCGAACAGGTGCCCATGGTGGTCATCGAAAGTTCATCCGGCCCGATTGGTCTTCGTGGCGTCCGCTGGGAAGATTTACGGTCACAGATTGTCGATACGGTGCGCAATTGGCACCGGGATAAACCCGAAAGTTTGGGGCCGAATGAGCAACAACTGCGGAGGGGATTGCCGGAAAAAGTGTCGCCCTGGGTGTTTAGCACGGCAATATCGGCCCTCCTGCAGGCGAACGAACTGGTGCGGGATGGCGTTGTTCTTCATCTGCCCGACCATATTCCGCAGCGCGACGAAGCCGAAATTGCCCTCCTGCGCAGGGTGAAAGATTTGTTGGACGAGAACGGTTTCAAGCCGCCGGTTGTGCGTTCCCTCGCCGAAGCGCTCGGCATCGATCACGGTGAATTGGCCGTGTTTCTGAAGCGCGCGGCGCAAAAAGGCTTCGTTGTGAAAGTGACGGATAATCGTTTTTTCTTGCCCGAAGTCGTGCGCGAATTGGCTTTAATGGCCGAGGAAGTGGCGACGGGTGCACCCGAGGGCGTGTTTACAGTGGCTAACTTTCGTGATCGCTCTGCGATTGGCCGCAATATTGCCATTGACGTGCTTGAGTATTTTGACCGCACCGGCCTTACGCACCGCACCGGCAACAACCGCCGCATCCGTAAACCGGCGTCCGAGGTTTTCGGGCCCTCCGAAAGTTAAGCGCCGAACTTGGGCCCCGCGCCACGATCTGATATCCTCGTCCGTGGAAGAGTATCGTCTCCTGGTGGGGCGCCTGGACTTCAAATCCAGTGAGGGGCGTGTAGACGTGCCTGGTGGGTTCGATTCCCACCTCTTCCCCCAATTAATATGTTGAACAAATTGGTGTCGAGGGATCCCCGTCAAAAAACCCTAGGCCGAGGTATCACAAAGAGCAAGCCGTTGGTTAGTCGCCAGATTGGAGATGCAATGAATAGCCATCATGCGCCATTGGTATGATTGAGCCTATAATCGCGGCCGCATCGTAACCGGCAGCGCGAAGTTTCTCCAAGCAAGTATCGGCATGCTCGGCGGGCACACTTGCAAGCAAGCCGCCGGCGGTTTGGGGATCGAATAGAAGCGGTAACTTCGGGTGATCAGAGGTGGTGTCGCAAGTCTTTACGGAGAACATGATGTTCTGGTTTTTGGAATGCAAACTGCTGAGCAAGCCTACGGCACTGGTTTCTTGGGCGCCGTCAAATACGGGCAAGGCATTGAGGTTGACTTCGGCTGTCATGCCGGAGGGAGACAACATCTCAATCAAGTGTCCGGCAAGTCCAAACCCGGTTACGTCTGTGGCCGCCGTGGCACCATGGGCGCGCAGGACAACTGCAGCCTGTTGATTTGATTGCGCCATAGACGAAAGCACCAAGTCAATCCAATGGCCGGGCGCTTTGCCCCGCATGTTGGCGGCCAATAAGGTGCCGGTGCCGAGCGGCTTGGTGAGAATAAGGCGTTCGCCTGATTTAGCACCGCGTTTACGCAAAACTTGCGCCCGGTCAGCGAGGCCGTTCACCGCAAAACCGAGCGCGAGTTCAGAGCCTTCAGCGGTATGGCCACCGACCAGTGAAGCGCCCGCCTTACCCAAAACTTCAAGAGCGCCGGAAAGCATCTGAACCAGATCGTCGCGCACTTTGTTGTCGATGCCGAATGGTAAAGTAGCTAGCGCAAGTGCGGTTTGGGGTTCGGCACCCATTGCGTAAATGTCACCCAAACAATGATTAGCGGTAATTTTGCCAAACAGATAAGGGTCATCAACGAAGGCGCGGAATCCGTCGACGGAATGAACCATTACTTTGCCGGGCGGCACCTCCACAATTGCTGCGTCGTCAGGATCGCCGAGGCCCACGAGAACATCATCGCGCGGATGGGGTGTAAGTTGCCGCAACGCATCGTGTAATACGTCAGCCCCCACTTTTGCACCGCAGCCACCACACCGCATGGCGGCATTGGAGAGTTCCGCAATTACCGCCGGGCAGGCAAGGCCAGTTGAGATCGATATGCCTTTTTCGTCGGCCATTTCCGGCAGTTTGGTAAATTTATCTATAAATCGCCGGTCGATCCAATCTTTCCAGCGCCAGATATGTGCGCCTTCGAGTGCCCAGTTTCCCCAAGACGCAATGGCGTATTGGTTTCCAGTGGTGACCAAGCTGAGAAATTTGCGCTGGGGCTTGAACGGCTTCAACTTTTTGCTGACCAGTGCGCGGCGCAAATTGTTGCTTAGCGGCCGTCCTTGGCGGACGGCGAACACCCCCGACTTGGGGCGAGGGTGGTTGTCAACGGATGCGATATCCCCCGCCGCAAATACGTCCGGATGGGACACGGATTGCAAGGTGTCATGCACTCGAATAAATCCATCCTTGTCGATGGCGAGGCCCGAACGGCCTGGCCACTCGGCCGCGCCTGCCGTGATCACCCACAAGATTTCATCAAGCGTTATTTCTGTGCCGCAATCGGTAATTAGCTTGCGATCGTCAACCCGCACAACGGTTTCGCCGGTCAGAATGTGAACCCCACCTTCTTCCATGGCACGGCGAAATTTATTACGCACTTTAGGGTTATGGCTCGGCAGAATTTCAGATGTTTGGGTGATCAGGAAAAAAGTAAGACATTCCGGGTCGCGACCCAACAAGCGCATGTCCTCGTACAGACTATGGCGCATGGCGAGTAAAATCTCGACGCCGCCCGCGCCGCCGCCAACAACACCAATTTTTATCTGCCCTTCTCCGGCGATTACTCGGTCATGAAGAAGTTGCCAGGCTGCGGCGAACCGATCGATCGGCTTGACCGGAACGGTGGATTGTTCGGAACCGGGTACGTCGTGCATGCGCGGCGTGGCGCCCGTATTGATCGACAACACGTCGTAAGGCACAGGCGGGCGGTTCGCGCACAGAACTTGCTTGTTTTCAAGATCAATGCCGGTCACCGTATTGTGGTAAAAGCGCGCCTTGGCAAACTGCGCCAATCGTCTCAAATCAATGTGAACATCGTCGAATGAATAGTGTCCGGATATGAGACCCGGAAGCATGCCCGAGTAGGGTGCATGCACATCGCGGGATATAACGGTGACGCGCACACCCGGCATCGGCTTCATGCCAAAGCGTTTCATGACTGACACATGACTGTGCCCGCCGCCTAGCAATACCAAGTCTTTGACAATCGGTGTATCAGAGTTCCGCACAGATCACTTCCCAGGGCCATCGTGTTGCAGACGACGGCTCCTTGTAGATTTTTCGTATATTCTCGGCGGAAGGTTTCCTGGCCCGACGTTTCACGGTCCGGGATGGCAGCCCAGACCCCTATAGGGAGCATTTATTTGTCTTAGAATGCAAGTCACAAACTGTTGTGTGCTCTTTTATGAGGGTCGATTTGAAAACGGGGGGGGGGGGTGATAGGTTCTTTCGCCGCACGCGCAATCGGAGCAGCAACATCAAATGACTGAAAATAAGCGGACGGGCCCCCTCGATGGAGTGACCGTAATTGACCTTACACGTGTTCTTGCCGGGCCGTATTGCACGATG
>JAPYRI010000028.1 GCA_029941135.1 Alphaproteobacteria bacterium | reverse complement strand
GATCCACACCTGCATTTCGCCCAAACCCGTTTGCACCGTTTGCTGATCACGGAGGCGGACGTCATTTGCGCCAAGTACCGGCCCTAAGCGTTTATCGCGCACAATAGACAAAGTTTCAGCGCATGCCCGCCGGGCAAGCCCCAGATAAATCGAGGCAAAGCTCAATGTTTGCCACTCCAAGTTCGCGAACAAGCCGGAGCGAAAATTGCGGGCAACTAAATCCATTTCGGGCACAAACATGTTGTCAAACACGACTGTCTCCGTGCCAGTCGCGCGCATGCCCAGCGCGTCCCAGGTTTTTTCGATGCTGACGCCTTCAGCATCAGACGGGCACAGGAACATGGTCTCGCGCGCAACCCTCGTATCATTGTTTTCAGGCAAAGTGCCGTCAGGGTCGGTGATGGTTGCGTTGAAGGTATGAAAATCGGCCGCCGGCGATAGCGTCGCCCAGCTCTTGCGGCCGCTGACCCGATAACCGCCATTTACAGGAACAGCAATAGTGTCCGCGAGACCCGTGACCCCGGCGCGGGTTTCACTGTAAGCCCCATCAAATAAATGTCCGTGTTCGGCCACACCCGGAAAATAGCGTTGTTGAATTTCTTCACTCCACATGCCGCGAAAAAACCCGACCACCCCCAGGTGCATGTTGACCGCGAGTGCACAGGCGGGGTCACCTTCAGCCAATATTTCGACGCATTTGCCAGTGGTCATGACGTCACCGCCCCAGCCACCGAAACGCTTGGGAATATTGAGTGCCGCCAATCCACTGTCGCGAAATTGCGCAACCAACGCGAACGGAAAGCTGTTGTCGCGATCATGATCCGGTCCGTTCGCCCGGAACTCATGGGCCAGATCACGCGCAACATCAAATGCCCGCGCTTTCTCAGCAGGTGTCATCTCGATCATATGTACATTTACGCTCATTGGCGGGAGATCTCAGCTTGCGCGCTCAATCGCCGCCAGAATAAGCTCCATGCGGTCGTTGCCAAAGTACATATCTTCGCCGTTGACGAATATGGTTGGGGTGCCAAAGCCGCCCCTATCCACGAGTTCTTGCGTGTTGGCTTTGAGGCGGTCTTTGTAAACGGGATTGGCGACTTTTTCCAAAAGCTCATCCGCGTCCAAGCCCACTTGGGCACATATTTCGCGCATTACATGTTCCTGCGAAATATCCTGATCCTGGCCCCAATAGGTATCGAACACGGCCATGCTGTAAGGCACGATCTTATTGTGCTCTTCGGCAACAAAGCAGCCGCGCATGGCTTTCACGCTGTTCACCGGAAACACCGTCATCGGCCACTTGATGTCGAGCTCCTGGTGGCGCACCCAGTCGGCCAAATCTTTATGCAAATAAGTCGCCTTGGCCGGTACCGGATAGTCGCGGCTGTGCTGAACGCTCGGATTGACCGTGTTAAATACGCCGCCGACCAAAAACGGCTTCCACTTAATGTTGAAACCGACATCTTCTTGAAGCTTTAGGATGCTGTCGAAGCCGAGGTAGGTCCACGGGCTTGAGCAGTCGTAAAAAAATTCGATATTAACCACGCACTTTACTCCTCTAAATACCCATACGATCGGCTTTTTCAATGAGACCCCGCAAGATGCGAATGGACGCCACATCGACCATCACCCTATCCATGTTGACCGACGCAAGGCCTTGTTCTTCGGCTTCGGCAAAAGCGTCACTCAATTTGCGCGGGTCGGCGAATTTCTGTCATGGCCGAACGAACGCGCATATTCCACGTTAAAATAGAGTGGGATATAACTGAGCGCCAGAGCGGTGAAGAGTGCGTTGTCACCCTCGTTAATTGTCCGTTCCCAATGGTGTTCGAAGGTGCGCCCGATGTCAAAATCTTCGAACCGGTTGCTCTTGGGGACGAGCCTCGACCTTGCTTTCAGATCATCCATGGCAGGCAACTCCAGCCGGAGCTATTCGCCTGCTTCCTGAAGCGGCAGAGGAACGCCGGCAATTTCGTTCAAAACCAACAATACATAATCCATGAACACGTCCGGATTTTCCATCATGCCAAAGTGCCCGATGTCTTTCATGAGTGTATATTTGGCGCCCGGAATAAGCGCCGCCAACTCCTCCGTGTCAGCCGGCCTCGTCGCCCAATCGTACTCACCGGTCAACATATAGAGCGGCGTTATCGCCGTGTCGATTTGGTGAGCCGTTGCTGCCACATCGTATTCAACCGAGTAATAGTAAAGGTCGCCCTTAAACACGACGGGCGCCCCTTGGCTGTAGGTCCAGACGGTCTCGCGCACGTATTTTTCGGGGCTAGTCGGCGAACATAGGCCATACATTGCGGCAGGTTTGGATTCATTGCTGATGCGGGGATGGTGGAACACATCGATGTAAAATCCGTGGCTACTGATCGACGCTTCAACCGCGATCATTGCCTTGAATTCTTCTGCATGCTCAACTGCCAAATCGATACAGACCTGCCCGCCCATGGAGCACCCCATAAACACCGGCTTTTCAAGTTCAAGCTCGCTTTTGAGCGCCAGGATAAATTTCAAAAAGAAATCCCGGGTCAATTGATACTCTTCTTTCCAGTATTCTTTTCCGAGTGGCGGCAGCGACTTACCATGGCAAGGTAGATCGTAAGCAATGACTCGATAGTTGTCGGTGATGTCCGGATTTTCGAGAAGATGTCGCCATTCGCGCGCATCCGAACCTGCCGTGTGCTGCAACAAGAGCGGCGTGCCGCTGCCGCTTTCCTCGAAATACACTCGGTATTCCTGATCATCCACGGTGACATAAACGTATTTACCGACCGCCGTATCGAAACGAGCCATTGCTTTTCTCTCCTCTCTATACCGTCGCGTTTTCGCGCATAACGTCAAACATGCGTCGGAAAGCGCTATAGTAAGCAAACATCGTCACAACATCGCCCGACCATTCGAAGCCCTCACGCACCACCGCCGCAAACATGTCATGATAAAACGGTTTGGGGATGGGTTGCAAAAACTCCTGCCAGTCTTCCGCACTCCCCTTTATGCCGACATCCGCACTGTCGAACAAAGTGGCTTCGCTTAAATTGGCAAGTTTACCGTCGCGAAAGGTCAGCAGAATTGGATCGTCGCCCATATCCAATTTCATGGTGCTGTTTAGAAATCGGCTGGCCAGGGCGAATTCCGGATCGCTGTTCACCGATGCAACGAATGCGTCTTTGTCGATCATAGCCATAGGCCCCTCCCAGAACTCTAAATATCAGGGTGAATTTAACCTAATCGGGCGCTTTTGTCATTTTCACGGCTAATCAATTACCGGGGAAGGGTCGATTCACCCATCAGGAATACATCAACGGCATGAGCGGCTTGGCGCCCTTCACGGATTGCCCAGACTACCAATGACTGGCCGCGCCGCATATCGCCGGCGGTAAAAACTTTCTCAACCGACGTTTGATAACGCTCGGTATCGGCATCCACATTGCCGCGCGGGTCCAAATCAACACCCAATTCTTCCAGCATTCCCTCGTGGATCGGGTGGACAAACCCCATGGCGAGCAATACCAGATCAGCTTTGACTTCAAATTCAGTTCCGGCAATAGCCTGAAATTTTTCATCAACCCGATTGGCGTGAAGGGTCGTCACTTGGCCGTTCTCTCCGGTCAATTTTTGCGTGTCCACGCTCCAGTCCCGCGTACACCCTTCATCCTGCGACGATGACGTGCGCAACTTATTGGGCCACAGGGGCCAGACACTGCCTTTGTCTTCTTTCTCAGGTGGCTTCGGCATAATTTCGATTTGTGTGACCGACGCCGCCCCTTGACGGATCGATGTCCCGATGCAGTCCGAGCCGGTATCGCCGCCGCCAATCACCACCACATGCTTACCCGTAGCCAAGATCGGTTCATTGGTGCCCGCGGGTTCGTTGGCAACCCGCCGGTTCTGTTGGGGCAGGAAGTCCATGGCAAAATGAACGCCCTTTAGTTCGCCTCCGGGTACCGGCAGGTCACGGGACTTCTCCGATCCTCCGGTCAATACCACCGCATCATACTCGTCCACCAAATCCTTTGCGGCAATATCTCTGCCTACTTCGGTGTTGGAACGAAACGAGACGCCTTCGGCTTGCATTTGCGACACCCGCCTGTCTATATGATGCTTCTCCATCTTAAAATCAGGAATGCCGTAGCGCAGTAATCCGCCCATGCTGTTGTTACGCTCAAACACCGTTACTTCATGACCGGCTCGCGCCAATTGCTGTGCGCAGGCCATTCCCGCCGGACCTGACCCGACAACCGCAACTTTGCGGCCGGTTTTGTGCTCGGGGATTTGCGGCTGAATCCAGCCTTCCTTCCATGCCCGGTCTACAATTGCACATTCGATGGTCTTGATGGTCACCGGATTGTCATCAATGTTCAGGGTGCACGCAGCTTCGCAGGGTGCCGGACAAATGCGCCCGGTGAATTCGGGAAAATTATTGGTCGAGTGCAAAACGTCTATCGCATCCTGCCATTGGCCGCGATAGACCAAGTCGTTCCAGTCGGGAATAATATTGTTCACCGGACACCCGTTGTGACAATACGGGATACCGCAATCCATGCAGCGGGCGCCCTGCGCGGCAAGGGCCCGGTCGTCCAGGGGAACAACAAACTCTTTGAATTCGCGAATTCGTTCGGCGACGGGTGCATAGGTGCGATCCTGCCGCGCGATTTCCATAAATCCAGTTGGCTTACCCATACGTGACTGCCTACTCCCCTGCCGCCACAGCTTTTTCGACACTTTGGGTCTGCTTCATATCGTCCAGTGCCCGACGGTAATCAATCGGCATTACTTTGATAAATTTCGGCAAATACTCATGCCAATTTGCCAAAATTTCACGCGCACGAGCGCTATTGGTGTATTGGGCGTGACGCTTTAATAGATATTGAATGCGTATAGCATCGTCGCGCGTCATATCCGCCATGACATCAATCTGGCCATCGAGACCTACGCCACCACCTTCAAGCACGGGCTCTAGCTCGACCATGGACAAATTGCAGCAGCGCTCAAAATCTCCTTCGTTATCAAGTACATAGGCGATACCGCCACTCATCCCGGCGGCGAAATTTCGGCCTGTCGGGCCAATCACCAAAACCACACCTCCGGTCATATATTCACATCCGTGATCGCCCAACCCTTCGACCACCGCAAGTGCTCCAGAGTTGCGGACGGCGAACCGCTCGCCCCCTATGCCGCGGAAATAACATTCCCCGCCGACCGCACCATATAGGACAGTGTTGCCAACGATGATGCATTCTTCCGGCACAATTTTGCTCTCTGGCGCCGGATAAACCACGATGCGACCGCCGCTCAACCCTTTGCCAACATAATCATTGGCTTCACCTTCCAGCTCGAGGCTTACGCCCTTTGCCAAAAAAGTGCCAAAACTCTGGCCGGAAGTTCCCTTGAGCCGTATATGAATGGTGTCATCGGGTAATCCGGCTAATCCGAACTTCCGCGCCACTTCACCCGATAGCATGGCGCCGGTGGCGCGATCGACATTGGTGATCGGCAACTCAATTTGAACAGGTTTTTGCGCATCGAGCGCTGGCTTTGCCAATTCGATCAGCTGGCGGTCTAGCACGTTTTCCAATTGGTGATCTTGTTGCTCGCATTTGAAGACGGCAACGTCGGGGCCCACGCTCGGCCGGAAAAACAGGCGCGCAAAATTAATTCCATCGGCTTTCCAGTGGCTGATCGCGCGGGCCTTGTCCAAACGATCGGACCGCCCAATCATTTCACTAAATGTACGGTAACCAAGGCGCGCCATCCGCTCGCGTACTTCCTCGGCCACAAAGAAGAAGTAATTGATCACATGTTCCGGCTGGCCGGTAAATCGTTTACGCAATTCGGGGTCTTGTGTGGCAATCCCTACCGGGCAAGTGTTGAGGTGACACTTGCGCATCATAATGCAGCCCGACGCGATCAGAGGCGCCGTCGAAAATCCAAACTCGTCAGCGCCCAGCAGAGCACCGATTACCACATCGCGACCCGTGCGCAATCCGCCATCGACTTGGACTGCAATGCGTCCGCGCAATTTATTCATGACTAAAGTCTGATGGGTTTCCGCAAGTCCAATTTCCCAGGGTGATCCAGCATGCTTTATTGAGGTGAGCGGACTGGCGCCTGTGCCACCGTCAAATCCCGCAATTGTCACGTGGTCGGCGCGGGCTTTAGAAACCCCGGCGGCGACGGTCCCGACGCCAATCTCGGACACCAACTTAACGCTGATCCGCGCGCGGGAATTGGCATTTTTGAGGTCGTAGATAAGCTGCGCCAGATCTTCAATCGAATAAATATCGTGGTGGGGCGGCGGTGATATCAAACCCACGCCCGGTGTCGAATGGCGTACCTTGGCAATAACTTGATCAACTTTATGGCCCGGTAATTGCCCCCCTTCGCCCGGTTTAGCGCCTTGGGCCATCTTGATCTGAATATCGTCGGCGTTGACTAAATATTCGATTGTCACCCCGAACCGGCCCGAAGCAACTTGCTTTATCGCCGACCGCATGGAGTCGCCATTGGGGAGAGGCGTAAACCTATCGGTTTCTTCGCCGCCCTCGCCCGTATTCGACTTGCCGCCAATTTTATTCATGGCGATCGCCAACGTCGTATGAGCTTCGCGTGATATTGAGCCGAACGACATGGCGCCTGTGGCAAAACGCTTAACGATCTCAGCCGCTGGTTCGACTTCCTCCAATGGCACCGGTTCTTTTGCGTCGATGATTGCAAACAAGCCGCGTGGGGTCATCAAGCGTGTGCTCTGATCGTTGATGGCATCCGCAAATTCGCGGTAAGTTTCGACGTTGTTTCCCCGGACTGCATGCTGCAATTTTGTAATAGTGTCTGGCGTCCAGATGTGCGCTTCACCACGTAGCCGATAAGTGTACTCACCGCCAACGTCGAGGGCGTTCTTGTAGATGGGTGCGTCGCCGTAGGCCTGGCGATGGCGGGCCACGGTTTCGGTCGCAATCTCATCCAATCCGACGCCTTCGATTTTGGTCGATGTGCCGGTGAAATACTTTTCAACAAAACTAGTTTCCAAGCCCACCGCATCAAATATTTGAGCACCGCAATAGGACTGATACGTGGAAATGCCCATTTTGGACATTACCTTCAATATGCCTTTACCGATCGCCTTAACGTAACGTGAGCGCGCTTCTTCACCACTTATCTCCTCAGGCAATGTCGGCAACATGGCTGACAAGGTGTCAAACGCCAGATAGGGGTTTATCGCTTCCGCTCCATAGCCTGCCAAAGTGCAAAATTGTTGCACTTCCCATGCTTCACCGGTTTCAACAACCAGCCCAACCGATGTTCGAAGACCGGAGTGGATCAGGTGATGATGTACCGCCGATGTCGCCAACAATGCGGGAATTGGAATCCGGTCAACATCTACCTTGCGGTCGGATAAAATAATGATGTTGTCGCCGGCTTTGACTTCTTCCTCAGCGTGCTTGCACAATTTTTCCAAAGCCGTGGGCATACCAATCGCGCCTAAATCGGCCGAGTAAGTCGTGTCGAGCGTAACCGCCTTAAAATGGCTGTCGGCATCATTTATGTGCCGGATCTTTTCCAAGTCCTGGTTACTTAGAATGGGTTGCTGAGCTTCCAGACGTTTATGGGTACCGGCAGCGCCAAGATCAAATAAATTTGGCCGGGGCCCGATCAAGGTCACAAGTGACATCACCAATTCTTCGCGTATCGGGTCAATCGGCGGATTGGTGACTTGGGCAAAAAGTTGCTTGAAATAGGTGTGCATCAGGCGCGGGCGGGCCGAGAGAGCGGCGATGGGTGTGTCCGTGCCCATGGACCCGATTGCTTCGGCACCAGTTAGCGCCATGGGAGCCATTAATGCGCTCAAATCCTCCTGGGTGTAGCCGAAGGCTTGTTGCCGATCGAGCAATGTGGCCGGATCCGGAGCCATGGGCGCTCCGCCCACAGCCGGCAATGATTCCACATACATTTGGGTTTGATCGAGGACATCTTGATAAGGCCGCATTCCAGCAAGGTCGGCCTTGATCTCCTCGTCGTCGATGATGCGCCCTTGCTCAAGGTCGATCAGCAGCATTTTGCCCGGTTGCAGTCGCCATTTCTTGACGATCTTTTCTTCCGGGATGCTGAGGACGCCCATCTCGGATGCCATCACAACCGTGTCGTCATCGGTGATCAAGTAACGGGCGGGCCGGAGTCCGTTGCGATCGAGAGTCGCACCAATTTGTCGGCCATCAGTAAACGCGACTGCCGCCGGCCCATCCCAAGGTTCCATCAAGGCCGCATGAAATTCGTAAAAGCCACGCCTTTCCTTGTCCATCAACGGATTGCCGGCCCAAGCTTCCGGGATCAACATCATCATTGAGTGAGCAAGCGAATATCCACCGGCGACCAATAATTCGAGGGCATTGTCAAAGCAGGCAGAGTCAGATTGGCCTTCCGGTATCAAGGGCCACAGCTTGTCCAGATCGTCGCCGAGCAATTCTGATCGCATGGTATGGCGGCGGGCAGCCATCCAGTTGATATTTCCCCGCACTGTATTAATTTCGCCATTGTGGCAAATCATGCGAAACGGTTGCGCCAAGCTCCAAGTCGGGAAAGTATTTGTTGAAAAACGCTGGTGAACCAGCGCAAAGGCCGAGGCAATTCGTTCGTCGACGAGGTCGTGATAATAGGTGTCTACCTGATTGGCCAGGAGCATGCCTTTGTATAGAACGGTTCGCGCCGAGAATGACGGAACGTAAAAGCCCTTTGCATCCTCTCCCGACACGTAAGCTGCCCGGGTGACTTGTTTTCGAATGACAAACAGTTTTCGTTCAAACGCATCAACATCGGGACAATCTTCGCCCCGCCCGACAAAAATCTGCCGTATCACCGGCTCGGTCGATTTGACACTTTCGCCAAGGCAGCTGCTATCCACCGGAACGTCTCGCCAACCCAATACTTGTTGACCTTCATCAATCACAACTTGTTCGGTTATAATTTCGCACTTGGCTCGATGATCTGGATCCTGGGGTAGGAAAATCACCCCAACACCATATTCATCCAGCGCCGGGAGTTTGATTCCCTGCTGAGCGCATTCTGCCCTGAAAAAGTCGTCCGGTACTTGTATAAGCAGTCCCGCGCCATCGCCTGCCATCGGGTCGGCCCCGACCGCTCCCCGATGGGTGAGATTGACCAGAATTTCAATCCCTTGCGTGATTATTTGGTGGCTCTTTCGGCCCTTGATATTGACCACAAAACCGATCCCGCACGAATCATGCTCGTTACGCGGGTCATACATGCCCTGTCGCGACGGCAGTCCGTAGGTCGTCATTGTGGCTGGTTCAATCATACAAAAAACCGTTTTCGTTCAAACTCTTCGGGGGCGAAGGACCATCGACCGCAGTTCCCGCGGCATCTTTAGGTCGTGGAAATTAGCAAAAGGGTTTCTGTCACGCAAAATTTTGCTGTATGCGGCGGTAATTTGGCTGGTAATGCCCCCAAACCGATCCACCAAATTGCCCGGCATCGCTGGTCACTAGGGGCCGGAGCCAAGCACGATCTCACACCGCGCGGAACTTAGCACAAAACTTTCGAGCCCGCTAATCTAGTTCAGTTCTAAAATGCATGTACTTGGTAATCAAACCCGTCCTAAATCACTATTTCACTGGATAAATTCTGGCCCTAACAATTGGTACCCGTGAGAATAGTGTCTCCATTTGCACTACCCAACTTATGCTGCCCAGGTGAAGGGAGCATAGTGCCCATTATTTCCCTTCTCCGACATGTCTAAGTCTATGCCGAGGCAATGAACATGGGATTCTTGGGTTCTCGCCAAAGCGAGTCTGGAATTAGCCGGATGCGGCGTATTGTCGGCATAAAGCGGTTCGCCATTATCGAGCGCCGAAGCAACCCCTTCAATTCTAAAATCCAAAGCACCGGGGATCGACACAGAACGCTTTAACCCGTCCATTACAAAATCGATCGCCTTTACTTCTACCCCGCGAAAATCGTCCACCAAATTATCGCGAATCATACTCGGTGCGCCGCCGGCCTCACCGCTCGCAATGGCACTCAATGCGGCACGTTGGGCTTCGTCTCCGGCTTCGTCAACAATGACCCCATAAGCCCAGTTGCCTTCAGACATGACTTTGCCTGACTTGATGACCATGGCGAACGACAGGCCGTCTAAATTGACACCTTCGTAGTTTCCGTCATCCACTCGAAACACCAGGAGTGCCGTACAATTGTCGTTCGTAGTCTCACCGAGTGAGTTTGTGTAAATACACGGACAAAGGTAGTCGCAATTACAACTTTCCATATATTCGCCACTAATTTTCCAGTCGGCCATTTTTGCTCTCCCGCTATTTTTCCAGTGCGCATTCGTTCCTTTAACACCAACCATAGTTCGTCTTAATGGGCCTGTCCCAAAGAAAGGCGATTTCGTCGTTTCGGGGATAGTCGGCGGTGGATTTGGAGCGTTGCGGGTAAAATACGGCTTCTCAAAAAGGAGGTCGATATTAACCAATGATTATCTGGAACAGAAAGTAAGCCGCTGTATTCCCGGAAACGAGCCAGGCAATTAAACCTATATAAGCCGGGTTCACTGCTGTCGCATTGACTCAACAGCCTCGAATTAGGTTCACGCTCGTTTTGTTAGTGCGCAAGAAATATCATGGACATAGATATCGCCAAGCACACGCCAAGGACCATGATACCAATACGGTCTTTATCCATTTTATACACCCTGTGTTACGCCCCCGTTCGCGGCAACACCTGGGTCCTAACGATGCACCCACGCTACCAACGGGGGACGGCCTCACAATAACAAGAAGGGCGCTAAACGGCAATCGTTTGCGCCCAAGTAAGGAATGTAATCGTCAGCATTTCTCTACCTAACACTCTTCCTTCGGACCGCCGGAAGTATTTCTGCTGACTGATAAGTATTTTCTGATGCCTGGCCGGGCATCTACGACCCCGGATCTAGGGAAAGGATACGAACTAGTTCATCAACGAATTGTAGAACACCGCGCCCATGGCAATGGCCAAGCAGAAACCAAGCAAAATAATTCCTATTCTGTCTTTTAGCATATCAATATTTTCCTCTATTGGTTTTGCGCTCAAATACGAAATCAACAACAGTTTTCAATAAAATCGACGGACAGAGCACGTCCCCCGCGCTCCTGCCGCCGTTTCGCGAGGGAACATAATCTAAAATTGGCGATGAGAAAAGAAATTTCGTCCGATGCCGTCCAACCAGAGGCGACTTCCGTTCTCGCCCGAGCTTCTTTTGATTTGGTAGAAGGCGATATTGGCGTTTACGTGGATTACGCCGAGCAGATCGCATCACCGGGCTGCGCACCGCTCGCGATCATCGCGTCAGACTGGGTCAATCCACCCTATACTGTGCAAATTACGCTCGAAAATTTGATGTTCAGCGGCACCGAAGAGACGTCGTTGACGGCAACTGGATTCTCACCTTTGATGAAATTTGGCGGGGTAATGACCACGCCCAATGCCGCTGAAACGGACCATGGCACCATCCTTGTCGAGATCATCGACAACCGCGGGCGAAAGGCCAAAGTAACCCACCGCGTAACCATCGGCTGCACCGCAAGGTCCGTACTAACGCCTAGCCTACAAAAGGCCGTAAAACATCCTGAGTGAGGTTAAAAATAAAAACAAAGCGAATGCCTGACGCAGACGAACCATGCTGATGCTATGTGCAATCTTTACGCCTACCGGTGCCATCAGCATGGTGGTTGGCGCGATTAAGGCGAAGCCAATCAAATTCACATAGCCGAGACTGAAGGGCGGACGCCCAGCAGCATTGAGGCCCTCGTAGATGAAACCTGCCGCAGCCGGAATACTAATGATAATACCGATTGCCGCGGCAGTCCCCACCGCCCGCCTAATGGGATAACTGAACGCACTAAGAATAGGCACACTAAGCGTTCCTCCGCCAATGCCCATCATAGCCGAGAAGCCGCCGACAATCGTCGAGATTAAATGTCGGAGTAGGCCTTGGGGCAACCTTGCTGAAAGCACTGCGGTCCCCGAAGGCCGGGCCATGTTTATGGCAACCAACAATGCAACCGTTGCAAACACCGTGGTCAGCACCGAACCTTGCACGGCGCCGGCGATCAGAGTGCCGGCAACGACTCCAATCAAAATGCCAGGTCCCCAGCTTTTAAGTAACACCCCATCAACGGCGCCCCGTGCGTTATGTTTACGCGCGGAAACGAGCGAGGTTGGGATAATTGTTGCCAAGGATGTGCCGACAGCAACATGCATCAAAGCTTCGGGCGCAACCCCTAATTCGGCGCCAAACCGACTGAAGATGTGATACAGCACCGGGACGATGACAATCCCGCCACCGACACCTAGAAGGCCCGCCAATATCCCGGCCACAGCACCGGTCGCGAGCATGATAATCGCCAATGGCCCAATCACGCTTAGATCACCAAGCACGCAACCCCCTACGACACACTGCAATAAATCCCCTGAAACCGAGTGATGCAATTTCCCATTGAAGCGGGCGCCATGCTACGCGCTATACTGCTCTCACGTCCATCTAGAGATGACACTTTAAGGGAATCACGAGAATGCTCGAAAATGCAATTGGGCAGCCTGCCAAAACCATCGTGGTTAGCTGAACCTGAAAAACTATGGGCGCCTTGGCAGCTTGAGGGGGATGATCTTGCGCGCGGAAAAGCGGACGCGGCCCTTATCTGGATCAAACAACAGGAAGATGCAGGCATTGATATTATTGGTGAAGGCGAGCAGTTCCGCGATCATTTCGTCCACGGATTTTTGCACCACGTGGAAGGCTTCGATTGGGACCTGAAAACGCCC
This sequence comes from Alphaproteobacteria bacterium, assembly GCA_029941135.1. Taxonomy (GTDB): domain Bacteria; phylum Pseudomonadota; class Alphaproteobacteria; order JAPYRI01; family JAPYRI01; genus JAPYRI01. The sequence goes on along the minus strand of JAPYRI010000028.1, from coordinate 18,628 downwards.
ATGGGCATTCGTGACAATCGCTACGTGGTTGATGTACCTACTGTTACCGGACCCGTCCAACGAAAAAATTCTGTTCATGGCACCGATGTGCGATTTGCCCGACCGGACACCACGCGAAAATTAAAGTTCACGCTGCCCGGGCCGATGACCATTTGCGATAACGTCGCCAACGGTCACTATGACAACCGCCCCGATGTGGCCATGGCGTTTGCGGACTTACTAAACCAGAAAGCAAAGGAGCTGGAGGCTTTGGACGCCGACATCATTCAGTTCGATGAACCCGCTTTCAACGTGTTTATGGACGACGTAAAAGAGTGGGGGATAATCGCGCTCGAACGTGCGGCCGCTGGTCTCACCTGCAAAACAGCTGTTCACATTTGTTACGGCTACGGCATAGAAGCCAATAATCAGTGGAAAGAAACGCTGGGCAGGGAATGGCGGCAATACGAAGAAACGTTCCCGGCTATGAATGAAAGTACCATCGACATGGTATCGCTCGAATGCGCGAACTCCCATGTACCCCTATCGCTGATGAAATTACTAGGCGACAGAGATGTGCTTGTTGGTGTGATCGACGTGGCCAGCATGGACGTGGAAACGCCTGAGCAAGTCGCCGCCACAATTCGTTCCGCCATGGAGTATGTCGGTCCGGAGCGCATATATCTGTGCACGAATTGTGGCTTAGCGCCACTGCCACGAGACGTAGCCGTGGGTAAATTGCGGGCGTTGGGTGCAGGTGCTGCGCTGGTGCGCACCGAGCTGAGAGGTTAATCGTGATTGCCACCGGACTGTCTGAGCAAGAAAAGCAAGTTTATGATCGTGACGGATTGGTTGAGCCTGGTTGGCAAATGCCCGACGACATGCTGGTTCGTATACAAAGCTCAGCCGAACGTTTGATCACTGCTCGATCCGACTTGCGCCCCGATTTCATTCCCCTGCCCCACGTCCCTTGGAACGATAGTGAAGAGGCTAAAAGCCTTGCCGCCAAGTTCCTTGAGGTGGCCACGGACCCGAGGATTTTGGATCTGCTCGAATCTGTCATCGACCCTGACATTATCTTTTGGACGGCTGCTTTGTTTTGTAAGCCGCCCGGCGACGCTATGGAAGTGCCTTGGCATCAGGACGGTCAATACTGGCCCATCGAGCCTGCGGCGACGGTAAAGCAGTGTTTTTCAGTGATGGCGGGACGCATGGCCGGGTCTTCGAAAACCCCATCGCCGATAATGCTGTACACGTTGCGTCTGGATTCGAGGATCACCGTGTCGACGAAAGATTTGGGAAACGCTTTTAAATCTCGCCCCCGAGCCACCCGGGTCCGTTCCATTTCTTCTTCGGATATTTCCACTCTAGCCATGGCCCCTTCCCTTCACAAATGTCAGAAAAGGAGTATAGCACTTACGAAACCAGATACCTTTCCGGTCAGTAAGCGGGGTTCAGTATCCATGGTACAGCCAATCGATATTCGCGTGTTTTTCAATTTTCGCAGTCCCTATTGCTATTTGGTGTCGGCAGCATTGTTCAATCTATTCAATGACTTCCATGCAAATTTGGTATGGCGGCCCTTGGGCGGCTGGGATGGCCGGTCGCCCCCGGAACGGGCCATAAAGAAGATCCCCCTCACCCGGCAGGATGTCGCCCGCTGGGCAAAAAAGATGGGCATTCCGGCCATCCCACCACCGATTTCAACCGACCCGACGCGCGCCGGCGCGGTCTCCCTGCTGGCTGAGCAGCGCGGCGTCTTGCGGCAGTGTGTGATGCGCATCACGGCGGCCGCATGGGGAGAAGGCCTTGATATCGGTCAAGCTGAGGTGTTGTTGGAGGTGGGATTAGGTGCAGGTTTGGATAAGGCTGAGATAACCGCAGCCATGGACGACCCCGCCTACTTAGAGACCCTTACGACTTACTGGCAGGAGGCCGACAAATTGGGGGTCATCGGCGTGCCGACATTAGTCATCGGCGACCAGGTATTTTGGGGCAACGACCGCATTGATTTCGTGCGCGATCATTTGTACGACCTTGGCTTACGCCGTTAGAGCAAACGTGGTTTCGGTGCTAAACTCCGCCCATGATCCAAATTCTTGGAAAGCCCGAGTGCCCGTTTTGCTGGAAGGTGCGCCTGGCGCTTAGCGAAGCCGCCCTTCCCCATCAAAGTTCGGCGATCGACCCGGCAACACCGGAAGGCCGCGAGATACTCGCCCACCATAGCCCACAAGGAACCGTGCCGGTGATGGTCGATGGCGAGGTGACTTTGTGGGAAAGCAGCATCATGGTCGAATATGTGGCAGACCTGAAAGGACCGGGTATCGAACTCCGTCCGGGTAACGCTGGCGACCATGCCCGTGCCCGCAGCACTCAATATTATTCGGACCGGATTGTTGGCCCGTCCTTACGGGCGGTGGTGTTCGAGAAGCGCAACAAACACGAAAACGAATGGAATGCCGAGCGCATTCGCGAGAGCACGAACGGCTGGTTGGGGTGCCAGGATCACTTGGAGAAGGTGTTGGATGGCCGCGACTTTTTTGCCGGCGACGGGTTCTCAATCGCCGAATGCGCGCTCATTCCACGATTTGGCCTGGCCGAGCGCTATGGGGTGGGGGTGACGACCAAGTTTCCAAGCCTTGTGCGCTGGTTCGCCGCCATGAAAGCGCGCCCGAGTTACGCCGCGACCCTGCCGGAAACATTTCCAAAGCCAGGCATGCCGGACGCCGAAACAACCACGGAGAAACCCCGGTTCCGGGGTATGGTGCCGCCAACGTGAATTTCTGCTCTGGGGAGGGCTCGCTATTATGTGGCTGCGATTGCGTCAAATCTGTTTGATTGCGGGCGAGCTTGCGCCAGCGGTCGACGAACTCACTTCGGTGCTCGGCATTAAGGTTTGCTACCGCGACCCGGGCCTCGATGTTTTTGGCCTTGAGAACGCCTTGATGCCGATTGGCAATCAATTATTGGAAGTGGTGGCGCCCGTACAAGCGGACACGGCCGGCGGTCGCTACCTGGAACGCCGGGGCGGCGATGGGGGTTATATGGTGATCACCCAATGCGATGACCATACGCCGCGCCGGGCGCGTGTCGAAGCGTTAGGTGTGCGCATCGTTCACCAGTTTGAGACGGATGAATTCCGCAATATGCAAATGCACCCCCGCGACACCGGCGGCTGCTTTTTCGAAATTGATGAAGTGCTCGGGCCCGATGCCCACGACCCGGATGGACCTTGGGAACCGGCCGGACCCAATTGGCAAGACGGGCAATGTCTGGACCGGGTCAGTGCCATCGCTGCCGCAGAAATTCAAGCCGACGACCCGGCCATTGTTGCCGCGCGCTGGGCTGAGATCGCCGAAATCGATTTATCCGAGGACACGTCAGGACAGCCGACATTCCGGTTTGAAAACGCTGATATACGGTTTGTTCCGTGTACTGACGGGCGGCCTGAAGGATTGGGCGGGCTGGATGTTAAAACCACTGATAAAGCGGCAATACTGGCTGCGGCAGACGCGCGCGGCGCCATGTCAGGCGACACCCAAATTACTTTGTGTGGCACGCGCTTCAATTTACTATAGGCTCGGCTGAGGGACATCAAGGGAGGTCGTTTCATGGCAGGAATAAGCCTAGGGCTCGCGTCAATGATCTTGGTTTTGGCAACGACCGCTGTGTGGTCCTACCGCGCCTTCAAAGTAAATTTACCTAAAGATCTAGATGTGTTTGCGATCTTGTGGATTATCGGCATCCTCATGGGCGGGTTTGCGCTCGTCCACGGGACGGCAAATGAAGGGGCTGCGATCACCGCTGTTTCTGTAGGCTGCTTCGTGCTGTTTCTGTTTGCCTCAGGCAAGCAAAAGGGCACCGCTGGCGCGATCGAGATTGGCGACGCCTTGCCATCATTTTCCACGCCTGACGAAAACAATGAAACCTTCGAAAGCAGCAGTTTGATTGGCGGCGCCGTCATCCTCAAGGTGTTCCGGGGCCATTGGTGACCTTACTGTGTCGCCGAGTTACGGCGATGGGAACAGATACGGCCTGAGCTTGAGGCTAAAGGCGTTGGCCTGGTGGCTCTTTGCACCGACACACCCAAGCAAATCCAAATGGGCAGAAGCATGCACAAATTGCAGGCGACAATTCTGTCCGACCCGAAGCTGGAGGTCATTGATAAACTCGGGCTCCGCAATTTGGGCATCAATGTTCGCCCGCCGGACAGACCGGCTTTACCCATCCCCACCACGTTGCTGATGAATGCCGAAGGCAAGATTGTGTGGATGGATCAGACCGATGCTTACCCGCAACGTTCGAACCCGGCAATCATTCGCGCCGCATTGGAGGAAAACCTCGCCTAGCCTTGGATTTTGGCAAGGAAAGGGTGTCGATCAATGGATGAGGTCTTTGAAAAACGGTTGCTACTCGACCGGGAAACTTTGCATGCGCTTCAGCAACGGCGAAACGGACCGTCCGCCGTCAGACTCACGCTCCACTTAGGCGCGGTCTCGGTCACGTCGTGGGTCATTGTCGCGTGGCCGCAGTTGTTTCTAACCTCTGTCATGCTCACGGTGGCGCTATCATGGATGGTGTCCGGCATGTTCGGTCCGTTCCACGAATGTGTGCATAAAACCGCGTTTGAAAGCCGGGGGTTGAACACTCTGGGCGCGTGGTTGTCCGGGTTATTGTTTGGCATGGCGCCCGCCACCTACCATGCCTTTCATTTCGAGCATCACCGGTTCACCCATGACCCGGAACGGGATCCCGAGATCATGACCTATCCGGACGCGTTGGCTGTTTGGCCCGAAACCAAGCGGGCGTGGCTCAGATTGGCCGGCGGCACGCCTTTAATTCAGCTTAAGTATGCGGTTCTCATCCGTTTCCTAAAGTCCGAAAATAAAGCCGGAAAGCCCACAGCTCTATGGGAGCCGACCGGCGCCCGCCGCCGGGAAGTGTTTTGGCAAAGCTGGCTTATCGTCGGCTTTTGGGTTGGATTAGTAATCATCGCGATTACGGTGACGCCTGCCGTTTGGTGGCTATTGCTCGCGTTCGTCATTTCCAACGCGTGGCAGTTGTTATGGACGTCTGCAGAACATACCGGCCTGCCATTGGAGGGCACCATCCTCAATCGGACGCGTACCGTACTGTCGAACCGATTTGTCCAATGGTGGAACTGGAATATGAACTTCCACGCCGAACACCACGCTTGGCCCGGCATCCCGTGGCATCAACTGCCGGCCGCCCATGAATTGGTCAAAAGTAATTTAGACCACTTGGTCAGCGGTTATACCGCCCTGCACACAAACGTATTGCATCAGCATAATATGCCGACTGCTAATGCGCCGGTCGACGGGTGAAATCCTGAGGCTTGTCAGCTAAACGAACACCAGTCGAACCATGCCCAGATACCCGTGATCAAAATGAATACCATGATGAACATTGCAACTCCGTACGCGCTTGCATGATTGAAGTTTTCCGACATGATCCGACCCTTCGTTCATTTTTGACCTAGATACAGGCAGCACTGAACTACGTTTGGGGCCGAGAGTCCAGAGTATAAATGTGGGTATTAGGGCCTGCGAGGCAGGGTGCCACAGTAGCGGGCACTGTGCGGCAACCCTTATATAGATGGTGTGAAGCCCGCCAGACCGGCGGCGGACGGCAATTAGCGATTAGTTACTAAACATGCCGTTTACCAAGCCATACATGGCGGGAATAAAAACGGCGGTTGCAATAATCAGCATGACCGCAAACACATTACCGTGGTCGAAATCGTCGTCGTGATCAGACATTTAGAAGTTATCCTTGTCTTCCGGTTACCAACGGCGGCCAGTATACGCATAACTGTGGCGCAGCAAACCCTATACCGGCCATGAGTTAATTTATTGTTTTAAACGGTCGGGAACTAGTTGACCGGCGAGCAGACGAGAACCGGGATATTGCGTTCGGTCCGGTTCTGATAGAGGGCAAAATCCTCGTAATTGCCGACCACAATGGGCCATAGCTCGGCTTTTTCTGCGTCGTCCGCCTGCCGCACCTGATAACGCTTCTTTTCCTTGCCGACTTGAATGTCCACGTCGGGACCAGCGATCAGATTGTAATACCAGGCCGGGTTGGTTGGCGTGCCCGCCCGCGACGCGACCAAAATCACATCATCACCACGGGTGTTGAACATCAGCGGGATGACTCGTGTTACGCCGGATTTGCGGCCGACCATGGTTACCAGACAAACCGGCGCGCCCTTGAGCGTGCCCATGAGTTTGCCGCCGCTCATGCGGTAAGCCCAAACGTTCAAGGCGGTCATCGGTTTTAAAAGTGCTTTTATAAAACGCACTTGGCCGGCAGATAGTGGTTTCGCTGTCAATTCAGCCATAGGAGCTCTCCCTAATTGCGGACTTCTTCCCCATCGCGCGCGCAGTATACACTTTCGTGCCCGTGAAATCCGTTTGTTGAGTGTTGGGCGAAGCCGTGAAAAGCTGGCGTCCTGGCATTTAACCGACAGCACATTGGGGAGAGACCACCATGAACAGCGCAAATTGCTTCGGCGATGAGGCCGTGTACGACTACCTGGCCTTGATCGAGGGGCTGAACAAATTTCTGCGCCTCAAAGCCACGCCCATCGGCATGAAACGATTCAAAACGGTCGAGGACATGGAAGCGATTGAGCGCATTCGCCGACCCGACCCCAATGAAAAATTCGCCATGGACCAGATCGTCGGCCAAAGCCGGTGGATCGGCTACACGCTTGGCATCACCATGGACAACCTGATGGGCGCACAATGCGGCGCAGTGGTTGGGCTTTCGCCCCTGGACGACGATTTTTTGAGCGGTGAACGCATGCATGGGGTGTGGTACGGCACCCTGGAAGACAGCGCCAACCACCAGGCCGCCATGACCTGTCCATCCTATGGCGAGTACGAAGCGATCGCCACCTCGCCCTTGATCTCAGGGCGTTTGGACAACCCGGACATTTGCCTGTTCTATATGACCCCCGGCCAAATGATTACTTTCATCAACGGGCTTCAGTACACCGGCTACAAAAAATATGACTTCACCTGTGTGGGTGAAAGCGCCTGCGCCGACAGTTGGGGCAAGGCCCTCGCCACTGGCGAGCCCTGCGTCTCCATCCCGTGCTATGCCGAGCGTAAGTTCGGCGGCGTGCAAGATGATGAAATGCTGATCGCCCTGCCGCCGAGCTTTCTGCCTGGGGTGGTGGAGGGTCTCGCGCAACTCAGCCGCAATGGCCTCCGCTACCCGATCCCCAATCACGGGCTTCAGAAGTCGCCCTTGGACAGCATCGCCAAGAGTTATGGGTAGCGTCATTACGCGATTATCGGAATAACGCAAGGGTAGCCCTACGGGACTTCCAATATTCCCACAACCCTCAGCTATATTTTTACGCGCATTTCTTGTGCTCTAAGCACATTTAGGCTTCACTGTCGGACAGTAGAAGCTTGTTCGACGCCATGGCTGCCTACTTGCTCGTTCTCGCAGTTCACTGACGTTTTCGACAGTTTCTAATATCTATCGCAACTGGACTTCTTCATTAAATAAAGTCGGTAATCAGATAACGAGGTTTAGTAATGAACCTGCCAGAGCTGCAAATAGATAATAGTGAGTGACCTAGGTATGTTCAGCAAACAAGACTTTGAAAATTACTTAAAAGAAAAATGGAAAGAAAACGGATTTATATTGGAAACTGATGAGCGGGTAGGATTATCAGTATCCGACATCGTGGCGCATTCTAAAGAAAGGAACGATACCCTTGAATCACCTTATCTGGATCTTTGGGTAGGAATATTTGATGAGTAAATCAGCTGGTTGATAAGTCTTAACGATGTGTTTTTTGCCGAAGTGCAGGACACGGATACAAAACCAACCGCGTTCGAAAAGTCAATCACTCTGCTATTGAAGAAGATAATTGCGGACTCAATGGCGATAAGACACCTCATCAATCTTGGATTCGATGTGCAAGCAAAGACTGTACTGCGGACAACAGCAGAATATTTGGAAATGCTAGTGGCGCCAGTAGATGATCCTTTTTTGTCAGAAGAATTTGTTAATTCAGACAGCCCAGAAGACGCTCATTCCTTTTGGCAGAAACATCTTAAAAGAGGAGAAATTAGAAGGAGGATGGCAAAGGCGTGGCGTCGAGTTATTGGTGAAGAAGACCCAGAGGGTGCAGCAAATTGGTTATCAAATTGGGGGCATAATGATTACAAATTGCTTTCCGGCCTCAGTCATCCAAGCTTTGCAGGCGGCTTATTCACGGCAATTCCACTGACAATCAAACACACGAACGAAAAATAGTTTAGCGAATGGGGAGACAAATCGGTCGGGTCAGTTGAAACGGTCTATACATTCTCAAAGTATATGTTCCCGATTTATTCACTTTTTGGAAATTTTCGGTTTGACGGTTATGACGAGCACTTGAGCGCTTGTTTGAATTTCGACAAAGAAAATGAATTTCATAAGCATGTTAAGCATGGGTGCACTATATTTACGAGTCTGATTTTGTCTCTCAGCAAAGAAACAAATATTGATCACGTATTTCCCCAATACGATTTGTCTATATTTAAATAACACCCCTCCCTTTGACCCATGCGCCCCGCCGTGAGAGACTATTTGCACCAACTAATTCTGCAGATCGGATGGGGAGAACATCGTGAAATTGGACGAATATGCGGCCCTGGATGGGATGAGCATTGCCGAGCTGGTGCGCAAGGGCGAGATCAGTGCGGCCGAGGCCGCCGGTGCGGCAATTGAGGCCATCGACGCCGTCAATCCGCAACTGAACGCGGTCATTGAAAGTTACCCGGACCGGATCAATCAAGAGCCTGCCGATGGCCCCTTAAAAGGCGTGCCGTTTCTGTTGAAAGACCTGGTGGCGCACGAGGCCGGGCAAACCAATGAGCTCGGCAGCCGGTTAGCCAAAGGCATGGTCGCCCCCAATGATACCGAACTGACCGCGCGCTTTAGGCGCTCGGGCCTCAACATTTTGGGACGCACCACGACCCCTGAGTTTGGTTTTAACCCGGCGGTTGAGGCGTTGCTTTACGGCGACACCCGCAACCCCTGGGACCTGGAGCGCAGCCCCGGCGGCTCTTCGGGCGGCTCGTCGGCCATGGTCGCCGCACGCGCCGTGCCGATTGCGCACGCGAACGACGGCGGCGGCTCCATCCGTATCCCGGCGGCGTGCAGCGGCCTTGTGGGCATGAAGCCAACCCGCGCGCGCAACTCGCTCGGGCCAGACGTCGCGGAAGCCATCGGCGGCTTTGCCATCGAGCATGTGGTCACCCGCACCGTGCGTGACAGCGCCGCGGTGTTGGACGCCACCCAAGGCGCTTTAGCCGGGGATCCCTACATTATTGCGCCGCCGTCGCACCCTTATTTGGATGACGTCACTGCCAAACCCAAACAATACAAAATCGCCATGACGAGCGAGGCCTGGTCCGGCGATCCGGTCGATGGGGAGTGCGCGGCAGCGGTTCATGAAACGGCCAGGCTGCTCGAAGACCTGGGCCATGTGGTGATCGAGGACAGTCCCGAAGTCGATTACGAGCCGTTTATTCAGGCGACGGCGAAGATTTGGGCCGCTGGCGAAACCGCGTGGATTTTGGCCGTGGCCGCCGCCACCGGGCGGACCCCGGGGCCGGATACGCTGGAGACGTCCATATTGGCAAGCTATGAAGCCGGCATGGCAATGTCGGCGGTTGAATATTTGGGCGCCTTAAATGACGTCAACACCGCCTGCCGCGCGGTCGGACCGTTTTTCGACGATTATGACATGCTGCTCACCCCCACCTGTGCGACACCGGCGTGGAAGCTCGGCGTAATGGACGCGAATAAGCCCGGCTGGGACCTGATGAGCTGGACCAAATATATCTTCGGCTATTGCCCGTTCACACCGCTGTTTAACGCAACCGGCCATCCCGGGGTGTCGTTGCCGCTCGCCATGAGCAAAGACGGCCTGCCCATCGGCATGCAGTTTGTTGGCCAGTGGGGCCGCGAGGACATGCTGTTTCAGCTTTCCGGGCAACTTGAAGAAGCCCGCCCGTGGATCGACCGCAAACCCGGTGTCTGCATCGGGACCTAGCCCCGCCTAAGAGAGAAAAGCAATGTCGTCTGCGCACAATCAACTCTTGCCGACGACCCTCGTCGGTAGTTACCCGCAACCCCGGTGGCTCGTGGACAAAGACATGCTGCTCGGCAACGCCCCACCGCGGGTGCGCATGCACGATGTGTGGCGGTTTTCAGGCGATGACCTCAAGTCCGCCCAGGACGACGCGGTATGCTTGGCGGTACGCGATATGGAACGGGCGGGGGTCGATATTCTGACCGACGGCGAGGTGCGGCGCGAAAGCTACTTCAATCAGTTCGCCAACGCCCTTGATGGCCTCGATTTGGACCACCCGGGAGAGGCGACCAACCGCATCGGTAAAATCTCCACCGTGCCGCGGGTCACCGGCCCTATCGAGCGAAGAGAGTCTGTGTTCGCGCGTGACGTCGCCTTTTTGCGCGCTGAAACCGACCGCCCCATAAAGGTCACCATCCCCGGCCCGTTTACCATGACCCGCCTGGTGCAGGACGACTATTACCACGACGAAGACGCGCTGATCGCCGCCTACGCCGACGCGGTCAACCTTGAGCTGCACGACTTGAAAGCCGCCGGCGCCGATATCGTTCAATTGGACGAGCCCTATTTGCAGTCGAACGCCGACGAGGCCGCGAGGAACGGCATCGCGGCCATAAATCGGGCGCTCCACGACATTCCCGGCACCACCGCCCTTCACATGTGTTTCGGCTATGCCTACGTGGTGAAAGACAAACCGTCAGGCTACTCGTTTTTGAGCGAGCTTGAGGGCTGCAGCGCCGATCAAATCTCCATCGAGGCCGCGCAACCCGGGCTCGATCCAGCGGTGCTCGCGGCGCTGCCCTCCAAAACCATTATCTATGGCGTCTTGGATTTGGGCGATGAAAGCGTCGAAACCGTGGACCTGGTCGCCAACCGTATCCGCGCGGCGCTTGAGCACGTGCCGCCTGAACGCCTGGTGCTCGCGCCCGATTGTGGCATGAAGTATCTGCCGCGCGCGACCGCCTACGGCAAATTGAACTCTTTGGTCGAAGGCGCGCGCCGGGTGCGCGACGCGCTCTAAACTCTAATCGCTAAAATCTAGACATCGCGAATGTCGTTGCCGAGACCGGTCGAACCGCGAGTGATGCCGGTACGCCGCATGACCGCACTGCCGGGCCGGTTGTCCCACATGCGCGGGCCCAGTGCCGACGCGCCGCCATCCACCACCAGCACTTGCCCGGTGACGTATTCGGATTCATCGGACGCCAGATAAAGCGCCATGTTGGCGATATCGTCGCCGACGCCCAAACGCGGCCACGGCGTAATTTTGTGCGCCATCTCTTCGGTTTTCTTCGCGTGCCCGGAATGCATGAGGGGGGTGATGATCGCCCCTGGAGCGATGGCATTCACGCGCACGGAGTGGTGCGCCATCTCGGTCGCCACCGAGCGGCTAAGGTTGATCACTGCCGACTTGGCCGCCGAGTAGGCGTGCGGGCCGCCACCACCAGTGAGGCCGGCGATGGACGCGGTCGAGATGATACTGCCGCCTTCACCTTGCGCGCGCATGACCCGGCCCGCGTGCTTCATGCCGAGGAACACGCTGCGCACGAGGACGGCAAAGGAGTATTCCCAATCGTCCACGTCGGTTTCCATGATCGAGCCGATGGCGCCGCCGATGCCGGCGTTGTTGAACATGCAATCCAAGCGCCCGAAGCGCTCGACCGCCAAGGCAACCAAGGCTTCGATATGACTTTCGTCGGCCACATCACCGGCGAGGAACGTGGCCCGGTCGCCCGCGCCCCGGTCGGCGATCAAATCCATGGTGGCCGCTCCGGTCTCTTGGTTAAGGTCGGCCAGCACCACCCGCGCTCCTTCCGCCAAAAACCGCAGCACGGTTGCTTGCCCCATGCCGCTCGCACCGCCGGTGATCACCGCCACTTTGCCCTCAAGTCGTCCCGTCATTAGATCTCCTCCCCAGGAATTTGCAATTCAGATTTATGATCGGCCCAAGATACCCGAATCGATCAGAGATTTACCCCTATTTCGGTGGCTGACTCGATGACAAGTTCTTCGTCATCAGCCACGCTCTCATCGTCTGTCTGTGGGCGCGGGTGCTGCGTCCCATCGCCGGTAAAGGCGTTACCATATTTTGCAATAATTGTCCCACAGGCCGGCAAAAATGACTCATAAGGTCGACTGTAACAGATATGAGAAAGTGTAAAGATTGCTTTACACTTTTATCTGGATCGGTGTTCAACCGGCGCAACAGGGTGCAACGACACTCTATATATTTCAATGCCTTAGTCCGTTAACCCGGGCGGCACAAAATATGCACCTGGTTGTGTCTCTGTAGCATGCGAGGTTGTCCCAGTGAGCGTAATCAGTCGTTTTTCATTCTTCCGTCGTATTTGTTCGTCAACAGCCAAATACCCGTTTTTAGGCATTATTCGGGGTGTCGTGCAGGTTGCCATGGCGCTCGTGATTTTAACGCCCCCGGCCCAGGCCGACCGCGGTATGCGCGCATTGAAACGCGGCGACTACCAAACGGCTCTTAACATATGGATACCGGTTGCAGAACAGGGCTCAGCCCGGGCACAATACAATATCTGGGTGCTGTACGAAAAAGGCCTCGGCGTTCGCCGCGAAAAAACCCAGGCGACTGAGTGGCTGGAACGCGCCGCCCGTTCAGGCAGCGTCATTGCCCGCGACAGGATATCAGCCCGCGAGGCTGAAGTGGTTCTGAAAACCGCCAAAGAACGCGCGCGCCTCGGCAACGCCGAAGCAATGATGGTCATCGCTAATATCTACGCGGATGGCGTAAGTGTCACACGCAACCTGGATGAAGCTCATTTATGGTACAGCCGCGCCATGCGAGCCGGACATCCAGTTGCCGCCAACGCGCTCCTGCGGATCGAAGACCCCATGACCCGCGGCGAAACATCGAAAGCGCGTAAGGCGATCAAAAAAGACGTTGGCATTTTAGAACAAGTTGCCTACCAAACCCACAGCACCCCGAACTAACAACACCAAAATTAACGCGCCCCACTTCGATTTGATCCCCGCATCATTCTGAGTGGTGTGTAGACGACGACCGTATCGCCGTTTTGGTTTTTAACCTGGTTTCGCGTGCGCACCAATCCATTGCCGCCCCTTGAGGTCGGTCTACTTTCGATCACCTCAACTTCCACGTGGAGCGTGTCGCCAACGAAGGTGGGCGCTTTTACGTCCAAGTCCATGTGAAGAAAGGCAAGTCCCGTCCCCTCCATTGTTGACGCCAGTAGACCTTCGGCAAAGGTATAGACCAGCGCCCCTGGAACCACTCGGCCTTTGATCGCAGATCCGTCCTCTCTTTCTGCAGCATTGATAAACAGCTCTTCGGTCAAACCCGAGAGGCCGATAAAATTGACCAAGTCGGTTTCGGTGACGGTTCGGCCCTTGGTCCGGTACTGGCGCCCGGGTGCCAATTCATTCCAGTGAAATCCGGTGGTGATCTTCTCCATTTAGCCCTCTCCTGTTTCGCTTACCTGTATTTACCACTGTTCATAGCCGTTGCGCCGCCCCCCCGCCAAGCGGTATTAACGGATCTGTTGAGCGCCGCAAATGGGGAGTTGCCGCCGATATGCAGGAATTTCAGTTTAATCCGGTCACATTTCCGCCGGAAGCCGAGGAAACCAGAGCGAACGTTCGCGCCTTTCTGGCGGACGAACTCAAAAACGGCGGGTTTAAGCCGCGTGCCAATTGCTGGGTCGCAGGCGATACCGGGTTCAGCGAGCGCTGCGGTGCAGCCGGCTTTATCGGCATGACCTGGCCCAAGGAATATGGCGGTCATGAGCGATCCGCCTTGGAGCGCTATGTAGTCATTGAGGAAATGCTCGCCGCCGGCGCCCCTGTGGGCGCCCATTGGGTTGTCGATCGGCAAAGCGGGCCTCAACTGATCGCCCACAGTACGCCTGAGATATGCAAACAAATCCTGCCCAGGGTGACCGAGGGTAAGAGCTATTTCGCCATTGGCATGAGCGAGCCCGATAGCGGTTCCGACCTCGCCTCCGTGCGCACCCGCGCAACCAAAGTCGAGGGCGGCTGGCGGATTACCGGTACCAAAGTTTGGACCAGTTACGCCCATATGGCCGATTACATCATTTTGCTTGCGCGCTCTGCGCCGCTGGAGGATGACCGCCACGCGGGTCTCACGCAGTTTATTATTGATATGTCCAAAGACGGCGTGAGCACGAGTCCGATTAAAAACCTCCACGGGGGTGGTGATTTCAACGAGGTGGTGTTCGACGCCTATTTTCAACCCGACGGCTGGACCGTAGGCGGCGAAGGCAATGGCTGGAAGATGGTCACGGGCGAGCTCGCCTACGAGCGCAGCGGCCCGGAAAGGTTCCTCAGCACCTACACGTTATTGCGCGAGTTCGTTCGCACTGTGGGGGATAACCCTGATGCCGCGTCAGCCCGCGCCGTTGGCCGCATGGTGTCGCATTTGTCGGCCTTGAGACATATGTCGACGTCAATCGCCGGCATGCTGGAAGAGGGCTTGTCGCCCAATTTGGAAGCCGCGGTGGTCAAAGATCTCGGCAATAAGCTGGAGAAGGAAATCCCCGAGATCGTGCGGCTGCTAGCCCCTCGCGAAACCGGTTTCGACAGCCGAGAAGATTACGAGCAGGCGCTGGCAATCTCAGTGCTGGAAGCCCCTTCATTTGCGCTGCGGGGCGGCACCCGCGAAATTCTGCGTGGGATTATCGCGAAAGGATTGGGCCTCAGATGACCTCCGCCGCACAAGACGACCAGAACGAGCTGCGCGACATCCTGTTGGCGACCGCCGGCAAGCTGTTCGAAGACCTCTCCACGCATGAAGTAATTCAAGCAGCTGAAACAGGGACTTGGCCCACCGACTTGTGGAATGCGCTTGAAGAAACCGGCATTCCTCTTGCGCTCGTTCCGGAAGATCAGGGCGGGGCCGGCTTGCCGTTTGCCGACGCGATGGCGGTGCTCAGGTTATCCGGCACCCATGCCGTGCCTGTGCCGCTGGCCGAAACCTTGCTTGCAACCAGTGTGCTGTCGGACGCAGGGCTTCCGGTGCCTGAAGGACCTTTATCCATTGCACCTGTAAACGAAAGCGATCGCCTTACTCTCACCAAAAATGGCACCCAAGATGGGGACGGCTGGAGTTTGTCAGGTACGGCCACCCGTGTTCCCTGGAGCCGCCAGGTCGGTTACATGGCGGTGGTCGCCATGGCAGGCACTAATAAAATGGTTGCCTGCGTGCCAACCTCGGGCCTTGCAACGGCGCCCGGATCCAATTTGGCCGCCGAACCCCGCGATACCGTGACGTTCGATGCGCACTCGCTACCTGCAGAGGCGGTTGCGCCGGCGTCACCAGGCAGTGCCGGAGATCGGCTATATGAGCTGGGCGCTCTCGTGCGGTCTGTCCAATTGGCGGGAGCGCTTCACCGGGTTCTGATAGTTGCAGTTGAGTACGTGAATGAACGCAAACAGTTCGGTCGCCCATTAGGTAAGTTCCAAGCCATCCAGCAACAGCTCGCTTTGCTTGCCTGTGAAGTTGCTGCCGCTGGTGCCGCAGTGGATTCAGCTGTCGACGCCGCCCATACTCAGAATGCACGGTTTCACATTGCGATAGCTAAGGCGCGCGCCGGCGAAGCAGTAGGATATGTTGCCGAAACCGGCCATCAAGTTCATGGCGCCATCGGCTTCACGCAGGAATACAAATTGCACCACAGCACTAAGCGGCTGTGGTCATGGCGGGACGAATTTGGTGCCGAAACCACCTGGCAGGAACAAATTGGTCAGTCCGTGGCTGCGGGTGGCGCAGATACCTTATGGCCATTGCTTACAAGTAGCTGATGCTAACCGGCAGCAGATCTATCCGCCTTAGAGACTGATCTAATAAACTCTGTCCCCCATACTGTCGCCGTCGGAAATTGGTGTCACTCTGGTTGCGTGAGGGCCTTTGTCGCCGTCAGCCTCAGAAAAGCGTACGTGAGTTCCAAGATCCAACTTGTCCCATCCGCCCCGAGTGACGGCATTTTTGTGAAAGTATATTTCCGCGCCGTCCGGGGTTTCGATAAAGCCGAAACCATCCTCGCCAAAAACTTTCACGACCTGACCGTGGCGCGGTGCCGGGTGAACTTTGGCACCATATTTGGCGTGACGGTCAACCCAATCCCGCAATTGTCTTTCGACCGCGTCAAAGGCATCCCGTATTGCCACATAGGCGTCTTAGTGGGCATGGTCCAACTCCGGTTCCCGATTAACCACTATTTCTCCATCGGGCACTGAAAGATCGATGCGCACATGAAACAGGGTCCCCTTTTGATGTTGGCGGCGGGCTTCCGCAATGAAGAACCGGCAGGCCGTAATTCGTTCGTGAAAACGGATCAGCTTTTGGCCACGCTCGCGAATGCGCGCTACGGAAAAGTTAAGGGCGATGTGCGTCCGTTTCAACAGTTTCGGGAATTTTCCCGCGAATGGTATGGTCGACACTTGGCTACAGATTGGCGAAAATGGAGTGCGGAAGAAGCATCTGCGATGTCTGCGCGCCATGGTCTCGACGGCCCCATATGGGACATTCCCTCGGTTCAAAAACGTTTTTAGCTATTTTCCCCGGTGCGAAACTGGATAATGCGCAGGGGCTCGGGGAAAACTCATGACAGACAGTAACAATACATACGACTACATCGTCATTGGCGCGGGATCAGCCGGGTGCGTGATTGCCAACCGATTATCCGCAGACCCCAAAGTGCGCGTGCTCCTCTTGGAAGCCGGTCATAAAGGTAAGGGCTTCTGGTACCGGGTGCCGATTGGCCTCGGCAAACTGGTCGATAATCCCAAAGCCTGCTGGATGTACGAGATCGAACCGCGCGAAGGCTCCGGCAATCGCCGGATAAGCTGGCCACGGGGTAAATCATTGGGCGGATCAAGCGCGATTAACGGCATGCTGTACGTGCGCGGTCTTGCTTACGACTACGACTTATGGCGCCAGATGGGCAATACCGGCTGGAGCTATGAAGATGTACTGCCCTATTTCCGTAAATCTCAAACCCAAGTCCGGGGCGGCGACGATTATAATGGCAGCGACGGCCTGCTTACGGTGTCGGACGTTGAGGTTCGCGATCCGCTCTCAGATGCGATGTTTGAGGCGATCACGAACAATGGTGTGCCGGTCAATAAGGATTTTAACGGCGCCAAACAAGAAGGTGTCGGCTACTACCAGCAGACCACTAGAAATGGCCAACGCGCCAGCACGTCCAAAGCCTTTCTGGACCCTATCCGCAGCCGCAAAAATCTGACCATTGAGATCAACGCGCATACCAACAAACTGTTGTTTGAGGGCAAGCGGGCGACTGGGGTCGCCTATCGGCAAGGACGCCACGAACGCACGGCGAACGCCCGACGTGAGGTTATTGTCAGTGCAGGCTCGATCAGTTCTCCTCAGATACTGCAGTTATCGGGTGTTGGCCCTGGTGCTTTATTGCAAAGCTTTGGCATTCCCGTCGTGCACGATGCGCCTGCGGTCGGTCAGAACTTGCAGGACCATTACCAGGTTTCAAGTATCAACGGCCTAAAGGATGATTTGGGGGCTAATCTGGATCTCAGTAGTCCACCCAGGATGGCGCTGACCGGGCTTAATTACCTACTGAGGCGCAAGGGCTGGATGACGTTCGCAGCGGCGCAAATCGGTGTGTTTACCAAGAGCGATCCGAATATGGAGTTGCCCGACCTGCAATTTCACTACATTCCCTACTCGACCAGTGGAATAGGCAAAGCAGTTCACACCGCACCCGCTTTTACCCTGTCGATGTACCAGCAAAGGCCGGAAAGCCGAGGGTCGCTTGCGATCAAATCGCCGGAGCCCACTGACACCCCAACCATTGATCCCAACTATCTGGGCACCCAGCTTGATATAGACACGACATTGGCCGGCTTTAAGCTTGGGCGTCAGTTTTGCGCAACCGACCCCATTGCCAGCCTGATAGATAAAGAATGGGCGCCGGGCAAGAAGGCAGTCACTGACGACGAGGTGATAAATTACATGCGCAATTATGGCGGCACGGCCTATCACCCGACCTCAACTTGCATGATGGGCCCCGGTGTCAACGCAGTCGTCGATGATCAACTGCGCGTTAAAGGCCTCCAGGGTCTGCGCGTAGCTGACGCGTCGATCATGCCCAATATGGTTTCGGGCAATACTAATGCGGCGTCCATTATGATCGGCGAGAAGGCCGCAGATCTTATTCTGGCTGCGTCCAGTTAACCCGCCCCGGCATCCGGAAAACCAACAAAGCTTACAAAATTATCATTGGTTTCACGCACCGACTTGACGTCATTGGCTGAGAAATCTTCGTCCGGATACCCCATGGCAATACACGTCATGATGTTTTGGCTGTCCGGAATGCCGGCAATCTCGCGCACCACATCCGATTGCATGACGCCTTGACCGTTGATCACCGTGCCAAGGCCTCGCTCCCACGCAGCTAAGCAGATGCCATAGCAAACGGCGCCCAGATCAAACTGGCTGACGGCCGCCGGCTCCATGATTTTTTCGTAAGTGAGCACAATCGACAC
>JAPYRI010000027.1:2996-32286 GCA_029941135.1 Alphaproteobacteria bacterium | reverse complement strand
AGCAAGCAAGCGCTCGTACCGGTCCCGTTCGTCCCCAACGCAATCCACATCACGATCGCCGATCCAGTTGGCCAAGGCTTCCCGAGACTCCTTGCCGCACAGCCAGGTTCCGCCATCCCGCTCACAAGTCTGTTTCATCTCAGGTGCATCGAACCCCATTAAGCGTAAGCGCTCTCCGTTTCACTCAAGCGTGTTGCCGTCGATCACTCTGACGGACCCAGCAAATGCGGATTGAGCGACAAAGAGCAACAAGAAAGCGAATGTAAATGTTCTCATAGTCCGAGATTAAACCACGATCATCTCAATCCTGAAAATCGACACCACTTCTCCGTAGTCTCGCCCAATTCCAGACACAATAACCTCATTTAGTGTACTCATGGTAAGGGTCAATTATTGGAAGGTGATGCACGAGATACATGCTGGCTCTGTTATGCCTGCTCATCCCGAATTTATCGATGGCAGGAGAGAATACGGACAAGACACAAGAGTTGAAGTTTCAGGACTGGGATGTAGAGATTGTTCTGGACGGCGAAAAGATCAGGTACTCAACTCACGGCGATCAAATCCATCAAAGGAAATTGGGTTTCACACAATCCGTCGGTAACTGCCGTGATATTTTGTATCTTGAGTGGTCAACATGGAGCGAAGGCACAGAACGATTTGAGGGCGACCTTGCAAGCATTGCTTTTGAGGTCGGAGAGACATCATTTACGCTCAATGCTCACCTCTCACTCCACAATATCGATGTACTGGCACATGCTATTTACAAATTTCGCAGCGGGCGAATCCATGATGGCATTAGGGTGGGGGTTGAGGGTGTCAATTTGGCTGATCGCGGCGTTGATCAGTTCGTTCGGAGAGACCTCGCCCTGCTTAATCAACGCAGCCTGCGCGGTTGCATCCATCCAGCGAAATTGATCAGTCGAGGTCATGTGCTTTCGGCGAGCGCTTGCGCCATTTCCCGCAATTTGAATTTTTGAATTTTGCCGCTCGGCGTGGTCGGCATATCAGCCACGACTTGCAACCGTTCGGGCCAATATTGTTTGGCCAATTCGTGAGATGCGAGGAATGCCGTCATCTCCTCAAACGTAAAAGCGAAACCATCCCGTAAGATGACATACGCGCAACCTCGTTCGCCTAGGCGTTGATCCGGATACCCGACCACGGCGGCGGCGGCAATGGCCGGGTGCTTGTACAACGCCTGTTCGACCTCGACCACGGGGATGTTTTCGCCTCCACGGATGATGATGTCCTTGGAGCGCCCGGAAATGCGTATGTAGCCGTCTTCGTCCATGCGGGCGATGTCGCCGGTGTCGAACCAGCCATCGGCATCGATGCCATTCAGCTCAAAGCGTTTGTGATAACCGGCGAACATCGAGCACCCGCGGGCCTCCAGAAGCCCTTCGGTGTTGCTTGGCAACACGTTGCGGCTTTCGTCCACGATCCGTACTTCAATTCCTGGCAACGCACGGCCGTCGGAAACCGAAGCCCGCACGGCCGCGTCGGCGGGCGATGTCGTTGTGATGGCGCCGTTTTCACTCATCCCCCAGCCGGAATGAATGATCGCGCCCAAGCTGTCTTTTGCGCGCTCCACCAGCACACTGGGGATCGGCGCGCCGGCGCACAAAAAACTGCGCAAGCTCTCCGGTTTGCCATTCACTTCGGCGGCGTCGGTCAAATCGGCCAAAAAGGGCACCGCGCCCATCATGTAAGTACAGTTGTGATCGCCGATATTTTGGAGGCCGGCCCGGCCATTCCAAATGTCCTGGTAAACCACGGTCGAGCCGAGCATGACCGGCATCATGACCCCATAGATGAATCCGGTTTGATGGGCTAGGGGCGATGGCATAAAGACAATGTCATCGCATGTGATCTCAATGCGTTCGGCGAACGGGTACAAGTTGGCGTAAAGCGTATTGGCGCTGTGCGTGACCCCTTTCGGCTCGCCCGTGGTGCCCGAGGTGTAAGCCAACTCCATAACGTTGTCAGGGTGCGGACGATTGGCGGTAAGGATCTGAACGGCGTTGGGGTCGTCTTCCCCTTTGGGATAGGTCAATCGGCTTTCGAAGCTGTTCTCCGCAGAACCGCCCACAACCAGTACATGTTCCAATGCCGGTAAATCGCTCCGGATGTCGGTGATCATGGCCGGATGATCACAACCGCGAAACATGTTCGGCACAATAATTAGTTTGGTCTCGGCAAATCCCAGCATGAACCGCAGTTCCCGGTGGCGGAATATGGGCATCAAGGGATTGAATACCGACCCCAATCGCGAACACGCCAAATAGGTTGCTAGGAATTCCCACCAGTTGGGCAATTGGCACGACACAACGTCGCCGGATCTAATGCCGAGCTTATGGAGGCCAACCGCCATCCGATCCGCCAGCCGACCCAACTCTGCATAGGTCAATCGAGTATCAAGTCCGGTCATGGAATTGTGATCGGCCACGGCCAGCTTGTCTGGCGTTTCCCGTATCCACCGGTCCAAATGATCGTTCACCGTTTCGTCACGCCAATAGCCCGCATCGACCATTGCGCTTCGCCGTTTCTTAAGCAACGAGTTATCAAATGCGACCATTTCAGCCCCTCCCTGAGACTGGTCAGATTATCCGGTGGGAAAGGACTGGCGTCAACGCACGGAATGGCAATATCGGCAATAGACTCGTTCGAACCCGCCGGTAATGATAAAGTGAACGTCTACCAATTCTGGGGGAAGTTCATGAAAATCGATGTCAAATATGTATCCAGTCTCGATGACCTAAACGCGATTTATGGGGATCCGATGGACCTGGTGAAAAATAAAACCCTGCCCAAACTCGAAAAACATTGCCGCGCTTTCATTGCCTTGTCCCCGTTTCTCACTCTCGCCACCAGTGGTGCCGACGGCATGACTGACGTGTCACCGCGCGGAGACGCGCCGGGCTTCGTTGCCGTCTGGGACGACAATACCTTGGTCATTCCCGACCGGCCTGGCAATAAACGGGTCGACAGCATGACCAATATTGTAGAAAACCCCAACGTCGGATTGCTGTTTTTCGTCCCCGGGATGAACGAAACATTGCGGATTAACGGCAAGGCGCGGATCACTGACGACCCGGCATTGCTCGCACGACTCGCCGTCAGGGGGCGGGCGCCGGCAGCGGGTATCGTGGTGCAAATTGAAGAAGCGTTCTTGCACTGCGCCAAGGCCTGTATCCGGTCAAAATTGTGGCACCCGGACAGTCAGATCGAGCGTAAATCGTTTCCCACGTTAGGTAAAATGATTGCCGATCAATTGGGCGGGCTTGATGCGGATGCAGCTGATGAAATGATCGAACAAGATAGCCGGGAAAATTTATACTAAGCCCGAATTTCGGAGCCCTAGGAGTTAATCGATGAAGTTTACCTGGTTCAATTTAATGCCCTGGCCCCACATGCCGGATGATTTTCGCGAAAAGCACCGGTCGGTTTGGGTCGATATACCCTCCAGCATGTTCGATCCGAAACTTGGGCATGAGGTCTACAACACCTATTTG
The DNA here is from genome assembly GCA_029941135.1 of Alphaproteobacteria bacterium. GTDB lineage: Bacteria > Pseudomonadota > Alphaproteobacteria > JAPYRI01 > JAPYRI01 > JAPYRI01. The sequence goes on along the minus strand of JAPYRI010000027.1, from coordinate 28,771 downwards.
GACCAATTGGAATACGCGGAAACTGTCGGTTTTGATGGGATCGGCGTGAATGAACATCACGCCAACGCTTATGGCCTCATGCCGTCCCCCAACCTCATGGCGGCGACCCTGTCGCGGCGGACGTCGCGGGCGGCACTCGTCGTCCTCGGCAATTCAATCGCGCTTTACAATCCGCCCATTCGAGTAGCGGAAGAAATGGCCATGCTGGATTGCATTTCAGGTGGCCGACTTGTTGCCGGTTTCCCGGTAGGCACTTCCATGGACACCAACTATGCCTACGGCCAAATACCCGCCCTCACCCGCGAGAAATATTTGGAGGCCCACGATCTGATCAAGAGGGCGTGGGCGGCGGACGTGCCGTTTGCCTTCAATGGCAAATATACCAAATTGCGCTACGTAAACTGCTGGCCAAAGCCGGTTCAAAAGAAGCTGCCGATTCACATTCCGGGGGGTGGTTCAGTCGAGACATACGATTTCTGTATTGAAAACGAATACTCATACTCCTACCTCAGCTTCACCGGTTATCAGCGCGCCAAGAATTTGATGGACGCGTATTGGAGCAGGGTTGCCGAAATGGGCGCGGATGACTCTCCTTACCGAGCGGGATTTGCGCAAACCATCTGTGTTGCCGATACCGACGCGGAGGCAGAAGAGCTTTATGCCGAGCACGTGAATTATTTTTATAACCGCTGCCTGCATATCTACCCCGGCTTTGCCGACGCACCTGGATACCGAACGGTCAAGACCATCAAAACCGGTGCCCTGTCGCAAATGACACCCGCGTCTCTGGGGCAGATATCGAACCTAAGCTGGAAAGAATTGGTCGACATGGGCTACATCATTGCCGGTAGCCCGGACACCGTCCGCGAAAAGATGGAAGAACTGATCAAGGGGCTGCGGGTTGGAAATATCTTCGCCTTGATGCACATCGGCAACATGCCTGACTGGAAGTGTCGTCATTCAACCAAATTGTTTGCCGAAAAAGTTATGCCGCGTTTGCGCGACATGTGGCCAGACTATGCGGACGATAACCGCTTTTGGATTGACCCGCTGGAGCAACGGGTCACACCTAATGCCATTCCGGTCAAGGAAGCTGCTGAGTAGTCGAAACACCTGATGACAACATGGCAATCTTGGGCCGAGGCCGTGGTTTGGCGAATGTCGGTTCGCTGCGGGCCGCGCGATTGAGGTCTTCTTTCAGACGCAGCAATACCGGCTGGCCAGCCAAACGGTGGCGATAAACTTGGAGACCTTCCAATATACGTTGAACGTAATTGCGGGTTTCTTCGAAAGGGATGCTTTCGACCCAATCGATCGGGTCAGCCTCGGGATGGCGCGGGTCGCCATATGCTTTTATCCACTTGCGCACCCGCTGCCTGCCGGCGTTATAGGCGGCCAGTGTCAAAATGTAAGACCCATCAAAAGATTCCAGCAATGTGCTTAAATGCGCGCGCCCCAAGGCGGTGTTGTACGCAGGCTCAGTCAAACGTTTTCGTGAATAGGTAACCTGTATTATGCGTGCTGTGGCGCGGGCGGTTGCGGGCATCAATTGCATGAGACCGCGCGCACCGGCGCGGCTTACGGCCTTTGGGTTAAAAGCACTTTCTTGCCGCGACAGGGCTAACACCAGCGCAGCCTCTGGAGTGTCTCCCGCGCTATAATTTTTAATCTTGCGTTTCCCCGGTATTGGCCCTGGTTTTGTCAAATCGATTACCGGATAGCCGCGATTGGGAAATAAAACGCCTGCCCGCGCGCCTCGTTTGGTCACAATAATGGCCAAGTCAGCTCGCCCTAAACTGTGGGCGATGTCCGCTACTTGCGCCGCGCGTAGAGTGGTGGGGTCAAGGTCAAAGAGACGCATAATAAAGGACTGCAACCACCTTTCATGATCAAGCTGCTTGAGCATGCGAACCACGTGAACAAGCTCGTGGCTTTCAATTCTTGGCTTGTCGGCGTAGGCGGCTCTGCCGTGGCCAGTCGGGGTTGGCCCGAATAAACGCAGATATTTGCCCAAACGTGGCGCCATTCCCGCGTTCGGCAAAATACATCCAGTCGAGCAATTTATGGGGCAGGGGGCTTTTGACTTGTTTGACCAGCCGGCGCGCCCGGGGCCACTTTCTCCGAGCGACCGCATCCAACATTTTCTTCGTCTGATCTTCGTCAGCTAAAGAGAGTATGGCGTCGAAATCAGTCTTAACCGGCAAGGGCACTACAGGTGCAGTTCCGGCCCAAGTTTGGTCAGAGATCAGCAAGCTTGCACCCAGCAAGCCCACTGTAATCAATAGTCGCATTTTGTTTACGCGGTTACTCATCGCTTTTTCGGGTCCGTTCCCACCTCATTTTCCTGCCGCAGGCCCATGCTTGCCGCAACGAGGCACTGGGGCTATTGTCGCCGTCGATGCTTAATCGTAGCTTAGTCTTCGAGGGAATTGAGAATGTTTGAGGGGTCGATCACCGCGCTTATAACACCGTTTCGCGATGGCGCCGTGGATGATCAGGCATTTCAATCACTGGTGGACTGGCAAATTCGGGAGGGGACGCGCGCACTTGTACCTTGCGGAACAACAGGTGAATCGCCAACTCTCAATCATGAAGAACACCGGCGAGTTGTGGAACTATGCATCGAAGCCGCCGGAGGGCGTGTGCCGGTCATCGCCGGTGCCGGGTCAAATTCTACCGAAGAAGCCGCTGCGTTATGCCGTCACGCCCACAAAGCAGGTGCGGAAGCGACCTTGATTGTGACCCCGTATTATAACAAGCCGACACAAGAAGGCATGTATCAGCATTTCAAGACGGTCGCCGAAGCCACTGACTTACCGTTGATTATCTATAATATTCCGGCGCGCTCGGTCATTGATATGTCGGTCGAGACTATGACCCGGCTGTATCAAATTCCGAACATTATAGGTGTTAAGGACGCCACCGCGAACTTGGGCCGGGTCAGCGATCAACGCGCTGCCATGGGACCGGATTTCGTTCAACTCTCGGGCGAAGACGGGACGGCACTTGCGTTTATGGCACATGGCGGTCACGGCTGCATATCGGTTACGGCCAATGTCGCCCCCCGGGCATGCGCAGATTTTCAAAAAGCATGCCTTTCCGGTGACTATGGTGCGGCATTAGCCATTCAAGACCGCTTGTGGGCGCTGCATAGCAATCTGTTCATCGAAACCAGCCCGGCGCCGGTTAAGTACGCGGCCAGCCTTTTGGATTTGTGCACGCCGGATGTACGCCTGCCTTTGGTCCCGATTGGCACCGCCACCGAACAAAAAGTGCGAGCCGCCATGGAGTTGGCGGGTCTCTTTTCGTAGCCATTCGTCGTGGCACGGAAAAAGAAAAAGCCGGACGACCGTATCGCGGTCCAGAACCGCAAAGCCAGGCATAATTACGAAATTCTAGATACCCTCGAGGCCGGTTTGCAACTCGTCGGCTCGGAAGTAAAGTCGTTGCGCGCGGGGCACGGCAACATTACCGAGGCCTATGCGCGCGAGCAGGATGGTGAGTTGTTTTTAATTAACGCCCACATCCCTGAGTACGTGCAAGCCGGTTCGTTTAATCATGAGCCCAAGCGCGTGCGCAAATTGCTATTGCATCGCCGCGAAATCGTCCGCCTGGATCAAGAAATTTCCCGGGGCGGCATGTCCGTCGTGCCACTGTCAATTTATTTCAATGATCGCGGCAAGGCGAAGGTAAAATTGGGCATTGGACGCGGCAAAAAGTTCTACGACAAAAGGGCAACGAGCAAGGAGCAAGACTGGAAACGGGATCAAGCCCGCCTGATGCGCGACAAAGGCTGAGCCATCATCCGTCGAGAAACACGCGAATATCCTGGAACACTTGCTCAAACATTTGTGGGGTCAGCCGGCGTGTGTTGGTGTTGTAGCGCGAGCAATGGTAGCTGTCGAAAAGAACGAGCTCCTGGCCGTCGCATTTGCTGCCCGGCACCTCATGATGGGCATTATGGCCGAAGGGCGTCGCTGAACGCTTGAGTCCAAGTGCTGAAACCGTAGAGTCATGGGCGATGCGGCCCAGGGCAAGAATCACAGCCAATCCGGGCAACGCTTCAATGCGTGCCTCAAGAAAACGACGGCAAGTTTTGATCTCCGACCCATTGGGCTTGTTCTGGGGCGGCACACAACGAACCGCATTGGTAATCATGCAATCAACAAGTTCCAAATCGTCGTCCGGGCGGGAGCTGTAACTTCCACGCGAAAAGCCATATTTATCCAATGTTTCATAGAGCAGATCGCCGGCAAAATCGCCGGTAAAGGGGCGGCCCGTACGGTTGGCACCGGCTATTCCCGGCGCAAGACCGACGATCAGCAATCGGGCCCGCGGGTCGCCGAAAGAAGGGACAGGAGCATTGTACCAGTCCGGATGTTGAATTCGGGTGTCAGCCAGGTAGATGGCGAGGCGGGGACAAAGAGTGCAGTCCAGTGGTGGCTCGGCGAGTGGCTTGCCTGGCCTGGATGGGCTCACAGACTCTCATCCTCATACGCCTCATAAAACTCATCATCTTCGTCGCCGTCTTCAAGATCATCACTGTTTTTGATGTCATTGCGGTCTTCGTCTGTATTCTCCCGTTGCCCACCTTTGCGCGCGCGCGCGATGTCTTTTTTCAAGTCGGCCAGATCGATAAATGTGTCGCATTGCCGGCGCAACTCGTCGGCCACCATACTTGGCGATGTGCGCACAGAACTTACAACTGTCACTTGGCAGCCCTTGCGCTGAACTGCTGCAATCAAGCAGCGAAAATCTCCATCCCCTGAAAATAGGATAATATGGTCAAACTGAGGCGCCATTTCGAGCATGTCGACGGCGATTTCGATGTCCATATTTCCCTTAATGCGGCGTCGACCTTGGGGGTCTGTAAATTCCTTGGCCGGTTTTGTCACCAACGAATATCCGTTGTATTCCAGCCAGTCGATCAAAGGCTTCAGCGGGCTGAATTCCTGATCTTCAACCAATGCCGTGTAGTAGTAGGCCCTGACGAGAGTGCCGTTTGAAGCAAACATGGCCCGCATTTTCTGAAAATCGATCTCGAAACCGAGCGCCCGAACTGCGGCATGCAAGTTGGCACCATCAATAAATAAGGCAACTTTGTCGGTAGATTGAATGGTTTTCATGGTCCCGCACAAATAAGATAAATTAAATATCGATTCAAAGGCAGTTGCAGCGCGCGGCTTATTTGCGTCAAATTTGCCAATTAATATTGGGCACACATATCACACGCTGAAGGTTGTGTATGCCGCCCATTAGAAAACTCGGCGGACCCATATGATTCTAATCGGCTTTGGAGCAAATATTCCGTCACCTGAGTTCGGTTCACCCGTCGACACATTGGAAGCGGCGCTGGTGATGCTTGGGAAAGAAGGCGTTGCCGTTGATCGTCGGTCCCGCTGGTTTACGTCGCCTCCGGTGCCTCCTTCAGACCAGCCCTGGTATGTGAACGGCGTCGCGTCGGTGGTGAGCAGTTTACCTGCTCCCGATTTGTTAGGTCTTATGCACCAAGTGGAAAAGAATTTAGGCAGGGTCCGGCGGACCCGTTGGGAGTCGCGAATTATTGACCTCGATCTGCTCGCTTACGACGGTCAAGTGATAGAACAAAAGAATGACGGTTTAAGGGTGCCCCATCCGCGGCTTCACCAGCGTTTATTCGTTTTACTGCCTCTAGCGGAGGTCTCGTCCACGTGGCAGCACCCGGAATCAGGTTTGTCAGTGGCGGAAATGATCGAGAAATTGCCGGAAGACCATAGGATTCAGCCGATAACTTCGCTAAATGCACCATAGAAACCTTGACGCTTTGACATCGAAATAGGCAAATTCAGTCGAGATAAGGGGTTTTGCCGGCACGCCTTGATTTATTCACGGCGAAAGAATATCTATTACCCGCAGAAATTCCCCCACTGGAGACAATTGAATGGCCCGAGTCACTGTAGAAGACTGTGTAGACAAGATCCCCAACCGCTTTGACCTGGTTTTGTTGGCGTCTCAGCGGGCCCGGGCGATTGCGGCCGGGGCGCCAATGACATTAGAACGGGACAACGACAAAAATCCGGTTGTCGCTCTGCGTGAAGTGGCTGATGAAACCATTACGCCTGAGGAATTGTCCGAAGCCGCGATTTATAGTCTGCGCAAACATGTCGAGGCTGACGAGCCGGAAGAAGACGATATGTCCTTGTTAATGGCTGCGAGTTCTCAGTCGGGCAGTGAGGAAGCAGCAGAACCTGCTGCAGTGACTGAATCTCCTGCTAAAACTAGCGCGTTTGCCGAAGAAATGAAGGATATTTCGAGCGGTGCGACCAACGATACCAACAGCGAAGTCGGCACCGATGGCATGACGGCCAATTTCTTTGGCGAAGAGGCAGTCTCGTCCGAACCGGCGGCGGTCGAAGGTGATACGCCTTCGAGCGAAGAGTCTGACCAAAACTGATAACGGGCAAGGACGGAGTGCGCAGGAATAGGTGCGCACGCGTAGCAATCCGGTTAGCAAAGGCCAGAGCGCTCCGGGCCACAATGGGGCGTGAGGGTGTGCTGTGATTCGGCAATACGAATTAGTCGAGCAAGTTCGCGCTTATGATCCCAATGCGGATGAAAGTCTGCTCAACCGCGCTTACGTTTTTTCGATGAAAGCTCACGGCAGTCAGATGAGGGATTCTGGCGATTCCTATTTTTCCCATCCCTTGGAAGTCGCGGGCATTCTGACCGGAATGAAGCTCGATTGCGCAACCGTAGTGACTGGCCTGTTGCACGATACCATCGAAGATACTCTTGCCACATCAGAGCAGATCGAAGATCTGTTTGGGCCGGAAATTACAAAACTGGTCGATGGCGTCACCAAATTATCAAAAATCCGATTTCCCACCGAAGGGGCGCATCGGGCCGAAAACTTCCGCAAGCTTTTGCTGGCCATGTCCGATGACATACGTGTGTTGCTGGTCAAGCTGGCAGATCGAATGCACAACATGCGAACACTGGTGCACGTCAAAAAGCCCGAAAAACGGCGGCGTATTGCGCTGGAAACCATGGAAATTTATGCCCCTTTGGCTGAGCGCATGGGCATGCAAGGCATTAAGGACGAACTCCAGGAACTGGCATTTACGGAGTTGAATCCAGACGCCCACAATTCGATTATGAAACGGCTTCAGTATCTGCGCGATGAGGGTACCGACATGGTCGCGCGCGTCATCCTCGACCTGGAACAGATATTGAAACTCAACAACCTCAATGTGCGCGTGGTAGGCCGTGAGAAAAGGGCCTACTCAATTTGGCAGAAAATGGAACGGGATAATGTCCCTTTTGAGCGCCTATCTGACATTATGGCCTTCCGGATTATCGTCGATGATGTGGCAACCTGTTACGCGGTTTTGGGCATATTGCACACCAAGTGGCCAATGATTCCAGGTCGTTTCAAAGATTATATTTCGACACCCAAGCAGAATGAATACCAGTCCATTCACACGACATTTTTGGGACCGGAGAGCCTCAGGATAGAAGTTCAAATTAGAACTGAAGAGATGCACGAGGTGGCTGAACTCGGTGTGGCCGCCCATTGGCATTACAAGGCGAACGACGCAAAAGTCGAGCGGGGCCCTTATCGTTGGTTACGGGAGCTAATTGAGACTCTGGACCAGATCGAGACGCCCGAAGAATTTCTGGAACACACAAAATTGGAAATGTTCCAAGATCAGGTGTTTTGTTTTACCCCCAAGGGCGCTTTGATCGCATTGCCGACGAGTGCAACTTCGGTCGATTTTGCGTATGCCGTACACACGCAAATCGGCGATACTTGTGTGGGTGCCAAAGTAAATGGCAAACGGGCCCAATTGCGGCAGCCACTTTTACACGGAGATCAAGTAGAGATTATTTGCGCCGAGGGTCAAACGCCTTCGCCAACCTGGGAAAGTTTTGCGGTCAGTGCAAAAGCACGGATGGCGATACGCCGATTTGCCCGGCAACGGCAAAACGATGAGTATCGCCGCCTGGGTAATGCGATCGCGGATAAGATTTTTTGCTCCGCAGGACGGGAAGCCGACAATGATGTTTTGCAAGCGGCAGCCGAGCAACTTCATCAAAAAACTACTGGTGACTTATATGTTGCGCTCGGACGAGGTGATTTGACGGACCGGCAGTTACTGGAAGCAGCGTTTCCCGGATCAAAAATAAAGCGCCGCCGGGATAAAGTTTTGGCATTGCCATTCTCGCGCTCCCGTTGGCGCAAACGAAATGTAGAAACCGTTTCGATCAACGGTATGATTCCGGGGATTGCCATCCGTTACGCGGAATGCTGCCACCCTATACCCGGAGACCGCATTGTCGGAATTGTGACCCCGGGCGAAGGCGCAATGATTCACACGACCGAATGCGAGGTCCTGGAAAACTTTAACGGGACCCCTGAACGCTGGTTAGATGTATCCTGGGAGCCGGATTCTGCCGAAGCCGAAATTCATGTGGGCCGGATCAGCACAGTGGCGGCAAATGAAGCCGGCGCCTTAGGCAGTTTATTGACCGTGATCGCCAGCAATTCAAGTAATATTGTGAACCTGAAAATTAATGATCGCAGCAAGGATTTCTTTGAGGTGGTTATTGATTTGGAAGTGCGCGACGTCAAGCACATGGCCAATATAATTGCCGGTCTGAGAGCAAACGCACTGGTCAGCTCGGTAAACCGAGTCAGGGGTTAAACAACGGCGACGTTGAAGGAGTAATGGATCGTTCGATGGATCGGGAAACAGTTCTACGTCATTTCAGGCAAAGCGGCGCCTTATTGGAAGGGCATTTTGTTTTGTCCTCCGGTTTGCATAGTCCGATGTATTTGCAATGTGCACGCGTTTTGATGTCGCCGCGCCGCGCCGCTGTCTTGTGTAAGGAGTTGGCCACGAAAGTACGGGCAAACATTGGGCGGCCAATCGATATGGTAGTATCGCCGGCGATGGGCGGCGTTGTGGTCGGCTACGAAATGGCCCGTCAGTTAAAGGTCCCCGGCATTTTTTTTGAAAGAGTCGAAGGAAAGTTTAGGTTGCGACGGGGCTTTGAGATTCCCCAAGGCATAAACGTGCTCATGGTCGAAGATGTGGTTACCACCGGCCTGTCATCACGGGAATGCATAGCAGCCATTAAGGCGGAAGGTGGCCGCGTGATCGGCGGCGCCTGTTTGGTCGACCGGAGTGGGGGTGCGGCCCGCATTGGAACAAAATTGGTACCATTGCTGAAGATGAAAGTTCCCGCATATGCAGCTTCAAAACTTCCTAGAGACCTGGCGGCAATACCGGCAGTAAAACCGGGCAGCCGGGGCCTTAAATAGGACGAATGCATGTTATTTCGGCGGCGGCATAAACGTCACATTTTCCAGCATTTGCGGGAAATGTTGTGGCCGACCGCTGGCTGGGCCCGAACGGCGAGCTACGTCGGTCATCGGCTGCGGCGGCTACCCGGGTCACCCTATAGCATTGCCGCCGGTTTCGCCTGTGGCGCTGCGATATCGTTTACGCCGCTGCTCGGCGCGCATTTGGTCGCTGGTATGCTGATGGCCTGGCTCATTGGCGCCAATATGATTGCGGCCGGCATTGGCACAGTGGTTGGAAATCCTTGGACGTTTCCGTTGATTTGGTACTGGAACTATCGTCTGGGCGCCATCATGTTGGGAATAGACGGCGAATTGGGCGTTGATGCGTTTTCGATAGCTAAAATTTTGGATGACCCGGCCAATCAATTGGGACCTATTTTAATCCCGTTGACTGTCGGGTCGATCCCGAGCTTTGTGATTTCGTGGATAGGGTTTTATTTTCCTTTGCGCGGGATTGTTGAAGGCTATCAGGTTCAAAGGCGTCGTCGTTTGGCCCGACGTGCGCGCGAGCGACAAGATGTCGCGGATAGAGTATCAAAGGAAAATCATGAGCCAAGGACCAGTTGAAAGTTTGCACCCTAATCGGCGTCATCGGCCTGGGGTGTTGCGGCTCGGGGTCAATATCGATCACGTGGCGACCATTCGAAATGCCCGCGGAGGCCGCCACCCGGATCCGGTGCGGGCGGCAATTCTCGCCGCTGGAGCTGGAGCTGACGGTATTACCGCTCATTTGCGGGAAGACCGCCGCCACATTTCGGATGAGGATATATTGCGGCTGACCGCTGAAGTGCAGCTGCCGCTCAATCTGGAAATGGCGCCGACTGACGAAATGGTCAAAATAGCGCTTCGTCACCGACCCCATGCCGCATGTTTGGTGCCGGAAAAACGCGAGGAGCTGACCACCGAAGGCGGCCTCGATGTGGCGGTCCATCACAATGTGGTGGCGCCGATCGTACGTGAATTGAGTGAAGCCGGTATCCGCGTGTCATTGTTTATCGACCCGGACCACGTGCAGTTGGCGGTTGCGCGCGAGCTTGGAGCGCTGGTTGTCGAATTGCATGCCGGTGCCTATTGCGAGGCTGAGGGCGAAGACCGGAAGCGCGAGTTGGTCCGTCTGGAAGATGCGGCTCGGCAGGCTGCCGAATTGGGCTTAGAGTGTCACGCGGGCCACGGCCTGTCGTTCGATACCGTCGGGGCGGTTGCTGCTATTCCCCAACTTGCCGAATTAAACATTGGCCATTTTTTAGTGGGTGAAGCCATATTTGGCGGCTTCGACAGTAGTATCAGGCGGATGCGCGCAATAATGGACAACATGCGCGGTGCGGTCGGCTTGACGGCCTGACGCAGTACCTTCGTCAAATGGGAGAGTAACAATCTTGGTCATCGGGCTCGGCAACGACATCATCGACATCCGCCGCATTCAAAAGTCTCTCGATCGCTTCGGTGAACGCTTCATAAATCGGATATTTACCGAGACCGAACAGCGCCGGTCCGAGCGCCGAGCGAAGCGCGCGGCCAGTTATGCCAAACGATTTGCCGCCAAGGAAGCGTGCTCAAAAGCGCTGGGAACTGGCCTTCGCAAGGGTGTTTATTGGCGCGACATGGCGGTTTCCAATTTACCCTCTGGCAAACCGACCATGGAATTGACCGGTGGCGCGTTATTGCGGCTTCAAGAACTCACGCCTCCGGGCATGATTGCGCAAATCGATTTGACCATCACCGATGAAGACCCCATGGCTCAGGCCATTGTCCTTATTACGGCCGTGCCAACTGCAAGCGGCTAGACCGGAAAACTCAATTGTCACGGAGGTTGGCCTTGACATCAGAAGGGGGGGCGGGCTTGATGCTGCCCCGCTACCAGCCATGGTAGCGTATGGTTTCTCGGCACAAGGAATACTTGGTGAGCAGTTTTAATTCTGACAATTCGGGAGACCAGGGGCAGGAGAACCAGCACGGTAATCCCCTGTCCAAGGCGCTGAGTTCGGTCAATAATTTTGTTGGCGGAATAGTTACTTTAATTTACGCCGCCTTGATCGCTATCTCGATTCGCACGTTTGCTTACGAGCCGTTCAACATACCTTCGGGGTCGATGCTGCCGACATTGATGGTCGGCGATTACCTATTTGTATCCAAATACGCCTACGGTTACAGCCGGTATGCGATCCCGTTCGGACCTCCGCTGTTTGAAGGCCGAATGTTCTCATCGCCGGTCGAGCGGGGCGATGTGGCGGTTTTCAGAAAACCCGGTGACGAAAACATTGATTATATAAAGCGCATCGTGGGCGTGCCCGGTGACCGCATTCAAATGATCGGCGGTGTTTTCTATTTGAATGGTGAAGCCGTTTTGCGTGAGCGGGTGGATGACTTCGCTTATGTCGATCGGGCGGGCAATCATGTGATTAGTCCCCAATACAGGGAAACTCTGCCGGGCGGCCCGACCTATATGACTTTGGATCAAATTACCGATGGTCCGGCAGACAATACGCGGATATTTCTCGTGCCCAAGGGCTATTACTTTGCCATGGGAGACAATCGGGACAATTCGCTCGACAGCCGGATTACCTGGGGAGGGATCGGACTTGTGCCCGAGGATAATTTTGTCGGGAGGGCGGAAATCAAGTTTTTCTCGGTTAATGGAAAAGCTCGATTTTGGGAAATCTGGAAGTGGCCGAGCGGCTTTCGCTACAATCGTTTTTTCAAAAGCATCGTTTGATCTTATGGTGTCAACGGTGACAGGTATCCAAACGCAATTCTATCATTTAACTCTGTTTGGAAGATGAAACGTCGCAACCTTGATAAACTAAGCGACGTCCTTGAGCATCAGTTTGAGCGCACGGAGTTATTGGAACGGGCACTCACCCACCCCAGTGTTGAAGAAAACGAAGATTATGAACGTCTAGAGTTTCTCGGCGATCGGGTCCTCGGGTTGGTCATTGCCGACTGTTTGCTCGAGCTCTACCCATTGGAAGATGAAGGCGATCTTGCCGCTCGCTATAACGAATTGGTGCGGCAGGAACGGCTCGCCGAGGTTGCTGAGTTACTTGATTTGGGACGATTTATGCGGATCGGCAAGGGTGAGGATAAGTCGCTCAAGTCACAGCCGGCGTTACTCGCGAATGTGTGCGAAGCCATCATTGCGGCACTTTATTTGGACGGCGGATTGGAAGCCGCTCGTTCGCTGATTCGTACCCATTGGGCAACATCGATCGCGGCGCAAATAGCGCCGCCGAAAGATTCAAAATCCGAACTTCAGGAATGGGCTATGTCCCAAGGCTTCGCTTTGCCGGACTATGAGGAAGTGGCGCGCGCCGGACCGGATCACGCGCCAGTGTTCACCATGGAAGTACGGGTGGAGGGGCAGGTGCCGGCGTCCGGCACCGGATCTTCAAAAAAGGCTGCCGAAAGCGAAGCCGCAAGCGCCTTACTGCAGCAGCTGAGCGACTTGGAATGACCAAACAGCATTTTGGGACTATTTCCACAGACCGTTCCCAGTGCGGGTATGTGGCACTTATCGGTGCGCCGAATGCCGGTAAATCGACCTTATTGAATCAAGTCGTCGGAACAAAAATAGCCATTGTTACGCGCAAGGTTCAAACCACGCGTACCCGCATCACAGGGATTTTGGTCAAAGGCGATGCGCAGATTATCTTTGTCGATACTCCGGGTATATTCGCGCCCCGCCGCCGCATTGATCGGGCCATGGTGGGCGCTGCCTGGCGCGGGGCCGACGATGCCGACCAAATTGTCGTGTTGGTCGATGCGGAGCGCGGCGCAACCGGCGATACGGACCGAATTCTTACTCAGTTGCGACAGTCCGGCCGGACGGCGGTGCTGGCCCTCAATAAAATTGATGCGGTTGCCCGGCCCAAGCTGCTCGATCTCGCGGCAGAACTCGACAGGAGCAAAGTGTTCACCGATGTATTTATGATCTCGGCGCTCACCGGCGATGGTGTTGGCGATTTGGTTAATCATCTGTCGGCGCTAATGCCTAAAGGGCCTTGGCTTTACCCCGAGGACCAGTTGTCCGATATCACCGAGCGCCTGATGGCGGCCGAGATCACGCGGGAAAAACTTTATGGACGGTTACACCAGGAATTGCCCTATCAAACCGCGGTGGACACGGAAGAATGGAATGATCAGAAAGACGGCAGCGCCCGCATCTCGCAAGTGATCTACGTCCAGAGTAAAAGTCAAAAACCGATAGTTTTAGGCAAGGGCGGGCGCACCATCAAAGAGATTGGCTCGCTTGCTCGCGCCGACATGGAGCAAGCGTTCGGACGTCGGGTGCACCTGTTCTTGTTCGTCAAAATCAAACCCGACTGGGCTGACGACCGGGACTACTACCGGGCTCTTGGTTTAGATTATCCTGAGTAAATGCGCTCGGCTCTGGCCGATTTCGTGCGATTATTGATATTGCCGAAAAAAATCGAGGTCGAGCATGAATGTGCCGCCTTCTCCGTCGTCCTGGGCCAAAATGTCATTGGTGTCAGAGCACAGTTGCACCATCAGTATGCAGCCATCCTAAGTGGTCGGTGTGTGCACCGAATCCTTATGCTCCATGACAAATGAACCCTCGGGCATGTGGCCTTCTTCGCAATCCCAACTGCCTTTGACCGTATAGACGTGGGCATTGCCGGTGTGTTGGTGGAGGGGAAACGACGACCCTGGCGCCATACGCGCCATAAAGTGAACCGTGCGGCGCTGTTCGTCCACGTTGAGCACTTTATTGATCCCTGGATATTCGTCGCCCAGAGGATGCCACTGGCGATCTTCGGCACGGATAATGGTTACCGGAATTTCCCCTGACCTAATGCCGCTGAATTGAACTTGCACGTCCATGAAAGTTACCCTTTGTGTCTGCAAGTCGTCGACCAAGATACCACAGATAATTGCTCTGTGCCGACATGATGGGAGGCGCACGCGGCCCTCTTGCCGTAGACTGTAGCCATGGAATGGACCGATCAGGGGATAGTGCTGTCTGTGCAAGCGCACGGGGAAACTTCGGCAATCGCAGAAGTGCTCACCGATGCGCACGGACGCCATAAGGGCCTGGTGCGCGGCGGGCGTGGCAAGCGTATTGTCGGGGTTCTCCAGACCGGCAACGAAGTCGCCTGCACTTGGCGGGCCCGGTTGTCCGAACATTTGGGGAGTTTTGCCATTGAGTTGAAGGACGCGCGCGCCGCGCGCTTGATGGACAATCCTTTGAGGTTGGCCGGGCTCACGTCTCTGGCAGCCACTGCTTCCATGGCCTTGCCCGAGCGTGAACCCCATCCGTCTGTGTACAAGGCCGCCAGAGCCGTGCTGGATGCGATGGAAATGGCGCCGCCAAGCTCAATCGCTTGGGTTGCTGGCTTGGTGCGTTGGGAACTGGGATTACTGCAAGAGCTAGGTTTTGCCCTTGATCTTTCGTCCTGCGCGGCCACCGGCCAAGTGGACGATTTGACCTTTGTGTCGCCGCGCTCGGGCCGGGCGGTCAATACCGAGGCCGCCGCGCCGTATGTCGACAAATTGCTGCCTTTACCCGGCTTTCTTCGGCCGGGCCAGGCGGTCACTGCGGACCGGGAACAACCGCATTTGGTGCTGAAAGATATTGAAGATGGCCTGAGGTTGACCGGCCATTTTCTTGACCGTTATATATTCCATGGGAGCAACCGACCGCCGCCTGCAGCGCGGGCGCGATTTTTGGAAAAAATAAGAAGATTTCGTGAGACTTACACTGGAAACCACAATATCTAGAGTTATAATCTGGGTATGAACGTGCCGACCGCACCCGAAGAACTCATCCAACCGACACCGCTTGCCGAGGCCTTGAGCGAGCGCTACCTGTCGTACGCCCTGTCGACCATCATGTCGCGGTCACTGCCCGATGTGCGCGATGGCTTGAAGCCAGTGCATCGACGACTTCTGCACGCCATGCGTCAACTGCGACTAGACCCTAACTCCGGCTACAAGAAATCAGCCCGGGTTGTCGGCGACGTGATGGGTAAGTTTCATCCCCATGGCGATCAGGCGATCTACGACGCGCTCGTGCGCTTGGCCCAGGAATTTTCAGTTCGTTATCCGTTGATCGATGGCCAGGGTAATTTCGGCAACATTGATGGCGATAATGCGGCGGCCATGCGTTACACCGAAGCCCGCCTGACCGAGGTTGCCAAAGCCCTGTTGGATGGCATTGACGAAGATACCGTTGACTTTCGCCCAACCTACGATGGGGAAGAAGAAGAGCCGGTGGTTTTGCCAGCGAGTTTCCCGAACTTGCTGGCCAACGGCGCGACTGGGATCGCGGTTGGCATGGCAACCAGCATCCCGCCCCACAACGCGGCTGAGCTGTGTACCGCCTTGCTTTATCTGATCAAACATCCACGCGCGTCGTTCGAGAAAATCGCCGAGTTTGTGCCGGGTCCGGATTTTCCCACGGGTGGCGTGCTGGTCGAGTCACGTGCGGTGGTAATCGAGGCCTTTCGCACGGGGCGTGGCGGCTTTCGCTTGCGCGCTCGCTGGGAGGTCGAAGATTTGGGTCGGGGACAATATCAGATTATTGTCACCGAAATACCCTATCAGGTTCAGAAATCACGGTTGATCGAGAAAATTGCTGATTTAATCAACAATCGGAAGGTTGCCGCGCTTGGGGATGTGCGCGACGAATCCGCCGATGATGTGCGCTTGGTTCTGGAGCCGAAGAACGGCACCGTCGATCCAGTAGTACTGATGGAAACATTGTTTCGTCAGACCGATCTTGAAACCCGCTTCCCCCTTAACTTGAATGTCTTAGACGCAAACCAAGTGCCCAGGGTGATGAGCTTGCGCGAAGCGCTGAACCAGTTTCTTGAGCACCGCTTTGTCGTTCTCCAACGGCGCACTACATATCGGCTTGGACGTATCGAACACCGGCTCGAAATCCTGAGCGGGTATTTAATTGCCTATCTGAATCTAGACGAAATCATTGCCATTATTCGCAATGAGGATCGTCCCAAGCCATTGATGATCAAGCGCTTCAAATTGACCGATGTGCAAGCCGAAGCGATCCTCAATATGCGCTTGCGTCAGTTGCGGAAACTGGAAGAGATTGAAATCCAAACGGAATTTGACATATTGAAAGAGGAGCAGGAAATCCTTAAAGCGCTGCTCAAAGATAAGAAAAAGCAAGAAAAGCATATTGCGGACGAGATCAAGGCAACGCGGGATCAATTCGGCCAAAACACCGCACTCGGTGCCCGCCGAACTGAAATTGGCGAGCCCCCGAACCTCGCTGACGTGCCCCTTGAGGCGATGATCGAGAAAGAACCGGTAACCGTTGTGTGCTCGCGTAAGGGGTGGTTGCGCGCGGTGAAAGGGCGCTTGGACGATACCTCGGAGCTTAAATTCAAGGAAGGTGATGGACCGCGCTTCCAGTTTCCGGCGCAAACCACGGACAAGATGATTTTATTTGCAACCAACGGACGTTTTTACACCCTCGGTTGCGACAAATTGCCGAGCGGACGTGGGCACGGCGAACCCGTACGCTTGATGCTGGGACTGGGCGACGACGTGGATTTGGTCAGCATGTTTGTCCATGAACCGGGGGTAAAACTTCTAATTGCTTCGACTGACGGACGCGGGTTCGTGACCGATGAAAGCGGCGTCATTGGCGCAACTCGCAATGGCAAACAGGTTCTCAATTTGGGAACAGGCGCTGAGGCGGTAGTTTGTTCCCGTGTTGATGGCGACACCGTGGCGGTGATCGGCGAGAACCATAAATTGATCCTGTTTCCTCTCAGTGAATTGCCGGAAATGGGCCGGGGGCGGGGCGTTATTTTGCAACGTTACAGGGATGGTGACCTGAGCGACGTCAAAACGTTTGTACGTAAGGAAGGCCTCACATGGAAATCCGGCGGACGTACGCGCACAGAAATCGACATAAATCGTTGGCTCGGAAAGCGTGCCCAGGCCGGCTATTTGCCTCCCCGTGGCTTTCCCAAGAACAACCGGTTCACTTAGCCCGGAAGTAATGTTTGCCCGAAAATAGGCCGGCCAACGCCAAGGCCTTCGTCCGG
Organism: Alphaproteobacteria bacterium; assembly: GCA_029941135.1. Lineage (GTDB taxonomy): Bacteria > Pseudomonadota > Alphaproteobacteria > JAPYRI01 > JAPYRI01 > JAPYRI01. Next base: position 11,392 of record JAPYRI010000027.1, on the reverse strand, counting down.
CGAGAGCCGATATCCAAGCGTGTCCGGATTATTTTCCAGGCGCCAGCTTTCGAGACATTGATCACTGCAAAAGAATGCAAGTACCGTGCACAGGCTGGTTTCAGCGCGCCCTTCCGATGGCCGGATACCGGAACATACACAGGTGTCTTGGGGTTCGACCGTTTTTAGCGCGCGACCTTTGTCTGCGGTGTCGATGTGGTCATCGGCGCCACAATTCCGGCAAGAGGATTGGATGTGTACGTCCCAGTCGTACATGGCGCCCACACCCAGGGCAACCGGCACTGAATATCTCAATGCGTCGTTTTTCGGCCATGACCTTGTTCCTTTCAAGACGGATTGCCGCCGGTTTCAGACTCCAGCGTTCACCAGCATAAGACCTGTAGTCACTAAAGGAGCAAGCCTTATGAGCCGTTCAATGTGTCTGGCAGCCAAGTGGCTATCGCTGGGTATTGGGCCAGCAACGCCAGGGCAAATAACTGAATTAGGACGAAAGGAATGACCCCCAAGTAAATCTGGGTGGTGCGCACGCTGGCCGGCGCCACGCCGCGCAAGTAAAACAAGGCAAAACCAAAGGGCGGGGTCAGGAACGAAGTTTGCAAATTTACCGCCATCATCACCCCCAACCAAACCGGATCAATGCCCATGGTTAACAGCACCGGGGCAATCATGGGGACAACCACAAAGATGATCTCGAGAAAATCGAGAAAGAAGCCGAGCAAAAACATGATTATCATGACCACCAGCATGGCGCCAAAAGCACCGCCGGGAACGCCGGTCAGAAATTCGTGAACCAGCGCTTCGCCTTCCAAACCTCGGAAAACTAACGAAAACAATGCGGCGCCAACCAGAATGACAAAAACCATCGACGTGGTCTCGGTGGTCGACCGCATGACGTCTGTCAGTACCCCGTGGCGATAGGCTCTGGTCAATCCGACAGCAATTCCCCAGGCAAGACCGGTGCAAAGTATCACCGCTAAGAGGATCGCCGCAAGGTCGCCGCCGGGTATGTGATCGCGGGTCACCCGCAAGTCGGCCAGCCCGGTGAGGACTAATACACCAACGAGCGAAACCGCGGCCACTTGAAGGGGCCGTGGCTTTTCAGGCTGTATTTTAATGCCGCCAAGCAAAATGGCGCCCACAGCACCCACGGCAGCCGCTTCGGTTGGGGTGGCGATACCGGCCAAAATTGATCCCAACACGGCAACGATGAGTGATATCGGGGGGAGTAAAATACGCAGCAAACCAAACATACCTGCGTGTTCATCGTCGGCTTCGTTCGCCTGTGTGTCTGCCGGTGAGGTATCGGGCCAAATAATCGCGACCGCTATCTGATACACGATATAAAAGCCCACCAGCACGAGACCCGGCAGCAAGGCACCGGCAAAAAGGTCGCCCACTGATACGGTTTCAGGAGAAAATATACCCAGGTCCAGCTGGGCTTTCTGATAAGCCGACGACAGGGTCTCACCCAATAACACGAGGACAATTGACGGGGGGATCACCTGACCTAAAGTTCCTGCAGCGGCAATCGAGCCTGACGCGAGTGCAGGGCTGTAGCCGCGTTTAAGCATCGTTGGCAAGGACAGCAATCCCATGGTGACAACTGTTGCTCCAACAATCCCGGTCGATGCCGCCAGGAGAGCGCCCACGACGGTGACCGAAATACCGAGCCCGCCCCGGAGAGTGCCGAACAGACGCGACATGCCGTCCAGTAATTCTTCTGCCACTTTGGAGCGTTGAAGCATCACTCCCATGAATATGAACAATGGCACCGAGATCAGGATCTCGTTGGTCATGGTGCCGAATATGCGTTGCGGAAAAGCGCCAAGCAGTGCGAGGTCAAAAACGTCCAAGTAAATGCCAAGCCCGGCGAACAGAAGCGCCGTGCCGGCGAGCGTGAAGGCGACAGGAAATCCTGACAGCAGTAGTGTCAGCGCGGTGCTGAACATGGCGAGATTCAGGACCGTGGATAATTCCATGGTCAAATGGCCGCGTCCGGCCCATCCGAATGGACATCGGGCATGGGCAAGGGATGCCCGGTGAGGGCGAGTCCGCTTTTGATCGCGAGCGACACACCCTGGGCGCCGAGTAACGCTGAAAACAAAAGGATGACGGTTTTCAGGAGATAGACCGCTTGAATGCCGCTGGTCTCGCGTGACCCTTCGAATACTGACCAGGACGCGACCACATAGGGCCACCAGGTCCACCAGACCAAAACGCAAACCGGGATCAGCAAGCAAACGGCACCGACAAGATTGACGATGTTTTTGGTTTTTGGAGATGCGCCGGAATAAAAAATATCGACGCGCACATGGCCATCGCGTAATAGAGTGTGTCCGGCCGCCGACATGAACAATATTCCGTGCATGTAGACGATGGCTTCTTGAGCAAAGATAGACCCCATGCCGAATACATAATGAGCAACGACGACGGTAAACTGTAACACCACCATGACCACGGCGAGCCAAGCAACCGCTTCTCCGATACCGCGATTAACCCTGTCGATGGTGTGTGTGATGGTGCCGAGGCCCGTCACCGGTCTTTTCCCCTAAATGAACCGAAACCGGTTTTTCAGCCGTACTCAAAGGGCAGTTTGCGTGCATCCTGATAGGCTTGATCGGCAATCCGATACCAGTCGTTGGATTTTGCCCGCGCCAACATATAACTCTCGTAGACGCGTTTACTGAAGGCGTCTACGTTGCCGACTTCAGCGACCACTTCCCCGGATATTTCTCCGATCTTCATCAGCACTTCTTCCGGATACGCTCGCAGCTTGACGTTATGTTTTTTCACCATGTCCTCAAGCGCGCTTGCATTACGAGTGTTGAACTCGGCGAGCGAGATACTGTTTTCAGCGGCGCACGCGATGCGAATGATTTCTTGCGTCATTTTCGGCAGGCTGTTCCAAAGTTCCAAATTGAACCCTAAGCCGAGCGAAGGTCCGGGTTCATGAAACCCCGGGTAATAATAAAATTTTGCGATTTTGTGAAAACCGAAAGCCATGTCATTCCATGGCCCCACCCACTCGGTCGCGTCGATGCGTCCCCGTTTCAGTGCCGAATACACTTCGGCACCTGGAATGCTCACCGCCGCACCGCCGAGGCGCCGGATCACTTCGGCGCCCAGCCCGGGGATGCGCATGCGCAATCCTTTGAAATCCTCGAGCGAATTTATTTCGCGGTTAAACCAGCCGCCCATTTGGACACCTGAATTGCCTGCCATAAACGGCTTGATGTTAAAGCGCGCGCACAGTTCGTCGTACAATTCCTGCCCGCCATCGTGATACATCCACGACATCATTTCGGCCGCAGTCAATCCGAAGGGAACGGCAGCAAAAAAATTGAATGCTTTCGATTTGCCTTGCCAGTAATAGTCGGCGCCATGGTAAATGTCGGCGGTCCCGTTGGAGACAGAGTCAAAAGACTCGAAAGCTGGAACCAATTCGCCTGCGCCATAGACTTTTATATCGACCATGCCATCGGTTGCGGCAGCAATCGATTTGGCGAGCCTTTCCGCAGCGGTTCCAAGTCCGGGAAAATTCTTGGGCCAAGTAGTGACCATTTTCAGCCGCAGTTTAGTGCGGGCGATCGCCGGAGCCGCCAAAGCCGACGTGGCCGTGACCGATGCGGTTGCAAGGGCGGCGCCCGTTGCCGACCAGCTGAGAAAAGACCGGCGTCTCATAAGCGGGGATACTCCATAATCGAAGGCACAAAGTTAACGACGTGCCGGTTCGGCACAACCAAGACAAGGCCGGAGTATAGAAAATTGATGGCAGTGCGCAACTGCTGAAGAATTGGCGCTCTATGTGTCCGAGAACCAGGGCTTCGGTGCGGGTTCTTGCGGAATGTACGTACGCGCGTTCAATGGCACCCATCGGTCCTGGATAAACCCTTGGCAAGGCTGAAAACGAGCCTTGTAGGACATTTTGGTACTTTCCTTAATCCAGTATCCCAAATAGACAAAGGGCAGTTTGCGGGCACGAGCGTCTTTTAAATGATCAAGAATGACGAAGTGGCCAAGACTTCGGCGCCTATGCAACGGCGCAAAAAAGCTATAGACCAGAGATAACCCGTCGTACATTTCGTCAGTTAGGCACACGGCAACCAATTCTCCTGCCCGATCGCCCTTGTTGATCCGGTATTCGACCAAGCAGCTTTTGGTTGTACCGGCTCCCACCATCACGCTGTAGTCTTCGAAATCCATTTTCTCCATGCCACCATTGCCATGGCGGGTGTTCACATATTCTCGGAACAAGGTAAAGTGTTCCACCGTCGCCAGGGCGCTTACTTCTTTGCGAACAATATCGGCATTGCGTTTACGCACCCTTTTCATGGATTGGGTGGGAGCAAACATTTCAGCGTCGACCCGGATGGAAATACACGCATTGCATTCATCGCAGACTGGGCGGTACGAAATTGTCTGGCTACGCCGAAATCCGGATAAGTTCAGTGAATGGCTCATCACCGTGGAATTGTAACCGTCAAGTTCGGTGAAAATCCGCCGCTCAATTCGGTCCGGCATATAAGGGCACGGGGCTGGGGCGGTCAGAAAAAACTCAAGTGGAATATGGGCGAGATTTTTAGTCATAAAAAGAGATTACCACAAACCAAAGTACCACGGCGCGAACAACGAGAATGTAGCCCAAATAACAAATATGAGGGGAGTTCCTACGCGGACAAAATCGCGAAACTGGTAATGGCCTGGTCCCATGACCAATAAGTTCGTTTGATATCCCATTGGCGTCGCGAATGAGCAATTCGCCGCAAAAATTACGGCGTAAACAAAAACCATAGGGTCGACCCCGAGTTCGGCGGCCACACTCAGCCCGATAGGGGTAAACAACACGGCCGTCGCATTATTACTTAAAACGTTGGTTACCAGTGCCACCAGGAGGAAGAAAGCGGATAGCACCAGTGCCGGACTGGAACCAACCAAAACCAATACCTTGGCCAGATATTCAGCACCGCCCGTCGCATAAAGTGCCGTGCCCATGGCCAGCGCAGTGCCGACCAAGAGGACCACCCGGGCATCAAGCGAGCGGGTGGCCTGGTGAATATTTATGCACCCTAGCGCAAGCATGGCGGCAACCCCGCCTGCGGCGGCGATGACGATCGGGACGGTACCCGTTGCTGAAAGCAAGACTACGGTGGCGAATACGGTGGCCGCCCTGCGGGCGCGAAATTTTATGGGCACTTCACGGGCGAGCCACTCGAGTAACAGGACGTCTCGGCTATTGCGAAGGCCACGAATATTGGCCCTCCTGCCGATGACCAAAAGAACATCGCCTGCTTCTAAGCGGATTTCATTCATTTTCGCGCGGATCATCCGCGACCGACGCTGGATTCCCAAGACGATGCACCCGGTTTGATACCTGAATCCAATCTGCTTCAAGTTGCGGCCGATCAAACTTGATGCGGGGGCGATGACCACTTCCGCCAAGGTTCGATCTGCGGCGGCTTGGCTGGGTTCCAAATTATCTGTAGGGGCTTCAGAGGGCTCCGGCAAGTCATCCATAATTCCAGGGGAACTGGCGACCAAGTCGGTCAGAGCCTGGCGCGTGGCGGCGATGATTACGGCGTCCCCCGGTTCCAGAGTGGTGTCATCAAAGGGAGGCAGGAGTGCATTCTCGCCCCGCTGTATGAGCCGCACGGTAATGTTTGGCAAGGCGCGGAACATGCCCGCGACCGGAGTCTCGCCGATGAGCGGATGATCAGCGCCGATTTCAATCTGAGCGATGTAATGCTTGCCGTCGGGGCCTGCTTCAACACCCGCAAGTGACGGGCGTTTAGGCAAAAGACGAGGCGCCACGAAAACCACATAAACCATGCCGACGGATGCCAGCACAACTCCCGGGATGGTGAAATCAAAGAACCCGATGGACCTACCGGTGAGTTCTTCGAGTGTGCCGGCAACCAAAAGGTTGGTGCTGGAGCCGAGGAGTGTGGTCATGCCGCCGAGGATTGCCGAGTAACTAAGTGGAATCATCACGCTGCCTGGCATACGCCCCGATTGCTCGGCAAGCACGCTCATAATTGGTATAAATATCACCACAACCGGCGTATTGTTAAGAACGGCGCTGCTGACCAAGGCAACGGCGAAGATCGCGACGATGGCAACACTGTGCCGGCCCCCACTTAGGCGCATAATAAGACGTGCAGGTTCATCCAGCGCGCCGGTTTGAACCATCGCCTGGCCAATCACCAGCAGAGCGATAATGGTAATCAGTGCCGGCTCGGCAAACCCCGACAGGAGGGCACGCGGGCCGAGCAGATTGTCGGTCTCCGGTCCGGCAACCGGGAACAAGTAGAAAAATAACATTAAAGAGGCGATCAAGCCGACCGAGGTTTGCTCAAGCGGAATGCGGTCGTTCGAGTATGCGAATATCGCAATCACAATGATTGCGAATGTTACCCACATGTGAAAATTCGGATCGACCAGCATAAATTCCTGCAATGGTTGGTGCCGTTATCCCTGTGTTTGGTCGCGAAACATTTTTGCCGGGTCGTAGCGCTCGGACGGAGGTACGTTACTGTCCGGCGCGTTTTCCAGGAGCGCCCGCAGAGGAGCCGGAATTTGGACCGATTTCAGGGTCTTGCGATTGGCAAGGGCAACAACTGCGCCGCCCGTCGCAATCATCCGGCCCTCCGAGAATATCGTATGGCGTATGTGGCATGACGAATTTCCGAAGCCCTCTATCCGTAGGCCGGTCCGTGCGCTCGAACGCAGGTCCGGCCACGTCAGAAAGTTGAGAGATACATGAGCCGCCATCCAGATGATATTTAGGTCCGCTGTTGGCGGCCCTATATCTTGAATAAGCCCCACGCGTCCGCTTTCGACCAACTTCAACTGGGTGAGGCGGCCGATCCGTTCATCCGCGTCCATGTCGGCAAACCTGAAAATGTCGTCCCGCCAAACTCGGTATGTGTCTTTGGGTTCGAATTCACGCGCCCAGTCGGTTTTATTCGACGCCATAAAGGGGGCTCGCATGTCGGGCTCTGCAGCGCTTAATGCCTCGCTCAATATATGGGCCGGAACATCGGCCGGGCGTCCAGTTCGCCGGTCGATCGCGGTGACCAAGCGCTCGGCAACGCCCACGGGTGCCCCGTCCCGCAGGAGAATGTGGCTGACACGGAGGCACCCGTTGTTCACACCGGCTAATCGCGTGCCGACCAGCAAATCATCTCGATAGTGAAGCTGTTTGCGAAAATCGATGCCCATATAGTCAACCCGCCACGCGATGTTGTTGGCGACGGCCATTTCTCCGTCATCGACAAAGCGTAGCCAGCCGTCCTCATAGAGGCTGATGGTCGACACGTTGTTGACGTGGCGCATGCGATCCAGATCGCTGAACCGCAAAGTTTCGGGAGTCCAATGTTTATAAAGATCAGCGGCGGGGGCGGGATTTAATCCTGGAGCCAGGGGTGTGCTAGACATGTTGCCATCATATCGAGCCGGGCCGCACCGCCAAGTTGTTTATGAGATCAAGTGGGAAATGGCTATGCGCGTTTTGTGCCGGAATGCGCCAATACGTTCACCACAATTGTGTCGCATAGCAGGTCATGCAATGTCCGTTTTTCGCGGTTGAACAACGGGACCAGCAGGACGAGCCAACTGGTCAACATGACGGAGATATAGAACAGGATGGTAAGCGCAGCGGCGCGCAAAAAATCTGGTTTGCCCCCGTCGCGCACTCGCACCTCCACGCTCATTGTGCGCATGCCAATGGTAGCGGCCCGAAATCCACCAATAAGAGCGGCGTGGTATAGGAGTGGCACAAGCGCCAGCAGAAACATCATAGGCGCCCATAATGCGCCTAAACTAAGCACTCCCAAAAACGTGCCAGGAATGAATAACACGCAAATGAGGAGGGCGATGATCACCACGTCAATCCAATAGCCGATCACACGTTTGAACAACACACCGTCAAAATATTCGGGGTTAGTTATAGGGTCGGGGACAGGCCGCTGGGGTGCGTTCGTCTCAGACCCGCCAATGCCAGTGGGGACCAGTCCGCCATTTGTCACCACCCTCTCCCGTTCGCATAATCCATATCGCGATGGTATTTGGGCGGCAAAACGTTTGCTTCGCGCAAGAGGACAATACTAATTCGGCGATTGGCGGGTGAAAAGGGATCTTCGATGACCAATAGCTCGGTTGCGGCGCGCCCGGTGATCGAATTCATCCGAAGTTCATCGATGCCTGTTTCTTCCAGAACAATCCGGCTTGTGTTCGCGCGGTCGGCACTTAACTCCCAATTTCCGTAACCGCGACGGACGGGTACAGCACCGGCATCGGTATGACCGGATATTGCCAGTTGATTGGGAAGGTTATTAATGATTTTCGATACCTCGGTCAAAAGCTGGCGGGCAAAGGGATTCATGCGGGCGCTACCCGAT
>JAPYRI010000027.1:0-2896 GCA_029941135.1 Alphaproteobacteria bacterium | reverse complement strand
ACCCGATCCTCTTTTGCTCGTACTCGCCGTGGTCGGTGCAAAGTAATCCGCCACCCCGGATTTTTGCTCTTCCGTGGTTACGTTCAATAGCCACAACAGCATAAAAAACGCCATCATTGCCGCCACAAAGTCGGCGTACGCTACTTTCCAAGCATTACTGTGCCCATGGGCGCCGCCGCCTTTTTTAATTTTCTTGATGACAGTCGGCTGGAGTTGCGCGCCATTTTCTTCTGCCACTTTAATACTCCGCTATTGGCGACTGCGGTCAGGTGTTCATCGCATCTTCAAGCTCGATGAAAGTTGGCCTTTCATGAGAAAACAAAGATTTACGGGCAAACTCGGCGGACACCGCCGGGGCCGAACCTTGAAGATGGGCGAGGATGCCAATTTTAATGCACTCGATATACTTACTGTCGGCTGCGGCCCAAAGTTCCATATTTTTGGCAATCGGCATCACCACACCGTATGCCAACAAAATGCCGAGAAAAGTCCCGACCAAGGCGGCGCCAATCAGATCGCTCAGAACTTCTGGCGGCTCGGTTATGCTGCCCATGGTGACGATAATGCCCAAAACCGCGGCAACGATACTGAATGCCGGCATGCCTTCACCCATGCTGCTGATCGCGCCAAAGGCTTCGTGGGCCTCGGCGTGATGAGCTTCCAACTCCAAGTTCATCAAGTCTTCAATTTCGTTTGCACTGTCTGAACCCATGGTCACCAAACGCAAGTAATCGCACATGAATTCGATCGCGTGATGATTACCCAAAAACCCCGGGTGGTCCTGAAACAGGTCACTCTCCTCAGGGGTTTCAATGTGCGCTTCCAGGGCAAGGTTGCCTTTGGTCTTGGCCAATTTGAAAGTTTTGTACAGCAAGGTCAGCAAATTGATATAGCTGTCTTTGTTGTGAGGCATCCCTTTTACGATGCGCCCCAAATGACTTAAGGCTCGTTTTAGATTTGCGCCGGGGTTCGAAATAATAAATGCGCCAACCGCCGCCCCACCGATGATAACCAGTTCCAGAGGCTGAACCAGAACACCGAAACTGCCGTGCGGCAGGTAACCACCCAACACGGACCCGAAAACGACGACCATTCCATTAATGAAAAACATGCTTTCAACCGCTTACAAATCTGTGCGCCCGGGACTATGCTTCTGTCCGAAGTTAATGTCCTCGAGAAACGCAATACAACTCTCATTGCCCACAGTTAAGATCGCTTTTGGTTTAGGAACCTTTAATGACTTTTGATCCACGTAACTTTCGCGATGCTCTGGGTTCATTTGCGACCGGGGTTACTATTGTCACCGGCAGAAACCGCGACAATGTCCCGGTTGGCGCCACCGTCAGTTCATTTAATTCGGTCTCCCTGGATCCACCCTTGGTGCTTTTCAGCCTGGATCAAAACTCCGAAACTCTCGGGCCCCTCAAAGAAACCGGACAATGCCTGATTAATGTGTTGGCCGAGGGGCAAGAAGATTTGTCCAGTAAATTTGCAAAATCCGGCGCAATAAGTTGGGAGGGTGTCGATTTCCAAACTTGGGATACGGGGTGCCCAGTCTTGCTGGGGTCGCTGGCGAATTTTGAATGCACTGTTTTTGCGACGCACCCCGGCGGCGATCACGAGATTTTCGTCGCCCAGGTAAAGCGGTACAAGACCAACGGCGAAGGTCGTCCGCTGCTGTTTCATGGCGGCCGTTATGGCCGGTTGGCGGATTAAGGGGCGCTAGCTTTTATCGTCTTTTTGAGTTTCGCTATCTAATACTGTAACCACCCGGCCGGACGCGGTTAGCGCGGCGATCACCTGGGCCATATGTACCCGGTCGCGGGTTTCTATGGCGACAACCAATTCGGCTTGTTTCGCCGGTCCCGCTGAGAATACACGCTGGTGAGACACATCGATGATATTTCCCCCTTGTTCTCCTATCAGATTGCACACCTGACCCAGAGCGCCAGGTATGTCAGGCATGTCGAGGCGCAGCCGCGCAATGCGGCCATCGCGCGCCATATCGCGCATCAATACTGACGCGAGTAGGCGTGAATCGATATTGCCGCCGGAAAGGATAAGCCCCACTTTGCGCCCGCGAAAGCGGTCAGGGTGACCGATGACGGCGGCAAGCGCCGCTGCTCCCGCGCCTTCGGCAAGGGTTTTCTCGATCCCCAAAAATAGACAAATCGCGTGCTCCATACTGTTCTCGGACAGGAGCAATATGTCGTCCAGCCGGTCTTTCAGGAGTGCAGCCGCGAGGTCGCTCACGCGTTCAACCGCGATGCCTTCGGCGATGGTTTGATACCCCGACGGCTCCGCGTCAGCGTAAAGTTTTTGGCGCATACTCGGAATTAAAGCGGCTTCGGCACCGATCACTTCTATCTCCGGTTTGAGGGCTTTGGCGGCAATGGCAATGCCTGCGATGAGCCCGCCCCCTCCCACTGGTACAACCAGCACGTCTAGATCGGGAACATCTTCCAATATCTCTAACCCAATGGTCCCTTGACCCGCGATAATGAGAGGATCGTCAAAAGGGTGGATAAAGGTCATCGCCTGCGTGTCAGCTATGTGATGGGCACGGGCCGCAGCGTCACTAAGGTTTGCGCCATCCAGTATCACGTCTGCGCCAAACTCGCGGGTTCGCTGCACTTTTACAAAAGGCGTTGCCAAGGGCATGACGATGGTTGCCGGGATGTTGAGGCGCTGGGCAGCATACGCCACACCTTGTGCATGATTGCCAGCCGACATGGCAATCACGCCGGCAGACTTTTCCGCGTCCGACAAAGAGCTCAATTTTACATACGCGCCACGCTCTTTAAATGAGCCGGTGTATTGTAAGTTCTCAAACTTGATCCAAATTTTAGCGCCGGTGAGGGCAGACAGTGTTTTTGAGTGAGCACAAGGTGTGCGT
>JAPYRI010000026.1:32478-33572 GCA_029941135.1 Alphaproteobacteria bacterium | reverse complement strand
ACCCAAACATGATCGAAACCGCGTACAGGCCAGGCAAACTGTCGGTAAACAAGTACAAACTCAACACAAACGCCTGACACATGGACCCATACAAGAGGGTCTTAAGTCCGCCCAATTTGTTTGATAGAACGCCCCAAACCAGGCGGCTAATCACCGACGCGCCGAGTAATGCGGACAACACTAAAGCCGCCTGCACTTCAGGATGCCCCAGGTCAGTCGTATGGGCTATAATATGGACCATGGGCATGGCCATTGCGGCGCAGCAGCCAACACCTGCTAAGCACAGCATGGCGTGAACCGTGCGCGGCGGTAACCCCAATATACTTAGACCATCACCGCCGATTTCACTGTCCTTTAGCGTATCGATTGGAGCTGTGGGTGGAGCGGGAGCCAAGACAAAACTCATGGGCAGTAAAACGACCAATGCGATGACCGCATAAAATACATAGGTCTCGCGCCAACCATAGTTCTCGATCAAGTATCGAAAAAGAGGCGGCCAAATCGCGCCCCCCAGACCTTGTCCCCCCGCTACTACGGCAACCGCAAATCCCCTGCGATTGTCAAACCAGCGGGTAACATTGGCCATCAATGGTGTGAAAAATGATGCGTTGCCCAATAAACCAAAAAATATGGCGTGGGTGCCGACAAGAACCAAAGCACTTTGACTGGTACTCGCCACATAGGCACCTATCGGAATCATTAGGGATGAAAACAACAAGGGCTGCAAGGTTCCTCGGCGATCCGCCCACCGGCCCATGAGGATGCCGCCCACCCCCATGCCAAGCAGACCAACCGAGTATCCAAATGACGGTATAAATCGTGATCCACCGAACTCAGCCGCAATCGGTTTTAGGCCCACAACAATTATATAGAGCGCGCCGGTTGCCACCCCCATGCAAACGACGGACGCGGCGACAATGGCCCAGCCGTAAGGGCGCTCAATACTGTGAGATGAGGTCATAGGCGGCTACATCATTCTTGATCGAGATAATTGACAGCGGCGAGGGTGGCACGCACACACGCCGGTGTCTATGCAGATGCCAGTTGGCGCGAAATACGTGACGAACGACGCGTTCTCAGTTTGGTACATTGCC
>JAPYRI010000026.1:0-32378 GCA_029941135.1 Alphaproteobacteria bacterium | reverse complement strand
CTGTCACCGTCAAGCGACTGTTGACTTGATAGCCCGAGATCACTGGCGCATCGTTACGACCGTTCAGCTTTTGGAAGCGCGGCGAAACGTCAAAATGCATCGTAACAATCGAGTCGTCTTTGATACCAACTTTGCTCAAATGCGCCAAAACTTGAGTCATCGTGCGGCTGATGGCGTCAACAGTGGCTTTGGCGCTTTTGCCCGTGGTGATGACGGCAGCATTAATTTCAACTTGATTGGGGCGGCCTTTTGCAGCGCCACTGCCGGTCACTGTGATCGAGCGCTACGATCGATCAGCGGCAAATGTTTGCCCAATTGCACCAAACGTAATGAAGACCTCGAGCACTCCCATAGTGCCCCAAGTCCAATACTTTCTGATTATTGCGATCACATTCACCTCCTGTAGGCGATCTGTGTTTAATCCACGCACATTATTAGACCTCATTCGCGCGTGCAAAGCCATGTTGCCCGAACCGGTCAGTTAGGTTTACGATTACCCGTTGAACTTAGAAGAAGGGGAGCCGCCATGATGCCTGAGCCAAAAGTATGGTCGCGTGAAGACATGCTGAAACGTGTAGCACTTTTCGCCGACTTGAAGGGCAGTAAAAAAGGACTGCCCGACAGTGATTTGCCGGAATGCACCCGTGAGCTTATCAACGTGCTCGGATTCCGCCCACCGGAAGACGAAGTGACGCAAATGTCCCCGCTGGGGTCTGAAAACGCGCGCAGTGCTGCCATCGACATCTCAGAAGGATTCAACATAGGTTTCATCCGTGCCAAGCCCGGGAAGGGCCCGTTGATGCACAACCACGACACTAACGAAACCTTCATGCCGATCACTGGCACGTGGCGCTGTGAGTGGAACGAAGGCGAGGATTACGAGTTTATCGATGTGGGCCCATTGGATGTGGTCTCGTTTCCACCCGGCGTTTACCGGAGGTTTATGAATGTGACCAAGGACGAGCCCGACGTGGAGCATGTACTGCAAGTCATCATCAGTGGCGACGCCCCCGCTGGAGAATTTTCTGACGCCGCCTGGACGCGTATTCACGAATTTGAAGCGGAACAAGCCGCCGGGTAATGACCCGCAATAGCGATACTTGTCGCGAAAGGAGACTGTCATGCTGACCGTCGAGCAGCGGCTGGCTAACTTAGAGCGCGAGATAGCCGTGCTTCAGGCGAAGGATGATATTCGCCAAACGTTGTCGCTCTATGCGGTCGGGGTTGATGATAAAAGGCCCGAGATACTCACCAACATTTTTGCCGAAGACGCGGTATTAAAAGTTCCCGAATGGGACGTCGAACGGGTGGGCAAAGAAGCGGTCATAGGTTTTTTCAATGAATATTGGAAACGGTTCGATACGCCGCGCCGTTATTACGCCAATGAAGATTTTGCCATTAAGGGAACCAATGACGGCAACACGGCCACCGCCTTTATGTATTGGCATGTGACCCAAGCCCGGGAGGGCCGTTCATACCTCGGTTGGGGGACTTACGATTGGGGATTTCGCCGCGCAGGTGAGCGCTGGCTTATTACCCATGAAACTGTCGATATTCGGGCCATGACTACACTCGCCAAAGGCTGGGCAGGGCCGGACAACTTGGAACAGCTGTAAGCTGGCAGGAAGGAAATCAATGAGTGCGAGGGATGAGATTACACATTTGATGAACCGGTATTGTTTTGCAGTCGATACCGGCGACATTGACGGATTTGCCGGCCTGTTTGAGCATGGAGCGTGTCGTCGTCGTAGACCGTTTCTATATCCGGGCAGTGTCTGAGTTGCTGGCAGGGGCCAGCGGACAGCCACCTTCGCCGTGCTCGCGGCATACAAGCGCTGGAAATGTCGATGAATACGGGCCGCCATATCTTCGTGAGGCGTCAGAAGTTCGCACGCACCGCCGGTTGCGGCCGCAAGGCTGCGCACAAAGCGATGCCGCTTGAACGAGATGTTTCGCATCCAAAGACGCTATCGCAGGCGCGATTCCGAAGCAGCACCTTAATGTGACAATGCTCAAGCAAATGATCTCGGGCGACGTCTTGAAGTATCGGAACGGATTTCTCATCCGAAGACGCTGCGAGACGGGCTTTCGGCGCTCAAGCTAATTTGCTCTGACACCGCCCGTTTAGCTCTTAACGCCGCCAAATCCTCATCTGAACGCGCTCAACTGGACCCTGCAATAATGACCAATGACTGTTGAAATATGATCTTTAGTTGTTCGATATTGCACACATGTATAACTGGGATAATCGCCGAATCTTCCTCGAAGTCGCGCCTTATGCTTCACTGAGGAAAGCAGCTGAGAAACTTGGCATTTCTCGCTCGACCGTTATGCGGCGAATCACAGCTTTGGAAGACGAGCTTGGTACGCGATTATTTGAGAGACTCCCCGAGGGTTATTACACGACGGAGGCAGGCGCTGCGATGCTCCGTTCAGCGGAACGCATCGAGGCGGAAACAACTGAAGTTGATCGCCAGATATCTGGCCGCGATGCGGAGCTCGCGGGCAAGATTCGTATTTCCATTCCGGGCTTGCTCGCGACACATCTTCTGATGCCCGATTTTGCTGCATTTTCTCGTGCGAATCCGGCTATCAAACTGCAAATAGCCCTAAATTATGAGATGGTGGATTTGGCCAAGCGAGAGGCTGACGTCGCTGTTCGTGTATCGAATGACCCGTCACAATATTTGGTCGGCCGCCGTGTCCTGACGATGGCGCGCGCCGCTTACGTCAATAACGAATTTTTGCCGGGTGATCAGTTGGACGGTCCGGAGACATCGTCGGGTCCTTTGCTCAGTTGGATCGGATCTTCGGATGATCCATCCTCGCAGCAATGGATAAAGGAAACCGATTTCCCAGAAATACCTGTTGGTTCGATTATCGAAAATCCCCATGAAACACTAACTGCTGTGCGCGCAGGGTTAGGAATGGCCGTACTTCCGTGTTTCATGGGGGACGCTACACCAGGCGTATTTCGTATGCCTCCAGGATCGTCAATATTGAAGACCGATATTTGGGTTTTGACGCACGAGGATATGCGCAATACGGCGCGCATTAGAAAATTCACGAGCTTTATCGCTGACGCGTTACTCCGTCACCGCGATCTCGTCGAAGGTAAGAAGCCCAGGATTTGATATTTGGCGCCCTATCACCTGCTTGGCCGTAGTCATGTTTGCGAAATTTCTTGGGCAAACCATCCGAAACGAGCCATCTGGCCTCGCAGTCACGACGGAACTGCACGAGCGTAACCGACAACGAGGGCCGAGCTTAAAGTTGCACTGAGGCAGAGCCGGAGGGGTGTCCATATTTGAACACCACTGGCGCAATTATTGCCACTTACATTCAGTATTGTGTCTCCTATTTTTCTTCGTGAGAACCACGTCATCGATTGGTGCCAGCTCATTTGTCGAGAAGTGTGTTTCGCAAATCTTGACCACCGCCGCCTAGACCCCACCGCCTTTGGGTCTGACGCTGCCTTTGCTAGACCTGATTTGACAAGCCCAAATATTTTGGCAAAGCGCAAAATTGCTGTTAAACGAACGTTTAATTATGTACATTCAATCGGGGACAGTTAGCGCTCATGGGGACAGTCAAAAGTATGTCGAGTTACAGGGTATTTGTACGTGCCAGCGTAGTCGCGATAGTAATCGCGTCGATATACGACGCGCAGCCTGCCATCGCGTCCAACGGTTTGTTAATGTGGTGTGCGGGGGTTCAGGCGTGTGGCATGGCCGGGGCCGGGGTCGCAATGCCTGGCGGCGCGACAGCCACGTTGCGCAATCCGGCGGCGGTTGCGCGATCCCCGCGCCAAGCCGGTGGTGCCCTCGCCTGGATGTACATGCCCATGAAAGCTGAGGCGCTGGGCCCTAACGCCAACCCGGTCGGACGCCAAAAAGCCGGCAAGCGGTGGTTTCTGGCGGGGGCGAGCGGCTATGTCCATCGACTTTCGCCGACCGTCGCGGTCAGTGTCGCCGTTGGGGCAGCGGGTGGTTTTGGCACCAAATACAGCGAGCCCCGCTCGGCCTTGGGCGCAGCCGACCCGCAGGATAAATTCGACACCCAGAATATGTACAGCCTCAACCTCATACCTGTGACTATCGCCTGGGCACCCCGCAAAGACTTGGCGGTGGGCTTTAGCGTGATTGGCGGCTACTCGTTCTTCAAGGCGAATTACCTAACCGCGCGCGGCACCCGCTCCAAAGGTGGCTTGGGCACCAGTCGCGCCATCGGCATCGGCTTCCGGGCCGGCGCAATCTGGGATGTGCACAAAAAGCTTTCCATCGGCGGCGCGTTCTCGTCGCCGATCTGGTTCGATTCGTTCGAGAAATATAATGATCTGCTGCGAGCGCCCATGAACACCCCGGCGATTGGGCAGTTCGGGCTTGCCCTGCGTGTCCTGCCGCGCACCTCCATTGCCATGGACTATCGCTATATCGGCTACAGCCACGTGACGGCCTTGGGGAAAGCGCTGGAGGCCGGCGGCTTCGGCTGGGATGATGTCCACCAAGGTTTCTTTGGAATTGAACACAAAGCCAACGCCTCCTTAACTCTGCGCACCGGCATGAACTACAGCTCGGACGTTATTGACCGGGACAAGATCTTCGCCAACCTGGGCATGCCGCTCACCGACACCTGGACTTTTGCAGGTGGTTTTTCCTACCGCTTGAACAAACACCACGAGGTCGGTGCCAGTATGCACGTGGTCCCCGCCCGCACCCGTCGCGACCCGGGCGTCGGCAACCCGATCAGCGTCGGCGGCGCCAATTCCAACCACTTCCACAAAATGATGGGTGGCCGGATGGGATACCGTTACATTTTTTAGGTGCCACAATGTTTTGCGCATTTCTGGATTGTGAGTGTTGAGCAAGGTTGGATAATGGCAAAGAGCCAATAGTTCTCGGTCAGTCCGAAGTCACTAAGTCTACCTCACTCCATTGTTACCGTGATTGTTACCGCAGAGAAAAGGCGGACCAATATGGCCCGCCTAATTTGTCCCTAAGTCTTTGAAATGGATGGTGGGCGATACTGGGATCGAACCAGTGACCCCCTCGATGTCAACGAGGTGCTCTCCCGCTGAGCTAATCGCCCGGAAGAGTGGGTCGGATATATAGGATAACTGCGCCTGGCTGCAAGCCCTGGTGTGGCAGAGGCTAATAATTATAACCTCAAGTCAGGCAGCCAATGTGCTTTCTACTCTGGATACCAAATCACCAAGTTCGATCGATGTCGGTTGCACGCCCGTATTGAGGGACCGTCTAGCCGGCAACCTGCCCGCGTCCGCACTTTCATCCGCATTCAGGAGAAGATGGATCGTTGGGTCTTGCTCGAGCGCACGTTTTGCCAGTTCCGCCCCCTCACCCGCAGCCAGGTTTTGATTGGCGAGCAGCATGTCATAGTGACCGTGGGCTATCAGCAATAGGGGGCATCGGTGCTGTCGGCGGCGGCGACTGCATGACCCTTATGCTCCAGAGCACGGATCATAAAATAGCGCCGGCTCTGACTGGCTTCGACGATCAGGAGGTGTGCCATAACGTATTGCCCTCAAAGGGAAAACTGGAACCAAGAGACATAGTTTGGGGTATATACATTAATAATCCCATAAGCCGCCGACCACCGCCCTTTCCTGCCGTTCACGCGGCTGAAGAAAACGTGTTAAGATGGTTTAGCCGGGCTTAATTTAGGTCGTAGATCGGTTTGGCAGGTCACCAGTCACCAAGGGAGCTTCCCATAGATTATCTCCGTGGCAGCGAAGCGTTCGATCTGGACTACGTACGAGAGCCGTTCGAAGTTGATGCGCCGATCACCCAGAAATCGCCGATAATCTACTGTTCGCCCCACAGCGGTTCCGACTATCCGGATGATTTTCTGTGCAGGACGCAATTGGATTTACTTACTTTGCGCAGATCCGAAGACTGTTTTGTCGACGAGATATTCAGTTCTGCACCGACTCTCGGCTCACCTTTGCTGAAAGCCAACTTTCCCCGCGCCTATCTGGACGTGAATCGTGAACCCTATGAATTGGACCCGGCAATGTTTTGCGATCCGCTGCCGACCTATGCCAACACCACTTCATATAGGGTCGCCGGCGGTTTCGGAACGGTCGCAAGAATCGTCGCCGAAGGTCTCGAGATATATGCCGATAAACTACCCCTTGCCGAAGCTGAGCGCCGGATAGAAACCCTTTACATGCCCTATCATGACACACTTTCGGATCTCATCGAAGAAACTACAAACCGATTTGACTGTGCGGTGCTGGTGGATTGCCATTCGATGCCGTCGAACGCCGGGCGCCGGTCCCGCACCACAGGGTATCAACGCCCAGACATAATTTTGGGTGATCGATTCGGAGCCAGTTGCGCGCCGGTGGTGATTGAAACCGTGGAACGCGTTCTGCTCAATCAAGGTTATTCGGTCACCCGCAATGCGCCTTTTGCCGGCGGACATACTGTTCAACGGTACGGTCAACCCGCAAAAGGCATGCATGCTCTTCAAATCGAGATTAGCCGCGGACTCTATATGGACGAAGAGTTAATCGAACGTCTACCGGCCTTAAACCAATTGATCGACCACATGGGCGAATTGGTGAGTGCTTTGGCCCAGATTGACATATCTGATTTAGGCCCTCGCTCTTGATTTCAATTTCGGTGGCTTGAAGACAAGATTGGCACAGGGATTGCGGTTACCCCTATGCTATGGCCAGAACTCTACACAAAAATTCTCAAGAATGGAGACCGGGGCGTTTGCTCAATCTCCTCGCCGCCCTCTGGTTGACCCTGTGGGTGTCTAACGCTGCAGCCGCTACCAGCCCCGGTACCTCGCACTATACGGCGGAAAACGACCTCAATCATTGTCAGAACTCAGCCCAAATAAATGAGCAGGAACAACGGTTACCGAGGATGTTGTTATCGACCGTTTCCTTGGTGGAGACCGGCAAATGGCTCCGCTCGACGGGGGAAAATGTTGCCTGGCCGTGGACGGTAAACGCGCGCGGTCAGTCCCGGTACCACCGCACGAAAAATGCCGCCATTGCCGCCGTAAAGACGCTTCAAGCCAGCGGCATTAGCAGTATCGATGTGGGCTGTATGCAGATTAATTTGCACTACCACCCTGAAGCGTTTTCATCGCTTGAAGACGCATTTGACCCCTACACCAATATTGCCTACGCAGCCGTGTTCCTCAAAACCTTACGCAAAAAGGGACGGTCGTGGAACAAAGCTATCGGGTATTATCATTCCCGCACCCGTGCCCGTTATATCCCCTACCAGCGAAAAGTTCAGAATCTGTGGAAAGCAGAGCGGCGGCGGGTTGCCTTGGAGCGCCGCGCCAAACGCCGCACAGCCGAAGCGCGAACTGCCGCCGAATTTTGACCCATTTAGCGCTTCGTTAATTCTTACACCTTAAGGCTTGAGGGGAAGAGCCGCATCGCTATACTGCGCCGCCTGCTTATCCACACCCTTTTTATTAGCTGCGATTGAGTTACCATGGATATCCGCAATATTGCGATTATCGCCCACGTCGACCACGGCAAGACCACGCTGGTCGATAGCTTGCTGAGGCAAAGCGGAGCATTCCGCGACAATCAAGTGGTCGCCGAACGCGCCCTGGACAGTGGGTTGGAGCGCGAACGCGGCATTACCATACTTGCCAAATGCACGTCCGTTGAATGGCGTGGCGTCCGGCTCAATATTGTCGATACCCCGGGCCACGCCGACTTTGGCGGCGAAGTTGAACGCATTCTGGATATGGTCGACGGGGTCATTATATTGGTCGACGCGGCCGAAGGACCGATGCCACAAACTAAATTTGTCACCGCGAAAGCGCTCGCCCTTGGGCTTCGTCCAATTGTTATAGTGAACAAGACCGACAAGCCCCAAGCCCGACCGGATGATGTCCACACCGAGATTTTCGACCTATTTTCAGCGTTGGATGCGAGCGATGTACAATTGGATTTTCCGACCCTGTTCGCCTCCGGCCGGGATGGTTGGGCCGTCGAAGATCTGGCTGAACCCGGGACTGACCTTGCGCCTTTGTTCGATCTTATCATTGCGCACGTGCCGTCGCCCGAAGGGTCATCTGAAGGTCCGTTTCGAATGCTGGCGTCCTTAATTGAATCAGACCCTTATTTGGGCCGCGTCATCACCGGACGCATTAGTGATGGGGTTGTCCATCGCAACTCAGTCATTCAGGCGCTCAACGAGGACGGCGAGCGCGTCGAAAGTTTCAGGATTACCAAACTTCTCTCCAATCGGGGTCTTGAGCGAAAGTCGGTCAGCAGTGCTAAAGCCGGCGATATTATCGCCATCGCCGGAATGCGAGTGGCGACAGTTGCCAATACTCTGGCCGATCAGGCCGTAAGCAAGCCACTTGAGGCATTGCCAGTCGATCCACCGACCTTGGCTATGACTTTTTCGATTAATTCGTCGCCCCTCGCCGGACGCGAAGGCTCGAAAGTGACATCACGGGTCATCCGTGAGCGATTGATGCGAGAGATGGAAGGTAATGTTGCCATTCGCATCACCGAAACCGTCGACAAAGACGCACTCGAAGTGGCCGGGCGTGGCGAACTTCAGTTGGGGGTGCTCATCGAAACCATGCGGCGCGAGGGTTACGAGCTGTCCATCAGCCGGCCACGCGTACTTTTCCAGACCGATTCGGATACCGGCAAAACCGTTGAACCCATAGAAGAAGTTCAGATTGACGTGGACGACGATTTTATTGGAGTCGTCGTCGAAAAACTGAGTCAACGGCGAGGCGAAGTGACCGACATGCGCCCATCTGGTGGCGGCAAGACCCGGATCACAATGCTGATACCGGCGCGCGGTCTCATCGGCTACCACGGGCAGTTTCTGACCGACACCCGTGGCACAGGCGTCATGAACCGGGCATTTCATGGCTATGCACCTTTCAAGGGAGAAGTTCCGGGCCGGGCCAATGGCGTTCTGATATCAACTGAAACCGGCGACGCGGTTGCTTTCGCACTTTGGAATTTGGAGGAAAGGGGCGAAATTTTTGTCACCCCTGGAGCCAAAATATACGCCGGAATGGTGATCGGCGAGCACAACCGTGGAAATGATTTGGACGTAAACCCCTTAAAGGGAAAACAGCTCACCAATATCCGGGCGGCAGGGAAAGACGACGCCGTCCGTTTAACACCGCCCAAAGTAATGACTCTTGAACAAGCTATTGCCTACATTGTTGATGACGAACTGGTTGAGGTGACACCAGAAAATATTCGCATACGGAAACGCTTCTTAGACGTGAATGATCGAAAAAAGTCCGCTCGTGCGAGCGAAAAAAGACGGCTGCAAGCGGCAGGGACCGGAGGATGAGCCAATCTCCGGCGGGGTTGGATGATGATCGCGCACGGGAGTATTTACGTTTTGCCGGCACGCTGGCAGACGCGGCTAAAGATATCGTCCTCGGCCATTTCCGCGCAAATTCAGCGGATTTAGCGCTCGAGGATAAATCGGACGGCACCCGACCCTTTGATCCGGTAACGGCGGCCGATCGGGGCGCCGAAGAAATCATGCGACGGATGATTGGGGAAACCTATCCGGACCACGGTATTTTGGGCGAAGAATTTGGCAATCAGCCTGCCGCGCCCGGCAGCACACCCCCAGTGACTTGGGTGATAGATCCCATTGATGGGACCAAATCTTTCATCTCCGGTGTACCCACATGGGGCATGCTTATTGGCATCAATGATGGCTCGCGCGCAGTCGCCGGGATCATGGATCAACCCTACACAGGAGAGCGCTTTATCGGCGGCCCGGACGGCGCCACCTTAAACGGCCGGCCCCTTCACACCCGCGCCTGCGGCGATATCAGCCAAGCATCTCTTTATTGTACCGACCGCAGTATGTTCGAAGACGACCGTCAACTTGCCGCCTTTGATGCCGTGTCGTCTCAAGTCTCTTACCGGCGCTTCGGGTTGGATTGCTACGCCTACTGCATGCTCGCCCACGGCTTGATCGACTTGGTAATTGAAGGCTCGCTTAAGCCCTTTGATATTCAAGCCCTCGTCCCGATTGTACGGGGCGCGGGCGGCGTCATCACGGATTGGAAAGGCGGGCCACCTGAAAATGGGGGACTGGCGGTCGCTGCGGGCGATCCGGCCCTTCATCAGCATGTGCTTGAAATACTGAATTCGGCCGCCTAATCAAGACGGCGAAAGAATTTCCTCGACAAACTGATCAAACGCAGCCCAAAACGCATCGCGCAAGTCGTCTCGCTCGTGCAATATTTCGTGCTGGGCACCATCAATCGACACAAACTCAAACCCCGGCAGCCGTTCGCTATATTCTTTGGCGCCATCCGTCGAGACGACCGAATCGCGCCCTGCCGCAACGATAAGGACCGGTGTGATGATGGCTGCGCGAAAGGTCGTTTGATGAGTGACGGCGATGGAGCGAAACATTGCACTCAACCAGCTGAAGGTTGGTGGGCCCACCGCCAAGTTGGCATTCCGATCGATCCAATCCGTCGTCAACTTATAACGGCAGGGATCGGAGGTAAGAGGGTTGCCCTCAAAATTTCGTCTGGCTTCCCAATAGGCCGCTTGTCCAGGAATATAATTATTGCGAAATCCAATCGCCACCAGAGACCGGCTGGCAATTTGAGATAGAACTCCGATCACCCGCCGACCTAATAATTTAATCATTGGAGCGCACATGATCATGCCTTTCACGGCTTCCGGATGCAGGTGTTCGTAACGCAGTGCGAGGTGAGCTCCCATGGAGTGTCCCAGTACAAAGAAGGGCAAATTATCTTCCCTGTGAACCACTATGCGCACAAACAAATCCAGGTCATCAAGATATTCATCGTAGTCTCGGACGTGTCCCTTCAAAGGATTTCCGTTCATCGCATCGGACAAGCCCTGGCCACGCCAGTCGAGCGTAAACACCGAAAATCGGCGCGCCAAAAGATCGGCAATTGTTTCGAAGTGTTTCTCAATAAATTCGGTACGCCCGTGAAGCAGCAACACCGCTCCGCGGCGATCGGCGATGGGTACAGGCCAAACACCATAGCGTAATCGGGAACCATCCCGCGCCGACATCACCTCAATAGTGCCACCCGGGGGTTGTTTCATTAAATCCGGGTCGTCTGAAATCATCTCTAAATCCAAATTATGCACCGACAATTGGTGCCATTCCGGTTACCATACCGCTGGGAGGATTACAGCATGATTCGTTCGACCGCCACTGGCGGTATCACCGCTGTCCTGTTAGTGACTTCGTTTGCCATTTCTGCCAAGGCAGCGATAGGGGATTCCTTGGTGGTTGCCCAAAGCGGCAAACCCGAGGCCGCATTCAGTCGCTTCCGGGTCAGGGCAGCGACTGGTGATTCCAATGCTCAGATTTATCTGGGCGAATTATACCGCCACGGTCTGGATATTACTTGGGACGCACACAAAGCATTCGGCTGGCACCTAAAAGCAGCCCAGCAAGGGAACATCACAGGTTTGTCCAACGTGGGTTCGGCCTACTTTTATGGCTTAGGCGTACCGCTGGATTACTCGGAAGCCAGCGTATGGTATCTGAAAGCGGCCCGTAAGGGTGATCCCACGGCAATCTCTAACCTGGGAACAATGTATATGAACGGCTATGGCGTCTCCCGGGACCCGGTGCGAGCATATATGTGGTTCACCATCGGTGCGCACCTGGGCGACAGTGATGCTCGTGCACAAAGTTCCGATGTACGAAACCGATTAACCACTCTCGAAATTCAAAAGGCCCTTGATCTCGTGAATGATCAACTGGCGAAGTTCAATCCCCTGACCACCCCAGCACAAGGCGGCACTGAGCGCTAATATCAAGAATTATATGGCAGATTCCTAATTATCTATGTCGACAGGACTTAATGCACGGGCCGCCCATACGGCGCAGGCCAAGACGACAAGAGCCCCCGCCTGATGCGCTGCAGCAAGCGGAACGGGGATTACTAACACAAGTGTCGTTATGCCGAGGACAGCCTGAAAAGTCATAATACCCGCCAAGGCCAAAAGTGCAGCCCGGGCCCGGCCGGACAATCCCAGGCGCCGCGCCCACAGGTATATTCCAATGGCGGCAAGCAATAGACTTTCCGCTAATAAACGGTGATCGAACTGCACCGTTGTGCAGTTTTCGATGAAATTAGTCCACCACGGCTTTAGAGCGAAGAGGCCGTCTGGCACCCAATTGTCGCCCATCATTGGAAACGTATTGTAGTGAAATCCCGCATCGAGACCGGCGACCAGTCCGCCGGAAAGAGCTACCAAACCAACAGCGGCAACCAGCACCAATGTAAACGGCCGTAAACGGGCCGCAGCCGGATCATTGTCTGATGTCCCCGACCCCAATAGACCCAGGGCAACCCACAGAATATAGCCGTAGATCAACAAGGCCGCCCCTAAGTGAGCGGTCAATCGCAGGTGGCTGACATCAGGCCGATCGACAAGTCCGCTTTTCACCATGTACCAGCCGAGAACACCCTGCATGCCGCCAAGCACAAACATGACAAGCAATTTCGGAAACAAGCGCCGCCCCACGCGTCGCCGAACTGTGAAATAAAGAAAGGGGATAAAAAAAACGAGGCCGATCAATCGTCCGAGCAGTCGATGGGAGAATTCAAACCAAAAAATTTGCTTAAAGCCGTCTACGGTCATGCCTTTGTTTATTTTTTGGTACTCGGGATACTTCTTATATTCGTCAAAGGCTTGACCCCATTCGACTTCCCCGATTGGCGGCAAAAAACCGGTGACAGGGCGCCAGTTGACCATGGATAGTCCGGAATGGGTGAGGCGCGTCACGCCGCCTAGCACAACCATACCAAATACCAATGCTGCACTGACGATCAGCCAAACGGCGATAGCTTTTTGGTCTCGCGTTGTTTCGGGAAGGAAGCTCAAACTATTTCCTCTACTCAGCCACACTACTGACCGGCCTCTTCTTAGGCAGACCGTTTACTCTGCCGCTACGGCCCGGTTGTGACCGCCCTCAAAAGCCGACACCAGTTCTTGCTCTTCGACCCTGGCTTGCGCGATCGCGGCTTCCTTCACATGCCCGTAACCGCGTATGTGATCTGGCAGAGATGCAATCCTGACCGCAATACCATGATTGCCACGGTTCAAACTGGCAAGTATCTGGTCCAATCTAGCTTCATAATCACGAATCAGGCGACGTTCAGTTTTGCGCTCTTCGGTGTAACCGAATAAATCAAATTTAGTCCCGCGCAGCCCCTTGAACTTGGCCAGTATCCTGAACCCGCCCATCATCCAAGCCCCACAGGGACGCTTGGTCAAGTGACCGGTTTTTGAATCCTTTGGCGTCAAAAGCGGCGGCGCCAAATTAAATTCGAGTCTAATGTCGCCCTCAAACTGACGCCGTATTTTCTCTTCGAACCGGCCATCGGTATAGAGACGCGCGACTTCATACTCGTCCTTGTAGGCCATCAATTTAAACATATAGCGGGCGGACCGTGAGCGCCAATTCGTCCGTTCCCGGGGTGCTTTCTTGCTCCGCCGAAGCGACCTTTTCGACGGTTGACCGGTACCGTTCCGCGTAGGCCGCATTCTGATAGTCGGCCAGGAACTCAACCCGCTTTGCAATCACATCTTCCAATTCAACAGCTATTGATTCCGGCGCCACCGACGCCATTTCGGCCACAATTTGTGCCACTTTGTCGGAATCGTGGGCCGCCCGACTGAGAGGCAAGGCACCCATCTGGCAGGCATAACCGACCATAAACGGATTGGTCGCAATGCTGTCTCCCATCAAAGCCGTCGCAATCGGTGTGGCATCAACAAAGCGGGCCCGCTCTTCTCCCCCCGTGGCAGCACTGATTGCAGCGCGTAACGGCTCCCCAGCCAAGGCCATATCGGGCTCAAAGATGAAGGAGGCAGTTGGTTCCCCGAGCGTCGTTTTCATCTGCCGCGCCACTTGTAGATGCCAATTCCGGCTCATATACTCGGGCTGATAGAGCGGCTCACTTACAACTGCGACCCAGTATCGCTGAGCTTCAACATCCATCAAGGTAATAAACATACCAACAACTTCACCAGAATTGACGGTCGCCACATCTGCTTCACTTGTCGCCTTAATATAGCCGCTTAATCGATTTTCGGCGACGATCGTCAAATCCTCAGTAAGCGACTGGTGGGCTGCATCCCAAATATCGTCAAAACTGCGGCCATCTATGACAAATGTAATTCCGTTCGTAGAAGCTGTGTCAAGGCGGCTTACTGAGACGCACGATGTAAGAACGACGAGACACAGCCCAATACTTAGGACGCGAATAACTTTGATCATAATTTCACTCCCGCGACGATTGGATAAACACGGTTCGCCTTACCATTTGATGCGCCCGCCCGCAGTGGCGACACGACAAAATTGGTTGCTCTTTGCCAGCACTTGGCAAACGGCGCGCGCCTGTTCTTCCCCATCCATGGGTGCGGCAAACAAGCGAAAATAAATGCCGCCTTTTCGCGAGCCTAAATCTACTTCAACAATTTTAGCCTGGAACTCTTTCAGAGGATCTGCAAATCGCTGGCTCACTTCGTGCCAGCCCGCCTCGGCGGCTGAATTTGACCGGTAGGACGCTAAAAATAAGGCTGTTTGCCAATTTTCGAGTGTGCCCGGCTCAATTGATTTTGCTGTTTTCTGTTCGCGACCGTTGGTTTGATTTGGAGCAGTATTTATTACACTTCTAACATTCGACGTACGCATATCCTGAAGCTCCACATCTCCGCTTATTAAGGGGCTCGGCCGAATAGCCGCGCTGTCATTAAGCGCCCGCGTAGATCGACTTATCTCCGCTAATGCATCTCCCAAATTGATGTTGTGTGGTTGATCAGGCGGGGCGCTCTGCAGATCACTATACTCAGACATAGCATTCGCCATCTGATCTTTAAATCTAACATTCAAGCGCTCTCCAGAATATTCCGTACGGCCAGGATCTTCCGGGTAATTAAGCATATTGTTCTTGCCCTCGCCAAAGACGTAGCCAGGGAATATTTCGGTCTCGGCCGCTTGTTGGACGCAACCGCTTGCCAGCAAAAGAGGCACGACTATTGCAGAGAGCCTTACGATCACAATCGCCACTGGCTTGCGCCGGCGTAATTGCCGGCGGGCGGCCCGCTCCAAAACACTTTCTCCCTGCGCTGGGCAAGGCAATTTCATCCGATACTCCCGGATCATTAGTTGGTAGCTGTCGAGACAGCACAGTACTGGTCCTGCCCGTTCAATTGCTCGCAAATTAACTTGGCACCAGCATTATCTTGACCGGTCACAGCGCTCAGCCGTAAATATACTCCTCTGCCTGGTCCTAAATCTACTTTACTTGTCCGATGATCAAGACCGACGAGTATATTATTGTGCTGTCCCCAAATTTCGCTCCAAGCCGCCTCGGCATTATCCCGAGTCCGATACGACGCTAAGTGAAGGCCCGTTCGGACTGACGCGGCCAGATCAGGTTTATTTGTAGAAGCGGGCGAAGAGTCAACGGTCGGGTCGCTTTCCGTGCTCTCCTATTCGCTTACCACCGTACCGACATTCGGGTCCGAGCGGCGGGGAACCCGCCTTGGTATGCGCTCAAGTGAGTCGACCCTTAATGCCAATTCCTCATCCAATTGACGGCGCATTTCTAACTCACGTTTCAGGGCTATTGCAGTTCAAGTACGCACAACAAAAACAAGGTCGCTTATGATGCTGCCTCTGGCGTCGATTTCGATCGGCGCTGACGGATCAACTAGGAAATCGCGTTGCCGCCCCCCCCCCAATTTGGGAATATCTACCGTATAGTGCCCGGGCTTAACCATGGTAAATAGGTAAAACCCATCGTTGGCAGAACGCGTAGTCTCGACAATCTCTGCATTGTCGTTCAACAGTTGAAGTTCGACGCCTGCCATGGGCCGATTCTCGCCGTCGTCATCCAGGTATATCGTGCCATCGACCTCGCCGGTGTTCTGCACTGGGAAATCGATTACTTGCGTGACACCTGGGCGCGAAACGATCAGTTTGCTCTTTTTCTTAGGCAACCCGAACGGATCTTCAATACTGGATCCGTCAATCTCGATCAGAATTGCGGCTTGCGCACCCAGTTCTGTGAACCGCTTAACTCCGAGCCAATTGGCCGCCGCCAAGGGTCTCGGCAAGGGCGAAAAGAAAGCCAGTTTCAGGAGCGGTTCTGAACTCCTATCCTTGGATAAAAGCCAACAAAGGTTTTTTATTCAAGGCTTGGCAGACCTTTTGTGAGAGACCCAGCTCAACCCCCCAAAAAACGATAGATTTGCATGGACCGCCACATGTTTGCGCAACAGTAGTGCCGGGGAATTAGTGGATAAACGACATGCGTAGCAGCTTACGTGGCCGCATGCTCGGCTCCCACATGCTTGATGAGGAAGCCTTCACGCGCACCCTCGAAGACGCTTATAGGCAGATGTGGCGTACCTGGTGCGCCGCTGCCTAACGGCTAGGATTATTTACCTATCGCCTACTTTGGCGCCATTCGAATGGCGCCGTCCAAGCGAATGGTCTCGCCGTTCAACATTTCGTTCTCGCACATTTGTATGGCGAGCTGAGCGAACTCATCCGGTCGGCCGAGGCGTGACGGGAACGGAACCTGGGCGCCAAGACTTGCCTTTGCTTCTTCGGACAGGGAATTTTCCAGCATGGGCGTGAGAAATATCCCCGGTGCGATGGTCAGCACTCGAATGCCCGAGCGGGCGAACTCGCGCGCCAACGGCAATGTCATGCCGACAACACCAGCTTTTGATGCCGCATACGCAGGTTGGCCGATCTGGCCGTCAAAGGCGGCAACCGATGCCGTATTGATGACGATGCCGCGCTCTAGGGTGGCCAATGGTTCATCTTCCATCATCGCCGCCGCCGCCAAGCGTATAACGTTGAACGTACCGATCAGATTGATCTCGACGATTTTAGTAAAAACATCCAGAGCCATCGGGCCGTCGCGACCCACGGCTTTGGCGGGTGTCCCCACACCTGCGCAGTTGACAATGATGCGCGCCGTGCCATGAGCAGCGGCAGCGTCACTCAGGGCGGCCTCCACATTGTCGGCGCTGGTCACGTTGCAGTTAACAAAAACACCGCCGACTTCTGCCGCGACCTTTTCGCCAAGTTCCTTGTTCATATCGAAGATAGCGACCTTCGCACCCTTACTTGCCAGCGCCCGTGCCGTAGCACCCCCGAGGCCAGATGCACCACCGGTCACAATGGCCGCTTGTCCTTGTATATCCATTCATTTTCCCCTTGTTTTGGTTTTATCACCGTCGGCCAGTTTTGACAGACGCCTTCAAAATTTGGGCGGAGATTAGAGCCACAATCAACAAATTGAAAGTCTTATGACGATCGATCGAGTCCAGCTATCAACGACATATTACCGCCCGCGGCGGCGGTGTTGACCATAAGTGTGCGTTCGCTTGTTTGCATGTTAATAACGTCGACAATTTGGCGGGGGACCTTTTCTTCGACGATGCCATCACTCCTGCGAGGGGCATTAAAGCGCTTATTCCCAGGCGTGAAGGATTGTGCGTCCCGCAAGTAGATGCGGGCGCCTAGGATACTCACGGCAATTATTCCCCGGATTTCCAAAGAATCCTCCGGTCGTTACCGTTAGCGTGGACAAGCAGTTAAGTATAAACTTTGGTCTGCCGAGATGGGAGTCACAATTACGGGAGGAAACGGCAGTTTTCAGCCCAATTCAAACAAAAAAGTTAGGAATTACAAATACATGTGTGGCTTTGCCGGCTTTCTCGACCCGAATCTCAAGTTGCATCCAGAACAAGGAATTGCTATCTGTGCGCGTATGTCCAAGTCCCTTCGCCACCGTGGACCGGACGATGAAGGTGTTTGGAACGACTCGGACGCCGGATATGGAGTGGGTCACCAGCGTCTATCGGTAATTGATCTGACGGATGCAGGACACCAGCCCATGGTGTCTGAAAATGGACGTTTTGTGATTGCTTACAATGGCGAGGTCTATAATTTCCGCGAAATAAAGCAAGAACTCGAAGTCAAAGGCATTACGTTTCGTGGCCACTCGGACACTGAAGTGATCCTTGAAGGTTGCGCGGCCTGGGGCGTTGAATATTTATTGAACCGCTTGAACGGAATGTTCGCATTTTCGATTTGGGACCGGGAAAGCCGATCACTCACCCTTGCCCGGGACCGTATGGGCATCAAGCCGCTATACTATGGCCGACACGACACCACCTATTTGTTTGGCTCCGAACTAAAAGCACTCGCGGCCTATCCTGGATGGGAGCCTTCAATTAATCGGGAAGCCGTTGCGGCGCTGCTGGAACGGGGCTATATCCCCGCCCCCCTCAGTATCTACGAGGGCATTCACAAACTTCGCCCCGGGCATTTCGTCACATTGCGGGCGGGTAGCACGCCTCAAATGACCTGTTATTGGAAACTTGATGACGTCATTGCAGGCGGCTTAGAGCGCCGGGGGCTTGTGCGCGAATCCGATGCTTTGGAGGAATTGGCAAGCCGGCTACGGACCGCTGTCGGGCGGCGCATGATTGCCGACGTGCCGCTGGGTGCCTTCTTATCCGGCGGCATCGACTCGTCTTTGGTGGTCGCACTGATGCAGGAACAGTCCACGCAACCGGTCAAAACATTCTCCATTGGCTTCGAAGAGAGCGCGTTTAATGAAGCACAATTCGCCAAGCAAGTGGCCAATCACTTGGGGACCGAACACACCGAGCTTTACGTTTCGGCGCGGCAAGCGCTTGATGTGGTCCCTAAGTTACCGGCCATGTACGACGAGCCGTTTGGCGACTCGTCCCAAATTCCCACACACTTAGTCTCTGCCCTTGCGCGCGAGCAAGTAACTGTCGCCCTATCAGGGGATGGCGGCGACGAGTGTTTTGCCGGTTACAATCACTATTTTGTAGCTGAAAACCTGGGGCGTAAGTTGGAGCGCGTACCCCGCGGTATCCGCCGGGCACTGGCTGCAATCGCTCCGCTTATCGGACAATCGGGACTTGGCAGGAAGCGCGAAGACACATACGCCCGCAAAACCGTGCGCGGCGGATACGATCGGTGGCAGCGAGTCGAAGGCATGTTGCGGGCAGAAGGATTTGCCGAACTTTACCAATTCACCTTGTGTCATTGGCATAATGCGCGCGCAGTTGCCGGACTCGAAGAACCCGGCGCCGATAACCCGTTTGCGCTCGCACGCCCACACGGCAGCCGGCTTGACCGCATGCAACAAACTGACTTGGCGCTTTATCTGCCGGACGATATTCTAACGAAGGTCGACCGAGCGTCCATGGCTGTGAGTTTGGAAGCTCGGGTACCCTTGCTGGATCATGAAGTCGTCGAATATGCCTGGCAACTGCCACCCGACTTCAAAGTCCGCGGCAACGTGCGCAAGTGGGCATTGCGACAGATACTGTATCGCCATGTGCCCCGGGAATTAATCGAGCGCCCCAAACGCGGGTTTGCTGTTCCTGTCGGTCATTGGATTACCGGTCCGCTGCGCGAATGGGCCGAGGACCTGCTTGCAGAAAAATCATTGCAGGAGGGGGGCATAGTGGATGCGACCGCCGTCCGCACCCGCTGGACCGAGCACCTTAACGGCAAAGCCGATTGGACGTCATCGCTGTGGGACGTACTGATGTTCGAAGCTTGGCGGCGGGAAACCGGCATTTCAGGTTAGCTTTGGCGCCTGCCTCAGGCGCCGCATGACAGCGCCGGCAAACAGGCCGGTCGAGATCAAATGGACGAGCGTTGTCGACAGCGCAATGCCGGCCACCCCCATACGCTGCATCAGCAAATAGTTAAGCACAATGTTCAAGACCGTATTAAACGCGGTGATCATGAACACTGTCCGGTTCAATGATAACGCCGACAGTAAACGGACCAACACCAGACTTAGGAGGAAAAACGGCAGCTGCAGGGCGAAATAGAATTGCACGCTTGCAACCCGGCCGGTGTCAGCACCGGAGAAATTTCCGCGTTCGAATAGTAGTTCAATCAATGGCACACTGGACCCTGTAATGACCGCACTGAATAGTGCAGCAAAAACAAACACCATGATGCCGAACTGAACCAAGGTCCGGGTCAGTGTTGCCCAATCGTGATCAGCGACCAGCCGCGAAAAAGTTGGCAAAACCGAAGTGCCCACGCCCACGCCCGCAACTGCGATGACGAGGGCAGTGACCCGAGAGCCGAAACTGAGAGCAGCGACACTGCCGGGATCGAGCGATGCCGCCATGATCTGATCGACAAGTGTCGTGCTGCTAAATAGTAAGGTGCCAAACAGAAGCGGCCAAAATTCAGTGCCCACTTTTGCCAGGTCAGGCGATATTTTGAACCGAGGGATCGGTATCCGGTGTCCACTTATGCGAGCTGCCGTTACCACCACCAATACTTCGATGAAGGCGCCGAACACGGTTCCAATCGCCAGCGCCCGTATGCCGAAATGGGGCGCGAACAAGAGTAAAATAGTGACCGCCACCAGTGGCCCCACTCCCGGCAACAAGGAGGGAAGGCGATAGAGCTCAAGTGCATTGAGCCAAGCCGTGTAGACGACAGGCACCGCCCCAAGCATGACCGCCGGCACCATGAAATAGAGCAACTCACGCGTCATGATGATCTTGTCGGCGGGGAATCCCGATGCCATGAGGGGAACAATAAATTGTGCCGCCGCCGCTAGTACGAGCGTCACCGCCCCCATGCCAAGCACGGTTACAGCCAATGCATTACCGACAAACCGGTCAGCCCCGCCCTGGTCCTTCTCCTTCGCCAGAGCGATATAGCGCGGCACGAAAGCGGATTGAAACGACCCGGCAATCGCCCCCAGTAAATAGACCGGGATGGCAGAGGCAATCAAATAAGCGTCTAGCTCGTCTCCCGCTCCGAAGGCGCTGGCTGCAGTTATTTCACGGGCAACTGTTGTTGAGCGTGCAAGCGCCGTAAGCGCGGCGACGACCAGAGTCGCGCCTGCTATCCGGCCCAAAGGCGTGGCGGCAAACCTGCTTTTAGAACGCTTGTTTGGAGCGGATGGCGTGGCACTCATGTCACAATCACCAGTCCCCATGCAGGGTTTCAATATCGCGGACAATACGTTTGAGATCGTAATTCGCCGCCACCCTCGCGCGGGCCGCCCGGCCCAAATTTTTGCAACGTGCCGGGTCATTCTTTAAGTCATCAATCGCCGCCGCGAGCGCAGACACATCACGGGGCGGCACAACAACACCGCTATCATCAATAATCAGGGCCGCGTCGCCGACACCGGTCGCAATCACCGGGAGGCCCGTTGCCATCGCCTCAACCAACGCGTTGGAAAATCCTTCGCCAAATGCCGACGCGGACACAAAAAGATCAAGGGCGTTCAACACCCGTGGCATATCCGGGCGTTCACCCAAGCCAAAAAACCGGATTTGATCGGGCAAGCTGCCGGTCCCCCGACCCGCCGCCAGCCCATAGACACGTTGCATATGTCCCAATGCCGCCATAAATGTCGGATAATCTTTCATCGGATCGACCCTGGCGCTGGTACCAACCAGAAATTCGTCGTCTCCTATTCCTAATTCTGCCCGCACTTCAGCCCGCGCCTTTGAATCTGGTCGAAAAATATTCATGTCCACGCCGTTTACTGCCACCAAAAACCGGCGCGCCTTGTAGCCGAGTGACCGGTGAAATGTGCGGCCCGCGTGGGAGTTGGCGACGACTGCATTGGGCAAAGAAGAAAGCCATGCGCATAGCCGAATGACGATGCGCAAGCCGAGCGCGTACCGGCTCAAATCCATATCCGAGCAGCGCACGCCCCACAACAATCGAGTGGATCGGCGGCGCCCGGACAAAAGAAGCGCCAATAAAGCCATCAGATCGGCGTGGTACATCCAACTTTGGATGACTTTCGGTTTAAAGGAGCGAATAAGCATCACCAGGCGAAAAAGTGCCATGGGATTTGGCCAGCCCCTCCGCATGCCCAAATGCCGAACCGATAGGGCGGCGGCAGTAATCCGCGCTGCTTGGGTTCCCCCCGGGGTCAAACTCACCACCAGCGGCGGTTCCGGGAGGTCCTTCTGGGCCACAACAAGATTTGCGAGCATAGTTTCAGCGCCACCCGTGTCCAGGTCGGTAATGACATGCATCACCCTGGGTCTCGGGTTTGGGCTCTCCGCCGGCCCGTCCATTATTAGCGAACTCACCATTTACTCAAACACATCGTCGGGGTTTTCGGTGGACCTTAGTATGACACGAATGGACCCGCAATCGCGACCCAGGTATGCTGCCGGACCAAAGCAAAGGCGGGCCCGCGCCTAATATTGAAAGTTATAGGACCCCCATGGATCAAAACCACCTCCATGCTCTAAAGAAGGCTGAACTAGAAAATGAGGTTGCGGCCTTGGGGGATTGTTTTCATGGCGCAGATTTGCTGGAGATTGGCGCCGGCACCGGCTACCAGCTTTCTTTGCTCGCCAAAACCTGCAAATCAACTACAGGCGTTGATCTGCCTTCCAGCAACTACGCCCGGGACCGGCTGATGCCGATCATTGACTACGATGGCAATCGCTTGCCATTCGCCGACCAATCGTTCGATGTCATTTTTACGTCCAGCGTATTGGAACACGTGGTCGATCTACCACGCTTTCACCAGGAAATGCATCGGGTGCTGCGGAAGGAGGGCATAGCCGTTCATATTGTTCCCACCCATATCTGGCGACTGTGGACACTTCTCGCCCACTACCCGGCGCTGCCAAAGACCATCCTTGGCGCGCTCAAGGCTAGGTCACAAGCAAACATTGAAACCACAAACGAAAAGCCGCGCAGCTTGCTGTCTAAATTGATTGCCGTGTTAATCCCCCCACGCCATGGCGAACGCGGCAACGGCTTTACCGAGATATATTATTTCCGGCCAAGCCATTGGGAGCGCCAATTTCGCGACAACGGATGGGTGATAAACCGCAGCACCCCGACCGGTCTGTTTCAAACCGGATATTGTTTGTTTGGTCTTGCACTCCCCATCACATGGCGTACAAAACTCGCCAAAATTCTAGGTAGCGCGTGCCGTACTTATGTTTTATCTCCACTGGTCCGGGGCTCGTCATGAAAGATCTTATTAAAAAACTGGTGCGCCGCACCGCTCACGGATTGGGTTACGAAATTGTCCGGCTGCAGGACACCATGCTGGATGCAACTGCCGAAGACCGGGAAATTGCCACCCGGGTTGCGCCCTACACGGTCACGTCAGCGCACGCCGTCCAAACTTTGATTGCTGCGGTCGACTATGTGGTCGCCCGAAAAATTCCTGGTTCGGTCGTCGAATGTGGGGTCGGCAAAGGCGGCTCGGTGATGGCGGCGGCGCTCAAGTTGTCGGCCATGGGTGAGCAAAACCGCGATATATACTTGTTCGACACTTTCACCGGCATGACCGAGCCTGGCGATGAGGACTTCAGCTATCGCGGAGAGCCCGCAGCCCAACAATATAATCGGCAACAAACAGATGACGGCACGACAGATTGGTGCCATGGCCCGCTGGACCAAGTAATAAAAAATGTCAGTAGTACCGGCTACGACCGGGAAAGGCTGCATTATGTTGAAGGTAAAGTGGAGGACACGATCCCCGCTCACGCACCCGAACAGATTGCGATCCTCCGCCTGGACACCGACTGGTATCAATCGACACGTCACGAACTGGTACACTTGTATCCGCGCCTGTCCGCGGGCGGGGTTCTGATCATCGACGATTACGGGTACTGGCAGGGGGCGAGGAAGGCAGTTGACGAGTACATCGATGAGAATGATCTCAAATTGTTCCTGCACAAAATCGATCATTCATCCAGAATCACGGTTAAAATCTAGAAGGGCTTGACCCGTTTGCGGATCGTCACCAGAAAGGTGCTGTGCAAACGCGGACTGAGCCAACCGAACAATCGAATGATTGCAGTTTTGATGCGCATGCCGAAGCCACCCGTCGCATCAAATGTGAAGTATTTGACCTCCACTAAATTGAGATCGTGACGATCGCAAAATGCTTGAAAATGTTCC
Organism: Alphaproteobacteria bacterium; assembly: GCA_029941135.1. Taxonomy (GTDB): domain Bacteria; phylum Pseudomonadota; class Alphaproteobacteria; order JAPYRI01; family JAPYRI01; genus JAPYRI01. The sequence goes on along the minus strand of JAPYRI010000026.1, from coordinate 8,376 downwards.
GGTGTGAACAAATTGACGTGCTGATAAAAAACGTTCGCCGGTCGGCGCCGGAAGGCGTCAATGATGTTACCAATATGGGTTGCGTTGGGGGTCGTCATGACCAACTCCCCCCCGGAGTTCAAGTGATCAAGCAGGTTATGAATGGCTGCGCCGAGGTTATCCACGTGTTCTATAACCTCAAGCATGACAATCAGGTCAAACAAGCGGCCGAGCTCCGCGTCCTCGCAATTTCCCTCCTCGATCAAAATCCCATGTTCAGCCGCATTACCAATTTCCTCTGGGTCGATATCCAATCCGATCACATCATCAGCAGTATCTATAAGCTGGGTGTGCAGCCATAAGTGCGAGCGGTCGGGTAAGTAAACCGACGCATTGCCCGCTGCGCCCACATTCAGTACTGTTTTATCCTCAGCCTTTGCCATTAAGAACGGATATACGGTTCTGAGGGTTCCCACTGGGCATTCCAGCACCACTTCTTCACCAACACGCACGACCCTGCCTAGGCCTCCAATTTAGCGGAATCGGGAGGATGACCACATTCCATATCGTGGTTGAGCGGTCGACCGCTACACGACACATAGCCGACCAAGCGGGCGGGCTGTCCAACGACCAAACCATGGGCAGGAACGTCCTTCGTAACCACGTCGCCCGCCCCGATCATGCAGTTGGTCCCTAACGTCACGCCACAGATAATGGTCGCATTGGCGCCAATGCTGACCCCATCTTCGACCCGAGTTCTGGTGACAGTCCAGTCGGAGTTACCGGCGCGTGGATACAAATCATTGGTAAAAGCCACTTGGCCAATGTTGCAGTTATTACCAATAAATACTTGCTCGCGCACCTTGGTCCAGTTCCAAATGGAACTGCCGGCGCCGATGGTCGCTGACTCGTGCACTTCGGCGGTCTTGTCTATGTAGACGTCGTCTCTGGTCACCGGGTCATCCCCCATTAAGCAAAAACGAATTCAAATAAATAGAAGTGCAATCTTATAAAGACCAAGCTAAACAGGCGCAAATCGTTGCCGATATACTACGTCCGCCAATTTGCTCAATCATTTGACGAAACCGATTGATTATCCCACGGCATGTCAGAGCCGGGGAATCTAGGCAGGTACTATAAAGCGAGAGCTAAGTCGCATTTCGACTTCTAACCACCTAAGTTAAATCGCTCTCCTTTCGGCAGCGTGTTGGTATACCCTACCAGCATGCTGCCGGATTTATTTTGGCGACAGCTAACCGGTCGAGTTGTCGCATGTGCTTTATTTACCCTCGCTCTTTCCGCCTGCGCAAGCGGCGAACATTTGAACGAGTCTGACCGCGATGAGGACAGTTCCCGTCCCGGCATATTGTCTGGATCTTCTGGCGAATTTGTCATTTATGGCGGTTAACCTGCCGGCCTTATTCACCGCCAGATCAGTCGGCGCTTTTACTTGCACCAATCTCCGGGCTGGCGTAAACCCAGCTAACGCTGCCTGTCTGTGAGGATTGTCATTATGAAGCTGCCCGCGTTTATTGCAGTGGCAATAATTGTGTTTTTGTCAGGCACCACGGCACGGGCGGCGGACGGGGACGACCGTTTGCGGCTAATGGAAGATATGATCGCTGAGCAGCAAGCCCAGATCGCCTCTCAACAAGCGCAAATATTGATGCTTTCAAGGCAAGTCCAACAATTGGTAACCGGCGCCAAGGCGGCCGGACGCACAGCGACGACGACGCCTATTGCGCCAGGCCGGTCGGCCGAGATTGTGCCGCCACGTGCGGCCTCCGCAAAAACCGTACGCACAAAACCGGCACCGGTCTCGTCGGGCGGCAAAAAGGCCAGCCTCACTTTATCGGGTCAAGTTAATCGGGCCGCCATGTTCTATGACGATGGCACATCGTCGGATGTGCGCAGCGTGGACAATGACAACTCATCAACCCGCGTGCGCTTGAAAGGCAAGGTTTCTCCGCGCGATGGCGTGATCGTTGGGTCAACCATTGAAGTCGAAATCGAAAGCAACAGTTCGCGCAGCATTACCCAGGACGATAATACGAGTGCCGAAGGCACCTCCAACGACGGCATCCGTGGCAGCAGTGATGTCACATTCAATGAACGCATCATCGAGTTGTATGTGGACAGTAATAAATACGGCAAAGTGTCGCTCGGTCAAGGCAGTACGGCGTCCGATAAAACCTTTGAATCTGATTTGTCGGGAACCAAACTGGTGGCTTCTTCAGATGTTAAGGATGTCGGTGGGAAATTGGTTTTTGCCCGTCGCAACGGCGTGTTCTCGACCGTCACGGTGGATACGGCGTTCAATAACATGGACGGATTGGGCCGGCGTGACCGCATTCGCTACGACACGCCATTTTATCGGGGACTGCGTGCATCCGGCTCCCTAATCGACGGCGGTGCTTGGGATGCGGCTCTGCATTACGGCCAAAAGCTCTTCACTTTTAAAGTGATTGCGGCTGCCGGATACGCCAACACATCGTCGATCAGCAGCAGCATGGAAAGTCAATTTAGCGGCTCGTTGTCGGTCCTTCACAATAACGGTCTCAATTTTACCATCGCCGGTGCGACTCGCGACATGACCGGCAGCGCAATCAATCAAGATCCGCGGTCTATTTATGGCAAGCTCGGTTATAAGGCCAAATTGATCAAATTTGGCTACACGGCGGTTTCAGTGGATTACCGGGGAACTTGGGACCTGCCGTCTAATGGCGCGGAAGGTGACAGTATGGCTTTTGCCGTGGTTCAACACGTGACGGACTGGGGCACCGAACTGTATGCGTCCTATCGGCGCTTGAAGCTGGATATTCCCGGCTCCGGCATCGATGATTTGGACACGGTTTTGGCCGGCGCGCGGGTCACATTCTAAAGCGGAAAATATAGATGCGCTTAGCGCTCTCCGGCTTTCAAAGCGTCAATCTCCTGCGCAATCAATTCCGTAATGATATCGGCAACCGTCGTCTTTTGGGTTTCGCTCCGCCGGGTGCGCTGGGCCGCCACCACCCGTAATCGCCGCACGGTTTGTATTGGAAGATCGATCGTCACGGAAATCCCACTGGACTCCGAATCCCGCTTGATCCCGGGAACTTCTATTCGCAAAATATCGAACACATCGCATCGCGCCCCTTTGGTTGTGTCAGGACATTGGGGAGCAGCTGTAGGCTTTTCTATCACCCGGTACTGCCACACCGGAATTTGATAAACGTCTCCGTCGCCGGAAAAGTAGCGGTTCAAATACACTTCAATATAGCGCGCATTTTGCAGTTGGGAAATTTCCAACCACTGCGTATCATCGGTGGGTATGAGGTCATTGCGGCTCATGCAACTGACATCAAAGTCGATTTTCTCACCCTCTTTAAAAGAGCGCCCCATGCTTTTGAAAACTTGCGCCACCTCCCCCCAAATCCGGCACTCGCCTGGAGTCTCCGTGGGCACGGCGATTTTCAGAATTTGGAATTGCGCGTGATAGGTGGCGTGGCGCCGCTCGCGCTCAAAATCCTAGTCTCGCAACACGGCGTGCGCCGGCATGGAAGCCAGCGCCAAGGCGAAAGTCGCCATTGTAAAATTTCCTAATAGTTTCATGTTGTCATCCTGACACAATTATTGTGCCGGATTTTACCAGAAGCTGACCCCAGGGGCGAAGCACGGAATGACTGTATGGTTAACCCGCGGCGGGGCCGCCCCGCCGCGCGACAAACCCTTTGGAGGGGTCATAGCCATAGATGGCAAGTCCCAAGAAGACAGCCAGTGCACCGGATACATACAACAGCGCATTTACGTTGAGTTGGCCATACAGGGAAAAGCGTATCAATTCGACTGCCGGAGTAAACGGGTTAAAATCGCACACGGTGCGCAGCATTGGACTGGTCTCGGCAACCCGCCACAAGGGATACAGGGCGGATGACGCAAAAAACATGGGAAAGATGACAAAGTTCATAACGCCGGCAAAATTTTCCAGTTGTTTGATCGCCGAAGACAGCAACAAACCAAGTGCCCCTAGCATTAAGCCTGACAAAACCAAGGCAGGTAAAACCGTCAGATATCCGATAAGTGGAATATCCACGCCCCACAGCCAAGCGATGATCAAAAACACATAAACCTGAAGAATGGAAACCGCCACCCCGGCGAGCAATTTGGATGTGAGCATGTACCAGCGCGGCAAAGGGCTCACCAGCAACGTTTTCATGCTCCCCATTTCCCGGTCGTAAACCATGGAAAGTGAACTTTGCATGCCGTTGAACAACTGGATCATGCCAATAAGGCCGGGTGTAATATAGACCTCATAGAGAACATAAGTGTCGTAAGGTTCAATGATCGACACGCCCAAAACCGACCGGAAACCCGCAGCAAATATGAACAACCACACCAGCGGCCGCACCAAGGCCGAAATAAAGCGCCCGCGCTGGTGAACGAACCTCAAGGCCTCCCGCCGCACGATGCCTTCAAGGCAGCGCAAATAATGAAGCATGCTCACGGCGCTTTTCCGCCGTTCAGTTGACTACCGGTGAGGCCGGCAAACGCCTCGCGTATTGTGGTTGTGCCCGCGCGTTCGACCACTTCGTTGACGACTCCTGTGTCCAGCACTTTGCCCTGGTGGAGAACGATCACGTGACTTTCATCATCAACTTCGTCGATCAAGTGGGTGGCCCACAGTACCGCCAAACCCTTGTCCCGGCACTGACGGCGAACATGTTCCAGGAGGGATTGCCGGCTGGCCATATCAAGCCCCACTGTCGGTTCATCCAGCAATAACAGCCGGGGCTCGTGCATCAGTGCCCGCGCGACTTCTACCCGGCGTGCCTGACCGCCTGAAAGCTGGCGCACTTTATCGTCGGCCCGATCAGTGAGATCAATCCGCGCGAGTTCCTCGGCAACACGGGACTTTGCTGCCCTGCGGCTCAGGCCGTGTAGGGCCGCGTGGTACATGAGGTTTTGCCGCACGCTTAGATCGGGGTCCAAAGTGCGCTGCTGAAAAACAACGCCTATTCTTTTCAAGGCCTCGGACGGCCGGCGATTGACATCATGCCCGAACACACGGATCGCACCTTGGTCGGACCCGAACAAACGGGTCACCAAGGAAAACAACGTGGTCTTACCGGCGCCATTTTGCCCCAGCAACACGGTGAACTCGCCGGGCCGAATGGTAAAACCAGCATGGTCCAAGGCCCGGCGTGCGCCAAAATTATGGCTCAACCCCACAACCTCCAGCACAGCTGGGACTATTGCGTTTTCAGCGCCTTTCACAGGCAATCGCCTTTCCGATTACTTCAGGAAAATGGTTTCAAATTGAGTATCGATCAAGCGCCCTGTGTCACTGATCAAAAGGTCGGGCGTACTGTAGCCGATATGGTGCGGGGGCGCACAGCCCCCTTACCATCTGAAAGTGGCAATTTGCTATGTTCTGCGCTGTTGACCCTTCCGCCGGATACGGAGACAATCCGCGCCAAGTAGGAACTTATCAAAATATTGGCGCCGGTGCGCCCTCAGGGAGATAGCAATGGAATATGAAACTTTTTCTTATCACGTGGCTGACGGGGTCGCCCTGATCACACTGGACCGACCCGACAGCTTCAATGCCATGAGTTGCGAAATGGCGAAAGAACTCATGGAAGCCTCGATCCAAATGGATGTGGACCCGAATGTGCGTGCCGTTATCATCACCGGCAATGGCAAAGCGTTTTGTGCAGGCGGCGACTTGGTATCTTTTTCTAGCAAGGGTGACGAACTACCGGCGTTTGTCCGCGAAATGACGGTCTATCTCCATGCTGCCGTATCGCGCCTCAATCGCATGGACGCACCCGTTATCGCTGCCGTAAATGGGGTTGCTGCGGGCGCAGGCATGAGCCTCGTGTGCGCAACTGACTTGGCAATTGGCTCTGAGTCTTCGGCCTATACAATGGCTTATACCTTGGCCGGCCTGTCGCCGGATGGAAGCGGCACCTATTTCGTCAGTCGCCTGGTCGGCATGCGCCGGGCCAAGGAACTTGCCATCACCAATCGCAAACTGACTTCTGCCGAAGCACTGGACTGGGGCATCTTGAACAAAGTGGTGCCCGACGCGGACCTGATGACCGAAGCCAATGCGCTCGCGACTAAGCTCGCCCAAGGGCCCACCCGCGCTTACGGCAATGCCAAGCGCCTCATTATGGAAGGCACTTCGGCATCACTTGAAACCCAAATGGAAGTGGAAGCCCAAGGAATTGCAGACATGATGGTAACGCACGACGGGCGAGAGGGCATCGACGCGTTTGTGAATAAACGCAAACCGGCCTTTACCGGCGAATAAACGAGGATTCAATTTCGCTGTAATCCTCGATTTGCGAAGCTTTAAGCAGTTGCGCTTACCATGCGCAACTGTCAATTAAACCGAGGGCTAGGTCATGACTCAGAAAACAGTCATCAGGACCATCGATGAAATCGCGCGCGAATTCCGGGAAATTATTGAACGCGGCACCATGACCATGAAGGATTTGGACGCTGCGCTCGAGTTTTACGCGGACATCGGGCAAAACTACGACCCTGACAATCCCGCTGACGACCGGGTTGTCCACTAGGTCCAACGGCGCCGCCGATTGGCGGGTCGAGCGCAATGCGAAATAACCGCCGGCATTTCCTCCGGCGGTTATTTTATATTTTCAGCTCTATTTTTTGAAATCATTTGGCGCGGCGTTCTCCCCGGCACCACCATTGCGCCGATGGATCGCATACAGAGCTAGCTTGGAGGTCATCGTCGGCGTTAACAAGGGAGGCATCCAGCTCACTCACAATCGGCATGTAAGCCATTGTCTTTAGGCGCTGGTCACCCTCTCCCTAATAACTGGTTACGGTCACCCACGTCCCCGTTGCCCGCGGCATGGGCTCAATCACTGCCGCCTGAGCGCTGTATGCGAGGGCCAACAAGACAATGAGAGCCGCCGCCAACAGGGCCAACATAACCATGGGAAAATGTAGGGGCTGGGGTTGTGTCTGGATATGCATGATCTGACGCCGGTCATCAATCGGGTGCAAGCTTCATGCCTGAATTAGAACAAAGGTTATTTGTTATCTTTCAATGCGTTAAAGGGAGAGTGGTGAACCCGGCATTCGACTGTGTAACGTTTGCCTTACACGTCCAAGCCGCCAGTGTAAATGAAGCGTAACCAAATACTATTAGTCGTGGATGTGCTCAAAAATCCGCTTGGCGTTTTCACCGGCAAGGTCAGTGATTTCGTGGCCGTTGTTTGGCACCACTTCGTAGAATACTAGTTTATCCATGGCGTCAAAGCGCGCCTTCAATTCATCCATTTTTTCCCGCCAAGGCGTGTCATCTTCGCCAACAAACATACTGATCGGTAAATCTCGTAACGACTCCAAGCTATCCGTTTTTGACAAATTCAACGGATACCCGGATAGCACGGTAAGGGACCGGTAGCGTTCAGGTGCGTCCAGGGCGACTTGAAATGCGCTCAGACCACCGTTGCTGATCCCGACCAGGTGAAATTTTTCCAGCTCCACTTTGTAGGACTTGGTGATCTGGTCGAGAAGCTCGGGAATATAGACCTCGCCGCCCGCATAGAAAAACTTGTGATAAGGAGCGATGGGGCTGACCACAACAAAACCACGCTCACTGGCTTCCGCGCCCCAATAATTGTCATGCGCCATTTCGATCATGCGCCGGCTTTGACCACCCGGCGGCAAGGCGAGAATTACCGGATATGTTTTGCGAGCATCAAATCCTTGCGGGTATTCAATGCCATACTTGAGCTTGGTGCCATCCGACAAAATCAGATCAAACCAATCGGCAGAATGCGCCGGGAGGCTGAGTGTCGCCCAGAAGACCAGCACGGCCGCTCGCAGAATATACATATTACGCAAGGTCCGCAGGCCTTCTGTCGGCCCAGGGCTGAGCCCGCTCCAACTGCCCGGCCAATTGGTAGAGCAAACCATCCTCACCCATTTTGGAAAGGAATTGAACACCAATTGGCAAGTCACCGTCGTTCCACCACAGGGGCAATGAAACGCCGGGCTGGCCGGTAATATTAAACAGCGGCGTAAACGGAATGAAGTCGAACAATCGCGCAAAATAGGCATCAAAATCCGGATCGGCCGGATTGAGTTCGCCAACCGGGATTGGCGGCTTGCCGAGGGTCGGTGCCAGGTACACATCGTAATCTTCGAAAAACGGCCCGACCATGCGGGCAACTTGATGAAACGTGCGTTTGAAGCCGACGGCTTCGGTACCGGTGACCGCCCGGCCCCTTTCCATCAGAGTCCAAGTTGTCGGTTCAAAATCATTTGCCGTCGGTGCGCGTCCGACTATCTTTGCCAAGTCGTCGATGTCGCATGCGGTCTCAATCGCGATCATACCCAGAAACGCGGCCCCCATGGCGTCGATCAGATCAGCAG
>JAPYRI010000025.1 GCA_029941135.1 Alphaproteobacteria bacterium | reverse complement strand
GGTCAGGAGAGGCAAGATCCACAGCAGCAGATATTCCACGCCCCAGCCACTCGCAAAGGCGACCCCCATTGCTGCGATGTGAAAACCGATGACCAGCCAGCGCTCGCGCAGGGCTGCGCGCTTGAGGCGGGGCGATGTGTCGTCGAGCAATTTTGGTTTTCCATCCCCTTGATTAGAAGTGCCCGGCGCGCCGAAAAAGTAGGCGTAGTTTTTGTGCGCCGTCAGACCGAGCAGGTCTTTCAGGAGCCGTTTGGCGAGGTAGCTTTTGCCGCGCGGGTAGCCGGCCATCAGCGGCAGGTCCGGGTCGTTTGCTTCATACAGGTGATTGTGATGCAGCCGATGGACGATGCGGTAGCAGCCGTTCGACACGCCAATGACCATGCCCGCCACGACGCCCACGAAATCATTCAGCGGGCGGTTGTTGAACAGCCGATAGTGCCCGGCCTCGTGGGACAGAACCGCAAGCGCGTGCTGGCCCGCACTCACGACGATGATCGCGGGGATGATCACCAGCGGGTGCCACCACAGAACGGCAGTGGTGACCGTGCCGCCGATCAGCAACAGAATATGCACGACGCACCATGCGCCTTCGGTCGCCGAGAGTTTGGTCAGACGCTTTATTTCCGCCGGCGGCAGGCCTTGCCGCGCTTGCACACGGAACTCTTCGCCCGCAGCTGTGCCCGTCGCGGCTTCGGTCGTAACTTGGGCCGTCGTGTCTTGCGCTGTCGACTCGGTCGTCGTGTCGGTCATAAAGACGCGTTCATTCGCCCGGTTTTAGTTTCAAGGATGCTGAGTTCATACAGTACCGTTGCCCCGTGGGCGCCGGGCCGTCCGGGAACACGTGACCGAGATGGCTGTCGCAGCGACTGCACAAAACTTCCGTGCGCGTCATGCCGTAGCTCACGTCGCTCTCGTTTTGGACCCGGCCTTCGTCGATAGCTTGGGTGAAGCTTGGCCAGCCGCTCTTTGAGTCGAACTTGGTCGTGGACGAAAACAGGTCTTGGCCGCAGCCCGCGCACACATAAGTGCCCGCGGTTTTGGTGTCCCAATAGCGGCCGGAGAACGCGGGCTCGGTGCCCTTCTGGCGGCACACGTTATATTCTTCATCGGTCAGCCGCGCGCGCCATTCTTCGTCCGTCAGCGTTAGTTTTTTCTCGGCAACTTTTTCGGTCATTACCGCCTCCTGAAACCCAATAATATGTGTGCGCTTATCCTACACCCTTAGATGGCCAATTAAGCACCCAAGGTCAACCGCTGTTGAACCCCATTATAACCCGTTCTCAATCGCGCGATTGCCAGGATTGAACCCGCGCTGCCGCCTCGGCGATCTGGTCCGCCGACATGAGCGGCGTAAGCGCGTCGGTCAATCCGACCGCATGGGCACGCACGTCGTCCGGGTTTTCGGGTGCCGATGCGAGCGCCGCCCACACCCGTGCGGCGACCAAATCCCGCGCTGCACCATCGCCCTCGGTCAGCATAACACCCCAATTGTATTGGGCGCCGCCATGGCCGTTTCGGGCGGCTTTTTGATACCAATCGGCGGCACCGGCAAGGTCCTTCTCGCCCCCGCGCCCGGTATCAAGAAAGACGGCTAAGTTATACTGGGAATTGACGTTTTCCTGCTCGGCTGCACGTAAAAACCAGGTGCGGGCGGCCACCGGATCTTTGGTAACACCGTGCCCTTTATCATACAATAATCCGAGATTATTTTGCGCTTCGGCATGGCCCGCGGCGGCGGCCACTTGGTACCACTCGGCGGCGAGGCCCAGGTCAGGCGCCATCCCCCGGCCTTCCTCATAGAACAGCCCCAAATGGTATTGCGCTGTGACATCTCCCTGCGCCGCGGCGCGCCCGAACCAAAGGGCGGCTTCACGGTCGCTCAAGGGCACTGTTTTGCCCTCGGCATAGAGCGCGCCCAAACGGCTTTGGGCGGCGGCCAATCCGCTTTCCGCAGCCCGGCGATACCATTCTAGCGCATAGTTTTTATTGTTGTTCTCAGCATCTCTCTGGCCAGGTCTGAGACCATCGTACCAGCGACCCAAGGCCAGTTGCGCGCGGGCATGACCCTGGCGGGCGGCCTCAGTATACAACTCGAGCGACTCACTGCTTTTGGCGCCCCCGTCCCCGGCCCCGTCCCCAAGGCCGGTCTGGTAAAGCTGGGCGAGAGCGAACTGCGCGTCGGCCATGCCGTGTTCGGCAGCGCGCGCGTACCATCCCGCCGCCTCTTCCAGGTTGGCACTGACCCCCGATCCGGTTTGATAGAGCACAGCCAAATTGTATTGCCCGCGCAGATGCCCCTGACGGGCGGCCGACCGGTACCATTTGGCTGCCAGCGCCGGTTTGCGGCGCATCCCCTGTCCGTTCATGTAAAGAACCGCCAAATTAAATTGGGCCTGAGCATGTCCTTGCCGCGCCGCCCGCCGATACCAATCCACGGCGGCGTTTATGTTCCGCCCCACCCCATGCCCGGAGGCAAAGGCCAAGGCCAAATTATACTGTGCTGAAGCGACCCCTTGTTCCGCCGCTTGATGGTACCAAGCCGCCGCCACTTCAGCGTCCGGCGCCACCCCCCGGCCGGCCGTGTACTGTTGCCCAAGATTATTTTGCGCATACATATCGCCCTGATTGGCGGCCTTCTGAAACCATGTGAACGCGGTCGTGTCGTCCCGGGCGGCGCCTGCACCATGGGCATACATAACGCCGAGCGCGTTTGCTGCCGGGCCATAATCTTGGTCTGCGGCGATTTTGTACCACTCAAAAGCTTTGCCGTAGTTTTGCCGCACCCCAGTCCCGCGATGGTGCAAAACACCTAAATTGTATTGGGCGGAAACCGAGCCTGCCTCCGCCGCCCGATTGTACCAATACACTGCTTCATTGAGGTCAGTCTCCGGCCCTCGGCCGGTGGCGTACAAAACCCCTAAATTGAACCGCGCATCCGCATTGCCAAGCTCGGCCGCCCGGCGGAACCATAGTCCAGCCCGAGCTCGATTTTTTTCGACCCCCGCGCCTTTGAGATAATGGTGCGCGAGATTGAACATCGCACGGTCGTCATCACCGTCGCTCGCCCGTTCATACCATGTCACTGCTTTGCCTAAATCACGCCCGACACTGCGGCCTGCAGCGTAATAATTTCCGAGTTTCCGCTGCGCAAAGGCATACCCAACCTCGGCCGCGCGCTGATACCAATTGAACGCTTGCTTGTCATCGCGGGGGACACCTGTACCGGTTTCGTACATAACGCCCAAATTATACTGTGCCGCAGCCAGGCCCTGTTCGGCGGCACGTCGCGACCAATCTGCCGCAAGACCGTCGTTTTGAGAAACACCGCGCCCGTTAGCGTAAATAAAACCGAGATTGAACTGAGCCGGCGCCAATCCTTGTTCCGCCGCCAGTCGAAACCACTCTGCCGCCTGAGTATCGCTCGGTTTAACGCCTTGGCCACTAGTGTACTGAAGACCCAAGTTGAACTGCGCCAGCGCATATCCTTTTTCGGCAGCAAGCAGATACCATTTGGCGGCTTCGAAATAATCCCGCAATGGCCCTTCATCGCTGGAATAAAGGACCCCCAAATTATATTCAGCCAACGTGTTACCTTGCGCTGCAGCCTGCAAATACCACGAGACTGCTTGATTGAGGTCTTGAGTGACCCCCTGACCTTTGGCAAACAAAATTCCCATATTGTACTGAGCAAACGCGTCGCCGGATTCCGCCGCCGGCAAAAATTCGCGATACGCGGCCTGGTAATCGTGCGCATTGTAGGCTTCAACCCCGCGTGACAAATCTGCCACCGCAGGGACTGCCAACAACAGCAATAACAAGGCCCAATGTATATGGCGCTTCACACTACTCGTCCTGGTTACTATCGGGCATATTAGGAAGACTGGAAGCCAAAAATTCCCACTGCCACAACCTATGATGATAACCAGTCGGCGCACAAATGGCGACAACTACAGACGCCAAATCATTTACCGCCCGCCGGACACCTTGCATCCGTACAAAATTTGATGATTATTAGCCCGTTCACTTAACGATCTTGGCGTCCACCGGGGGAGCTCGGCGACTCCGCAGTGAACTAACAGTCTTCACGACCCCGAGGTTTTGTGCGGGCGCCAAAAAGGGGATGACAGGTGGTCAGGGTCAATACAGTAATTGCTTTCGCCTTCTTGATTTTGGTTTCAGCTTGCGCCGGAGACAATGTGGCGCAACCGGGAACCGGTAAAAAGTTTGTTACTCAGAACGAGAGTTATCAACGGATATGGCGCGCAACCATAGCTTCGGCCGGTCGTAATTTCTCGATTGAACACAGCAACGAAGCGAGTGGCGTCATCCGCGGACACGCGCCGGGCGTTGAAGAAATAGGTGTCTTCGTTCGCCGTTCGCGGACCAACCCAAACGAGATTGAGATAGAAGTTGCCGGGGGCAAGAAAAGGGGCCTGACCATTACCAGCTCGGTCTACAGATCGCCAAAAGCAAAAAATTGGTCAAATATTCTTTTCAAAGAAATCCAATACGAACTTGAAAATATGGACCGAATGGATGCCTTGGCGCTTGTACCACGCTCCTCGTCCCTAAGATTGGAAGACATGCCGCCGGAGATGAGAAACGCGGCAGAGACCGATGTACGTACTGATATACGCGCGCAAATTAGGGAAGAAGTCCGCGCCCAGATGCAATATGAAATGCGCGTGCAACAGGGCCAGACGACACCGCCCGCCCGCCGCCAGCAGGTGCAACCCCAAGCCCCGACTGTCCGTGAGTATACCAGCAGTATGGCGCCCACCCGCGCCCCTTTGACGGCGCCGGCGCCTATGCCCGTTCAACCGCAGGCACCGAGCCAGTACTATGCACCGACACCTGTACCCGCACCCATTGTTACGGCGCCCTTGCCGAAAACCACATTGAGCCTTCGCGAACGTCTGGGCATGCTCAAGAAAATGTATCAAGATCAATTGATCAGTAAGCCGGAATATGAAGCGAAAAAAGCAGATATCCTGAGTGATCTTTAAAGTGTGCCGAGACCGGATGGCCGTGGACCGCCGGTCGCCCAATCGAGAAGTTCGACCGTGTGAACCACCGGTATTCGCGTGCGCGCCGAAATTTGATTGATGCATCCAATATTGCCGACCGCAACTACATCGGGCGCAATACTTTGAATGTGTTCGACCTTTTGATCACCTAACAAATTGGCCAGGACAGGCTGCAACGCGCTGTAAGTTCCTGCCGAACCACAACACAGGTGTCCATCCGGCACTTCGACGACCTCAAAGCCGGCATCGCGCAACAATGCACGCGGTGCTTCTCGTATCCGTTGTCCATGCGCCAATGAACAAGCGTCCTGGTAGGCAACGCGGATTTCAGACCCTGAATTCTTCGCCGGCAGTTTAAGGCTTTCAACAACCTCAGTAACGTCTTTCACGATGCCGGCAAGATCTGATGCCGCCTCGGCCCATTGATGATCATCCTGCAGCAGGTAGCCATAGTCTTTGACGATAGTCCCGCACCCGGACGCTGTCATGACAATGGCATCCAACCCGTTTTCGGCGCGCTCCCGCGACCATGCGGCAACATTTGCGCGCACCATGCGTAATGTCTCATCATGCTTTCCCAGATGATGAGTCAAAGCGCCGCAACACCTCCCTCCTTCAAGGCGCACCACTTCACATCCGAGACGCCGCAATAGTCGCTCAGCTGCCCGATCGATGTGCGCACCGGTGACCTGCTGCACGCATCCTGCCTCAATACCAACCCGCAAGCGGCGCGGACCTTTTGGCGCTAACACTGTGGAATTTTTTCGATTTGACACCGGGCTTGTTTGGCGGGGCGACACGTCGATTAGTGCCCGCATTTTTTGGGGCAATAAAAATCTAAAAGGACGCGCCAAACCGGCCAGCCTTACCGCGATCCTGAACCGGGCCGGATACGGCAATATATTGGCAAGCAATGCCCGCATTGCCCGGTCCATTAGGGGCCGTACGTGCCGCTTCTCGATGTGCGCTCGCGCATGGTCGACCAAATGCATGTAGTTTACGCCAGACGGACAAGTGGTCATACAACCGAGGCACGAGAGGCATCGGTCGATATGTCGAACCACGTCGGCTGATGGTGCACGATCATTTTCGAGCATATCTTTAATCAGGTAGATGCGCCCGCGGGGGCCATCAAGTTCGTCGCCTAACAGCAAATAAGTCGGACAGGTTGCTGTGCAAAAGCCACAGTGCACGCAGTTCCTAAGTATGCCCTCGGCTTCGCCAATCTGCGTTTGCGCGCGCTGTTTTTCGGTAAAATTAGTCTGCATGCCGCCCTATCCGTCCCGCGCCATACGGTTTGGGTTTAGTATGCCGTTCGGATCGAAAGCTTTCTTAATGTGATTTGAAAGGTTCGATAGTGCCGAAGGCTGAGGCTGAAATATTGGAAAATTCGCCTTAATCTGTTCGGCTCCCCGAACAAGAGTGGCATGGCCACCAAATTCGGCCACCGCATCCCGGATCAACACGGCGCCTCCATCCGATAAATCCTCGGGGACTTCCAGCCAGATCAAGCCTCCCCCCCAGTCATAGAACCATCGGGCGTTCACTTTTTGGGAAATACGAGCGGTTACTGCCGGGCCTTGTGATGGCGGTACAGACAGTCGCCACAAAGTACAATTTTGATTGTTGGCGAACGCCACAACATTCCTCGTTTCCCGCCAAAATTGGCCTGATTCCTCATCATCCAAAATGGTCATCTTCAGGCCCTCTAACGGGTGAGACGTGCCGAGCATATTAAGGCGCTCTTCAACCGATGGGCCAGGGCCCTCCAGACGCATTGCCGTCAGCGATTGCTCGCACCCATTTTCAACGTCCGCTGGAATATGAGCGGCTGCCGAAATTTCGGATTTTCCACTGAGTGCTGTTGCTAACACGGCAATGCCTTGCGCGTCATCCAAATCGGACACCATAACCGTCGAGGTTCGTGCAGGTGCTGGCACCACGCGTAGCGTCACTTCGGTGATCGCCGCCAAGGTTCCATAAGAACCGGTCAGTACTTTGCATAAATCGTAGCCGGTGACATTTTTGACCACTCGGCCGCCGCACTTAAACTCTTCGCCACGGCCACTGACGCACGACAGACCCAGAACGTGATCGCGCACCGCGCCTGCGATAAGACGACGGGGGCCGCTGAGATTACAGCCAACGATGCCGCCAATGGTCGAGGCCCCGATAGGCTGTCCATATAGGGGACCCCAATCGGGGGGCTCAAACGCCAACCTCTGTCCTTCAGTGGCCAAGGCTTGCTCCAGCGCAATAACAGTCGTTCCCGGCCTTGCCGAAACCACGAGTTCTTCGGGTTCGTAAAGCGCAATGCCAGACAAAGCTGACAAGTTGAGTTGATGCGGCGCGCCGTCGCCAGTCGCAATATGGCCCAGCCCGCGTTTGGTTCCTCCGCCCACCAGTTCTAGCGCTTCTTCGTCCGCTGCTGCCCAGCGGATGACTTCAGCAACGTCTTCCGCTGAATTAACGTTGATCGTATCCACTTTTAAAAATGCGGCAAATGCGGAAACGGCACCTGTCCCCGGTGCACATGCATACGCCCAAGCTCGGCACAGCGATGAAGAACCGGAAATACCTTGCCTGGATTAAGACGTCCGGCGGGATCAAATGCACATTTGACTCGCTGTTGGTGCTTTAAATCGTCCTCATCAAACATGACCCCCATGAGATCACGTTTTTCGACCCCGACCCCATGCTCGCCAGTGAGAACGCCGCCGACTTCGACGCACAATTTAAGCACTTCAGCGCCAAACTTCTCCGCGTTTTCAAGCTCTCCGGGAACATTGGCGTCGTACAAAATGAGCGGATGCAGATTCCCATCTCCCGCGTGGAATACATTTGCAACACGAAGACCAAACTGGTTCGACATCGTGGCAATGCGGGCCAATACTTCGGCCAACCGTCCCCTTGGAATGGTCCCATCCATGCAAAAGTAGTCGGGCGAAATGCGCCCCACTGCCGGGAAAGCTGCCTTACGCCCGGCCCAGAAACGCAATCTCTCCTCTTCATTCCCGCTGGTACGCACGGAAGTTGCGCCGGCCTCCACGGCAATGTCTTCGACTTCCCCGATCAAGTGATCCACTTCCGCTTTTACCCCATCGAGCTCAACAATCAGGACCGCTTGCGCGTTGTCCGGGTAACCGGGGTGGCAAAAAGCTTCGGCTGCGTCCGCTGCCGGTTTGTCCATCATCTCAAGTCCTGCAGGGGTAATGCCGGCCCCGATGATGCGTGCAACGCAATTCCCGGCTGACTCATTCGACGGAAATCCCAAAAGCAGAGCCCGCGCGGTTTCAGGTCGTGGCAGAATACGAACCGTCACTTCGGTAATCACACCCAACAAACCTTCGGAGCCGGTCACCAACCCCATGATATCGTAGCCCTCGGCATCCAAATGGCGGCCCCCTAGACGGACGATGTTGCCATTCATCAGCACCATTTCTAAGCCGAGGATGTTGTTGGTCGTAAGCCCATACTTAAGGCAATGCACTCCGCCCGAGTTTTCAGCCACATTGCCGCCGATGGTGCAGGCAATTTGGCTCGATGGATCGGGAGCGTAGTAAAAACCTTGGGGGGCGATGGTGTCGGATATCCGTAAGTTAGTCACGCCTGACTGCACCACAGCAATTCGGTTGTCATAATCTATTTCCAAGATCCGATTAAACTTCCCCAACGCAAGAACAATCCCATCCTCAAGAGGAAGCGCCCCGCCAGACAGGGACGTGCCTGCGCCACGTGGGACAATCTTCACGCCGCACTCGGAACATGCCCGCAATACTTCAGATACTTGGTTGGTATCTGCAGGAAGCACAACTGCAAGTGGCCTTTGCCGATAAGCGGTCAGGCCATCACATTCGTAGGCCCGAAGTTCTTCCTGGCTCGAGATAACGCCCTCCCCCGGGACTATTTTCCGCAGGATCCGAATGAAGCTTTCCCGCTGAGCGAGAATTTCGGGTTCGGGTTTAGGCATCTGCATTCGGATACTGTATCTGTTTTCTGCAAGTCTAAATACCCGCGACAACATTAATCCGCGCCTGCTATTGCGATGCGCAATATACGGTCCAAATCGAGACACACTTCCATGCGGTCCGCCAACGCGTCCAATGCCCGGTCGACCGTTGTCCAATACGCTGTAGATTGAGTGAATTCATTATTAAATCTTTTCAGAAAGGCATGACGGAACGTATCGGACGCAAATATGCCGTGAACATAGCATCCGGAAACCTGGCCATCGGGTGATATTGCGCCGTCCATTCGACCTTCTAGCTTGACCAGAGGACGATCGCAATCAGGTCCTGACGTCTCTCCCACATGCATCTCAAAACCTTCGAATTTTTCGTCTAATGTTTGGTAAATACCGGTTACCTGGCGCAAGGTTTTGTCACCGGTGAGCGTAGTATCAATATCCAGGTAACCCAAACCTTCCGCCCGACCCGATGGACCATCAACGCCCTCGTCATCGGTAATTGTCCGTCCAAGTATTTGAAAACCTGCACAGACCCCGAACACGGCCCCGCCACGACGTACATGCGCTTTCAAGTCTACATCCCAGCCTTGTTGCCGCAAAAATGCGAGGTCGCCGAGCGTAGATTTAGAGCCGGGCAAAATGATCAGATCGGCATCCCCAGGAAGCGGCGATCCAGGCGGGATCATGTGGACGGCAACTCCCGGTTCTGCGACCAGAGGATCGAGGTCATCGAAATTGGAAATACGCGATAAAATCGGCACTGCGATCCGCAGTTTAACTTCACCCGACACATGATAGTGGGCGCGGTCGATGGAGTCTTCAGATGGCAATTTAGCAACCTCTGGGACAAACGGCAGAATGCCCATGGAGGCCCACCCTGTGCGCTCAGTGATGATATTCAATCCTTCATCAAAAAGTCGAGCGTCGCCACGAAACTTATTGATTAAAAACGCTTTTATGAGTTTTTTTTCGGATCCAGGCAGCAATGAATGGGTTCCTACTATTGACGCGATAACACCGCCGCGATCAATGTCACCAGTTAAAATGACCGGCACACGCGCGGCTTCGGCAAAGCCCATATTTGCAATATCCCCCGCGCGCAAATTGACCTCGGCGGGGCTGCCCGCTCCTTCGATCAGAACCAAGTCGGCATCATTGCTTAAACGTTTGAAACTCTCCAACACGGCGGGCAGGAATGTTGCTTTCTTGTCCTGGTAACCAATCGCCCCCGCCGAGCCGACAACCTTGCCGTGAACGACGACTTGCGCAGTCACGTCGGATTGGGGTTTTAAAAGAACCGGGTTCATATGGACGTTCGGCTCCACCCCCGCAGCGAAAGCTTGAAATGCCTGTGCCCGGCCGATTTCGCCGCCATCGGCGGTGACCGCCGCATTGTTAGACATATTCTGCGGTTTAAACGGCCGAACATTGAGACCGCGCCGGGTGAACGCGCGGGCGAGCCCAGCAACGATGATCGATTTTCCCACGTCTGAACCAGTTCCTTGGATCATGACGGCGGGCGTACTAGGAGTTGCGGAGACGGTTTTTTGCATTGGTAATAACAAAGCGCGCGTAATTGCAAGGGCTCGCCGGAAGGCCTAAACTTGTAGCGCACTTTATCAGAAGGACTAGTCCATGAAAGCAGCCGTATTTCACCAAGCTGGCACCCCGCTTTCCATCGAGGACGTGGCCGATCCCATACCTGGCGCCGGCGATCTTATTCTGAAAGTGCGTGATTGCGGTATTTGCGGCTCTGACCTGCATGCGTCTAAAGCCGGATCGGCGCTGGCGCCACCCGGCGGCTCGATCATGGGGCACGAGTTTTCCGGCGAAGTGGTTGAGATCGGAAAAGATGTGGCCGGCCTGTGGAAATCCGGCGACCGGGTATGTTCATTGCCTGTTATGGGATGCGGCAAATGCTTGATGTGTCTCAAGGGTCAGGGCTGGTATTGCGAGCAAGGGGGCAGAATTCTGGGGATGGGCCAGGAAAGTGGCGCTTACGCCGAATTTGTGCGGGTGAGCGCATTCGAGTCCATCAAACTGCCGCAATCTGTCAGTTTTCGCGAAGGCGCTCTGGTCGAACCCTTGGCAGTGGGGCTGCATGCGGTAAAAAAGGCAAACTTTGAAGCCGGATCCGACGTGCTGATTTTGGGCGCGGGACCCATTGGCCTCGCGGTCACCCTCTGGGCGCGCTTCATGGGCGCCCGTAACGTGGTGGTGAGCGAACGTGCGCCGGATCGCATTAAAATGGCCGAAAAATTCGGTGCAACGGCTGTCGTCAATCCCGATGGTGACATGCGCACGCAAGTAAAACAGGCATGCGGCGGACGCCGCCCTTCGGTCATATTCGAGTGCGTCGGCATTCCCGGCATGATCCAAAACTGCGTCGATTTTGCTCCCACTTCCGGCAAGGTCGTGGTCGTTGGCGTTTGCGACCAGTTGGATACGTTTGTCCCCATGAAAGCGGTGGCTAAAGAGCTCAACATGCAGTTCGTCATCGGGTACGTACGCGCCGATTTCGAGTTCGTCATCGACCTCATTGCCGGTGACCGCATTGACGGCGAAGCCTTGATTACCGACGTGGTTGCATTCGATACTTTTGCCGATGCGTTCGAAAATCTGCGCACGCCCAGTCATCAATGCAAAGTGATGCTCGAATTATAAGGCTCAGAACGCGGCCTCAGGCATAAGGAGACAGGTCGAGTCGAGGCTTTCCAACAAATCGGCCTCGGTTTGTGCCTTGGACAATTCCCAGCGAATAAAATAATGACAGGCTTGAATTTTGCCGTCGTAAAACGCTTTATCTTCGCCTTCAACGTCGCCAATCGCTTGCACCGCCACGATGGCTTGCCGTAGCCATATCCACGACATCACGATCCGGCCCATCATTTCCAAATAGACGGTGGCATTGGCCAAAAACAGATTGTTTTCGCCGCGTTGCCCAACTTCGGCCAAACACGTGGTCGTGACCCGTGCGCGCGCAATCGCCGCCGCCAAAGATTTTGCGTCAATCGTCAAAGTTTCCAGGGCATCGGCAACCTCTGGAATGATGTGGACCCGCTCGCCGTCAAAATACGGTTCTTCAGCATCCGATTTATCAGCATGGGGGGCAAATTTGTCCTCGGCTATATCGTGGGCGGTATTGAGGACCGCGTTCAAAGTCGAGAGGTCGTGCTCGGCATACTTCTCTCGATTAAGTAGGCGTTCAGTATCAAGAACCTCGTTCAGCAAAAAGTCGAGGTCCCGGCGGTTAATAACCATGGACATTGCAAATCATTCCAAATTCGAAAAACGGGCACATGGTATCGGTGAAAACCGGGTTAGGCGACCTTAAGCGTGCCCGCCGTCAAAGCACGCAAGCCGCTCAGCAACCCCTCGGCGAGCCTGTCTATATCAGGTCGTTCCATGGGCGTCGACAGACAGCCGACTCCAAAAGGCGCAATTATTGAACCCTGATTGAGCAGGTGCTTGTAAAGCTGCTCGATGATCTCGGCCCGTTCGCCGCTATGGGCCGGATAGGCGCTACGGTAGTCGATAATCTCATCTTCACCGAGCTGTATATAAAACAGTGAATTATCCCCTGTTACTTGCCCTTCAACACCGGCAATGCGGAAAGTTTCGGCCAAGGTGTCGCGGGCATACTGGCCAAGATCATTCAGTCGGTCGAAATCTTCTCGTTGCAAAGTTATCATTGCCGCGAGGCCTGCGACCATGCTCATCGGGTTGGCATTAAAAGTGCCGGTGTGGGCGAGACCCGGTGTACCCCGGCGCTGATCGAACACCTCCATAAACTTTTTGCGCCCAGCAATCGCGCCTATGGGCAAGCCACCACCGATGACTTTGCCCAGAGTGGTGATATCGGGATCGATGTCATACGCGCCTTGAACACCGGCAAATCCTGCCCGGAATGTCAGCACTTCGTCCAAAATAAATACCGTGTCGGTATCGCGAGTGAAGTCGCGCAGCATCGCTGTGTACTCTGGGTCCGCCGGGATGCAGCCGATTTTGGCCGGGATGGCATCAAACAGCACACCCGCAAGCTGGTCCCTATGGGTCTCCAAAATTCGGCGCGATTCTTCCACTTTATTGTGCGGCAGAACCACGACGTCGTTCAAAACTCCCTGCGGCACACCCCGCGAATAGGCCACCGACACCGGGTCTCCCTGACCCCAGTTCTGGGGGTCGGACGCAAGGCTCACTTCGGCATAGTCGTAAGAGCCGTGATAAGCCCCCTCGATCTTGGCGATCTTCGGCTTTTCGGTATAGGCGCGCGCGGCTTTGATGGCCGTCATAACCGCCTCAGTTCCGCTGTTACAAAAGCGGACTTGTTCTACTGACGGCACGCGTGCACACAACAGCGCGGCCAATCGGTATTCAGCTTCATCGGGCAATGCCCAGCACATACCAATCGCGGCTTGTTTCTGGACCGCCGCGACGACCGCCGGATGACAGTGCCCCAACAGCAAAGTCGTGTAGTTATTGACAAAATCAACCCGCTCGACGCCGTCCATATCGGTTATGCGGCAACCTTCGGCTGATTTGGCAAATAGGGGATAGGGATCCATATGCAGTAACGACCGGCTGCCCCCCATGGGCAGGATTTCTTTGGCCTGCTCAAAGTGCTGCGCGGATTTTGACTGGGAGTCTGGGAATACAGTCATGCTTATTTTCACCATTTTACCGTGTCAGATAATTATTGCGTCGCCATCTGTGCACGAAGTTTATCTGTGGCGCCCTGATTTACAGCGAGATTTTCGCCATCAATGGTGCCAGTAATCACAACGCCGTAAACGTCGCGCGCCCTTTCCAAACTTTCCCAGTTTTCGCGCACATCATGGAGCACCCTGTCGGTGTCGCGCTCCAAAGGATTGCCGTAGCCTCCACCGCCATTATCAATCGCCATCAATAACTCGCCCGGCATAAAATCCATTTGAATGACATTCGGCAGTTTCTCCCGGTCGCCATTGCGTGAAATTTTATAAGTCGATGCCTTCTGACCGTGTTCACCCCCGCGCACGCCCTCAGGCGGATTATGTTGCCCGTCGCATGGACAGGCGACCGTCATGACATCTTTTTTTGAACCGTAGATGACTTCGGCGCCCGGCGCGCCGCGAAACTTTCCGGCACCTCCGCCCCCGGATACCAAACGTAATGACTTAACTTCAATCGGGTGCTTCAGTTCATCAACCTCAACGCTGTCCCGGTACATAAGGCCGGACACAACAGGAATGCCGTATGTGACCCAGCCATCATTTTGCGGTGTTGCGGGCCCGCCCCCACTGCCCAAGAACATTTGATTGATATAAAGCTCCCCATCCCGGCGGAAATCTGCGCCCGAAACCACAGCATTGCCGCCGCCCATGGATGCACCGCCTTGGGCGATTCCGTAGCCTTCGCCCAATTGGGCAAACGCGGATTGCGTTATGTTGACCAGCCGATCGGCAACGTTGGTGGTTGCGACCGAGCAACTATGCGGGAAACGTGGAATGCCGACGACGCAATTTTCGCGCAGGTGAACGCGGATGCGCCGCATGCTACCTGCATTGTTAGGAACATCCGCGCCGAGGCAATTAAACACGCCGGCGACAACGTTGGAAGTGGCGCAAGCTTCAGATTCGTTGAACCCGCAATCAACGCAATCGATGTTGTCGCGAAGATCAATGTCGATGACCGCTTCATCCGGGTCCACATTGATAATCACTTTTATGGGAATGCCGTCGGGCAACAAGGGCTCGAAGGGATCATGGGCGCCATGATTGATCATCTGTGCCTTGGGCATATTCTTGATTGCCTGCACCATTCGGCGTTCGGAATAATCAAACCATTGGTCAATAAATATGCGGATCGTGTCACGCCCATATTTCTCGCAAAACTCCTTTAGTCGCCGCTCGCCGATACGCGCCGACCCGATGCCTGCCAGGAAATCCCCTTGCCATTGATTGGGCACGCGAATGCGGCTGCGGCACATGCGGACGATGTCGTTGTTTTGCTGGTAATCTCGTTCGACCCGTACACACGGGAATATCAAGGATCCCTCCTCGTAAACGTCTTTCGCGGCAGGGTGGTAGGTGGTTGGCGCGCTGTTACCGATATCGGCTTGATGGGCCTTGGCGCAAACTGTGAACATGTGTTCGCCATCATGAAACACGGGTACCAAAATAGTGTGGTCGGCCGGGTGGGTATTGCCCAAATATGGGTCATTGTGAAGATAGGCATCTCCCTCTGCCAGATCAGTATGCAAATCACACATTGAGGCGGCTTGGAGGTTCGATCCAAAGATGTGAACCGGCAAACCTTCGGCACTCGCGAGCAGATCGTTCTCAGCGGTCACGATAGAGCATGAAAAATCGCGTGCGCTGTTGATGACAGCCGAACGTGCTGAGCGCAGCATGGTATTGGACATCTCGCGAACGATGCCGTCCAACCGGTTGGCCAATACCGCAGTTAAGACAGGATCCAGATCCTGTTTGGAATTGCTTTCTTCAACCGTCATTGTTCAACCCCTTGGAAGTTGCTGCAGTTGTCAAAGTTCGAGAATAAAATTGTTCCCGCCGCTCACCCGCGCCGACATACCAGGGTAGATGACGATGGTTGTGGTGGGCTCTTCAATAATTGCCGGACCCTTGATTTGCGCGCCCTTCTGAAGCTCTCGATAAATCGGTGTTTCGACACCGCCATCGCCGAAAAATGCCGTACGGGTACTCACAGGTTTCCCCATAGAAGTTTCAGTAATTTTAGTGGTGTGAATGTTCGGATGCAGCAATTGTACTGTCAGAATGCCTTTCCAATTAATACACTCGACGTGGCTTCCTTCATCGCGAATCGCGAACACCCGACCGTGAACTTGGTGAAATGCCTCGATTAACGCGTCAACATCCGATTGATTATTGAACCGTTCAACTGGCAAAGGCACATCCAGTTCCCACACTTGAGATTGATATCGGGCTTCGACAAAAAATTCGATTTTGAATTTCTCCCGACCTTCGCCTTCAAGCCCTTTGGCGAACAATCGTAAATCTTCATCGATTTTAAGCAATGCCCCATTGACCGCATCGAAATTAAATCGATCCGACACTGTCACACTGCTGATCGTACGCTCAGTTACAATGTCAGAAAACTGCATTCCACTGGCGCTTAGCGCACTCGCTACTTTGGGCAGAATTATGCGCTCGCATCCGACTTCGCGTGCAATCGGCATGATATTTAAACCGGCGGCTCCCCCACCCGCAACCAATGTACACTCGCGCGGGTCAAAGCCTTCACTGACGGTAATTTCGTGGATCGCTTTAATCATCAATTCATTGGCAAGATTGCAGATGGCAAACGCCGTGTCCTCGATTGATTGTTCAATTTGAGCGGCGATCCGCCCGGTCACCCGTCGCGAAGCCTCTACATCTAAGCGCATGCGGCCGCCCAGGAAAAAATTTGGGTCCAAATAGCCGAGCACGGTGGCCGCATCCGTGACCGTCGGTTCATCGCCGCCATTGCCGTAACACGCGGGCCCCGGGTCGGCGCCTGCACTGTGGGGCCCCACCCGCATGAGGCCGCCGTCGTCAATCCAAGCGATCGATCCGCCGCCGGCACCAATGCTGCGCACATCGACCGATGAAATTCCCAACAAATGCCCCGTATACTGGCCGCCAAGCCACGTCTCGCGTGTAAACTTCAACTGCCCGTCGCGAACAAGACTTACATCAAATGTGGTGCCGCCGGTGTCGCAGATGATCACGTCCTGCCCCATGTTTTCCATTTGGGAATAAGTAAGTCCTGCTACCGGTGCCATGGCAGGCCCGCATTTCACCGTGTGAATTGGGCGTTCAATCAGCTCCTCCACGTGGAGGCACCCACCGACAGACGTGCTGACCAAAATTTCATTTTCATAGCCTGCCGCGCGCAGATCATTATTCATCTCGCGCAAGTGTTCTTGCATGAGCGGTTTCAAGGACGCATCAATTGCGGTGGCCGAAGCACGCCGGTATTCGCGGATAATCGGCACCAGTTGGTGGGACAATGTGTAAGGCATACCAGGGAGGCATTCATCCAGCAATTGCGCCATTTCCAGTTCATTTTCAGGGTTGGCAATCGACCATAAAAAACACACAGCCACAGCTTCGAAATTCCGTTTGAGGAGTATGGCCAAAATTTCTCGAGTTTGGGTCGCATCGAGTTTGACAGTAACTTCGCCTTCGCTGCTCACCCGTTCGGTGATCTCGAATGTATGACTGCGCGGGATGTAGGGTTCCGGATAAACCATATTGAGATCGTGGGGCCGAAATTTTCCCCCTTCCTTCAGCACTAAAGTATCGGGAAAACCTTCCGTCGTGAGCAGTGCTGTTTTCGCCACTTTGTTCTGAACGATGGCATTGGTCGAGCGGGTGGTCCCATAGATCAAAATATCGGTTTGCTGAAGGAGGTCAATAAAACTAATGCTGAGCAAATCAGCGGCATTTTCCATGGCCCCGCGCATTCCATTCCAAATGCGATCTGGCGTCGTTAGAGATTTACCGACGGTATGGCCACCTTCAATATCCGCGACGATTACATCAGTAAAAGTACCGCCGCTGTCCACCGAGATCCGGTACCCCATATCGTCTCCCCGCAATAAATTAGTTTTCCGATAAACAGTATTTTCTAACCAATCAGAGAAACTGTAATTTTGCCAGATGTTTATGAAATTCGAAGGGCCGACAGCTATCAATCGCGGACCACACAAAAGTGCACTTGTTTTGAAAATCTAAAGCAAATTCTGCGCAAAAAGGTCTTTCAAGAATTTCCAAGTCAAAATTCACAACCGTAAATATTTATAACATTTTGAGTGTTATTTCCTTCGGTGCACAGGTAGTCTAGCGGCCAATAAAAACGGATATCAACATCGACGATATATTCGATCATTGAACCGGCGCAATGATCGGTCAATGCAGGGGGAGTAAGATGATTACCAAGACAACAACCATGCTTGCCGACAACTTTAATTTCTTGGAAGGCCCCCGTTGGCATGACGGCAAGTTGTGGATGTCCGACATGCAAGGACGGATTGTTTACACATTGACCGAAAGTGGAGACAGGGACGAAATCGTATCCGTCGAAGCCCAGCCATCCGGACTGGGTTTTCTCCCTGACGGGTCCATGTTGATCGTCTCCATGGAAGACGAAAAATTACTCAAATATTCCAACGGTCAATTATCAGATTACGCCGATTTATCGCCATTTGTAACTGGCCACCCCAACGACATGGTGGTTGATGGTCAAGGTCGGGCATACATCGGAAATTTCGGCTACGACCTGCTGGGCGGTGCAGAGCCCAAGAATGCCAACATGGTTCTGGTTACTCCCGATGGGGCGGCGCGCATTGTCGCCGATGACTTGGTATTCCCTAATGGCGCTGTGATTACACCCGATGGAAAAAATCTGGTGGTCGCAGAAACGTTTGCCAACAAACTGACCACTTTCGACATCGACGAAGACGGTTCATTAAGCGGACGCCGAACGTTTGGGGAATTACCTGACGCCGGGCCGGACGGCATTTGTCTGGATGTGGATGGTGGGATTTGGGTCAGCGGTTTTCTCGCCGGCAAATTTTTTAGAATGGAAGATGGCGGCACAGTGACACACGAAGTCGACGCAGGCGGCAAGCGCGCGGTCGCCTGCCAATTAGGTGGAGCCGATGGCAAAACATTGTTCTGCCTCACCTTTGCCGGATCAATGGAAGAGATTGCCCAGGGCAACATGTTTGCGGCCGTTGAGACCGTCAGCGTGGACAGTGCGGCGGCCGGTTCTCCCTAAACACAAATACGTCACAGGTTCTTAAAGGTCGTCGAAAGATGGCCCGCCCTGTTTGAGCCAATCAATGAGGTCCCAATATTCCCGCCAGTCGATGACTTTACCGTCGTCATTAAATTGATAGATGGCATTCACTGGTAAAGCGACTTCGCCATCGGGGACGCCGAAGCACTCGACGCGCTCGGTGTAGACCATGTCGCCGACGGCACCCAAGCGCAAGTCGCGGAATTGCACCGAACCCACGTGCGGCAAAAATGCCTCGAACACAGCTTGCAAATCAGCGCGCGTTTGGGTCGGGTCGAAAGGCCCGTTCTTCATGTAAACTTGATCCGCGCAATCGGCAACGATCCCCGCCGGATCCTTTCGCTCAAACGCGGCAATGTAATCGCGCACTATTTGTTCATTGCGTGATTCAGTTTTTGTCGCCATCCCTCTCTCCCCCGATATCGCTTAATTGTAGAATTACTATATCAAACTACCAGTCTCTGACGCTACCATCAGAAAAGCGGAATTGCGCAATAGGGAAGGATAAGATTGTGGGACACACGCTACATAGCCACCAGGGTCATTATGGGTGGGACAATTCACTGACGCCTGCAATCACCGTCGCGCCCGGTGAAAGTATTGAATTTGAAGTGAAGGACGCATCTGATGGTCACCTTGGCGCAAATTCTACTGCTCAAGATTTGTTGACCCTTGACTTCGCAACCGTCAACCCGGTCACCGGACCCGTGTTCATCGATGGTGCTGAGCCTGGTGATGCGCTTATCGTCACCATACTTGATCTTGTGCCCTCCGGCTGGGGGTGGACCGGCAATATTCCAGGATTTGGCATACTCGCAGATCAGTTTCCGGACCCGGCGCTCCATCTATGGAATTACGATGCGAAGGGCATGACCCCGGCGGCTTTCGGTGCCAATGCAAAAATTCCCTTGCGGGCATTCCCTGGCACCGTAGGGGTCGCTCCGGCCGAGCCTGGACAACACAGCATCGTGCCACCCCGCAATGTAGGCGGCAATATGGACGTCCGGGATTTGTTTACCGGCACCAAACTGACGCTTCCAATCGAAGTCGAGGGAGCGTTGTTTTCGGTTGGAGACACCCATGCCGCTCAAGGCGACGGCGAAGTTTGCGGTACCGCCATCGAAAGCGCCATGTCGGTCGCCTTAAAATTCGAATTGGTGAAAGGCGCAGCGGCAAAGTTTCCCCACTACGAAACTGCAGGACCGGTCACCCGGCACTTAGACGAGAAAGGTTATTTTGTGACCACCGGTGTCGGCCCGGACCTGATGCAAAATGCCCGCGACGCGGTGAGCGGCATGGTCGATTTTCTGGGCCGGGAACAGGGGCTTTCGGCAATAGATGCCTACATGTTGTGCAGTGTATGCGCTGATATGCGCATCGGCGAGATAGTCGATCAACCAAACTTCATTGTTGGAATGTATTTCCCAAAAGTCGTTTTCGACTAACCGAGTGCAGAGCTACAAACGTGCCGCAAATGCTTGAAGGTAGCGCCGGTCATCATCGGTGAGCTCACCTTCGGCTATATCCTCTTTGTAGCCATCCAATTCTTCGCGGGTCGATTCCGACAAATCTGCTCGCGCCAGAAGCTGCTCGAGCAACGAAATTAATTCCTCGTCTGCTATATTGTTCACGGACGGGTCGGTGACCTGCTCGTCAGGCACCAACATATCTTCCCACGCAGATCCGCTTGCGGTCACAAGTTCGTGGATATGACGGGCCGCGCCCAAAACTTCAGCGTCATCGGTCTCGCCAAGCCGCTCGAGGAGGCTTAGAATTTCGTCTCTGTTAATTCGTGTCATACAAAACACCCCGCCGAAGTTCACATTTCCATATAACTGGTGCGACAATTTAGTTTGCCGACGCAAATGCCGCAACCATGGAGACTTACCCGGTCATGGCTCCCGAGACACCGCTTGAAATAACGGTAAGCGACCTACTGGCTCTTAAAAACGAAAATAGCGTTCACACTTTGCTCGATGTTCGCGAACTGCAAGAAATTGCCGTTTGCCGGCTCGACCCTTGTCTCCATATACCCATGCCAGATGTGCCGGCATCGGTGGACCAATTGCCGAGTGATCGCCCTCTCGTGGTTTTTTGCAACCATGGCATGCGCAGTGCGCAGGTCGTCGCGTGGTTACGCCACAATGGGTTTGACAATGCAATCGATCTACAGGGCGGGATCGATCGATGGGCCCTTGAGATCGATCCAACCATGCCCACTTATTAAATCGCCCGTGTGAAAATATTTCCGAAGGACATTCGATCATCGCTACCCAGACAAACAATTTTGCGGCAATCCGTAGCGCCTTCAGGAACCGTAACTACGCCATCTATATGTCCGGCAATGTGGTTTCACTGCTCGGTCTGTGGCTGCAAAGATTGGCGGTCGGCTGGCTTGCTTGGGATTTGACTCATTCCGGATTTTGGGTAGGCGCGGTGGCGTTCGCTGATTTGTTCCCGGTTGTCGTGTTGGGTCCTTTTGGCGGCGTGCTGGCAGATCGAATTGACCGTCGTTTTATTGTCTTTGGCTGTCATCTATTGGTGTTGATCGAAGCCGTCATATTATGTGCGTTGACAGCGCTGGGAATGATCACCATCGAATGGCTATTCATGCTTACCCTATTTCGTGGTTCGGTGGTTGGCATTCACCAGCCCGCGCGCTTGGCGCTTGTTCCAGTTTTGGTGAGGAAAGAAGATGTTGCAGCGGCATTCGCGATCAACTCCGTCACATTTAACCTCGCGCGATTTGTC
Organism: Alphaproteobacteria bacterium; assembly: GCA_029941135.1. Classification (GTDB taxonomy): domain Bacteria; phylum Pseudomonadota; class Alphaproteobacteria; order JAPYRI01; family JAPYRI01; genus JAPYRI01. The sequence goes on along the minus strand of JAPYRI010000025.1, from coordinate 12,434 downwards.
GGTCCGGCCATAGCCGGCATTGTGATCACGCAATATGGTGTACCGCACGCCTTTGCGCTCAATGCCTTAAGTTACGTCGTGATGATTGGGGCACTTCTGTGTTTGCGATTACCCAGGCAGGAATTCAGTAAAGCGGATGACAAAGGTGTATTGAACGAGATTGCCGACAGCATTCGTTATGCAACCGATCACCCGGCCATTGGTCCATTATTACTCATTCTCGTCGGCATCGCATTTCTAGCACGCCCTATTCTTGAACTGTTACCGGGATTCGCCGGCGCGGTGTTTGAACGCGGCCCTGGCGGCCTCGCCATTTTAACGTCAGCGGCCGGTCTCGGCGCCGTGATAGGCGGTCTGTGGCTCGCACAACGGGGCCGACTACAGGGTTTGGCTGAAATCACGGTTACTACATTTGCCCTATCAGGCGTGAGTGTCGCCGTTTTCGGGTTGACCGACGATTTCATGGTTGGGGTTGTTGCCCTGACAGTTGCTTCGTTCGGCATGGTTTCCGTGGGGATCGGTACACAAACCCTTATTCAAGCCGTGGTCGACGACGGTATGCGCGGCCGGGTATTGAGTTTCTGGGGGTTAATCCTGCGCGGAGGTCCGGCGATCGGCGCCATTATCATGGGAAGCTTGTCTGAGTGGGTGGGCTTCGGCCCCCCCTTGGCAGCTGGCGGCTTCCTGTGCTTGCTGGGCGGTGGAATGGCTCTTAGATCAAGAAGCCGACTGGCAAAACTTGTCGCGGCTCATACCGCCACGCCGTAAGCAGGTCACTCGGTTGAAAAGGCGCACCGGATTTTTCCGGTACGCCTTCTCTTACTCTCGTCCGGTGCAATGGCGATTTAGGCGGCTTTTCCTTCCACCGCTTTTACATTTCCGGCGCACGCATTAATCGAGATCTTACGGGGTTTCATTGCCTCCGGCACTTCCCGCACCAAATCCACGTGCAAAAGTCCGTTTACTAGACCGGCTTCACTCACCTTAATATGGTCAGCTAAATTGAACCGGCGTTCAAACGAGCGTCGCGCGATGCCGCGATGGAGAAAAGCACCCTCAGCTTCTTCTTCCTGTAATGCACCGCTTACGGTGAGCACATTATCCGTCACTGTGACTTCAATATCATCTTCGTGAAACCCGGCCACTGCCATGGTAATCCGGTAGGCGTTTTCGCCTAGAGATTCTATGTTGTAAGGGGGGTAAGAGTTGCCAGCATCAACACCGCGCGCGGCATTGTCGAGCATCCGCTGCATGCGGTCAAAGCCAATACTGGAACGAAAAAGAGGTGTTAAATCGAACGTATTCATTGCCATATCCTTTCAAAGAAGCAACATGGAATTGCCGGACCCGCCACCATGGCCAGGCCCATTCTTGAGCGCGGCAAGCCCTTGTTTGGCACCTGCCGTCATCGAATATGTAAGTGAGTTAAACGCTGTTTCAAGGGCCAAATGCAACTAATGTTTGCGTAAGAACAATCTCGTACTCTTTTGATTTTAAATGATTTATAGTCCGATAATTCGAAGCACCCAAAGGAACGGCTTTTGCGATGATCGACCGGAACATGCTGATGTTCGCCAACGACTCATTCTACTACGCGTTCACCAACCGGGACTTTGACGCGATGGACGAGGTTTGGGCGCGAGAGGCCGCGGTCTGCTGCATTCACCCAGGCTGGGCGGCCCTTGTGGATCGCGACGAAGTGATGTCCAGCTGGCAGTCAATTATGGAAAATCCAGAATCACCTAATATCGAACCCTACAATTCCCAGGCCTATATATTTGGCGATAGTGCTTTCGTCGTGTGTTACGAGAAAGTGCCCGGCGGCGTGTTGGCAGCGACCAATTATTTTATTGAAGAAGCGGGCAAAGTGTGCCTTGTTCACCACCAAGCCACGCCTTGCCAAAACCCGCCTCTGGAAGAAGATACTCAGAACAACAACGTTCAGTAAACTGCGGCGATTTAGTTTACAGCCTGCGGCATCATATCCGCGTCTTCGGGTCTGGCTTCGTCTATCACCGAGCCTTTCTGTCTTTGGGCAGGCGTCAATTGGGAGCGATGAAAATTTGAACGCCGGCAGTTGTACATAAATCCCACGTCAACTTTGAGATCAGGATAACTTTGAGCAATATCTTCAATTGAAATGGTGCGTTCAGTTTCGTCTGCGCAAATTGTGCGATCCACGTAGTGAACCGACATCAAGAAAACTTTATATCCTTCAGTGCAGTGCATGTAGTCCGCCGTGGGGCACACATACCCTTGCCATAAATAGTCGAACGGCCGGAGCGAGTAGCGGTGCGCCATAATGAGGTAAAGCGCTGTTAGCACCACAATGGCGATTACCGTATTGCCGACATAACGCATTTGATACCAAGTCATGCGCGGATTGTCAGGGCTCGCCCGCCCGCCGTCAAGCGGTGTATTTAATCCATGAAAGCATCGAAAGTGGTGCCCGCTGCCGGACTCGAACCGGCACAGCCTTTCAGCCGAGGGATTTTAAGTCCCTTGTGTCTACCAATTCCACCAAGCGGGCTTTTGGACCTGTTTCAGGCCTTCAGATATCAGGTATCGGAAATCAGATACAGCAGGAATGTCACCAGACCTATTTGTACGCGTGACAATGCTCTTTAGCCATCCATGGTCAACACAACTTTGCCCACGGCTTGGCGGTCGGCCAGTACTTGCATCGCCAAAACGGCATCTGCCAAGGGAAAACGATGGGAAATGTGAGGACGCAGCTTTCCATCAGACGCGAGTTTTATGACATATTGCCGGGCAAGCCGGCCTTTATTAGGATTACGGCGGCCAAATTCGCCGGCTCGAACGCCGACAACCGAAAATCCCTTAATCAACGGCAAATTCGTCGATATTTGGGCAATGCGGCCACTGGCGAAACCGATCACCAGTATCCGTCCTTCCCACGCAACACACCTAACCGATTGATCGAAAGCATCACCACCTACCGGATCAAATATGACATCTGCGCCCGCTCCGCCGGTCAGCTCAAGCACTTGGTCGCGGACAGACTTTTCTGGATCAATGGTGTGGTCCGCGCCTTTGAACGCAACCACTTTGCGTCGACCTTCGCCACGCGCAGACCCGATGACTTTTGCGCCCATATGTTTTCCCAGCTCGACAGCGGCGAGTCCCATGCCTCCGGCTGCGCCATGAACCAGTAAGGTTTCCCCAGCCTCAAGATGGGCGCGCCATTGAAGTGCGACATGCGCCGTAAGAGCGCCAACCATAAAGCCTGCGCCCTCTTCGAAACTCATGCCCACAGGCAACGGCGTCACCTCTTCCATCGGCACGACAATTTCCTCGGCGTATCCGCCCACTCTCTGGTGCGTCATGACGCGGTCACCGGGCTCCATCCCGTTAACATCGACGCCGATTTTATTGATCACGCCAGCGCTTTCGAAACCCGGTGAAAATGGAAGCGGCGGTTTAAACTGGTACTTTCCCTGGGTCATCAGTATATCGGGAAAATTCACGGCGCTTGCCCGCAGCGAAACTCTAACTTCACTGGGTCCCGGCGTCGGCGATAGGCATTCTTCCATTGTTAGGCCGGCAGAGCCGTCCAGGGAACGGCAAACCATTGCTCTCACTTGAAGTCTTCCCAGAATTCCAATTCGACACCGCGCGTAGCATCCGCCACGGTTGACCCTTCCGGCAAGTTTGGGGGATTGACAGTGATACGCTTTAATTCCGGGTTGTAGTGAACGGCATACAATAGCATTTCAGCCAGAAGTTCATCCGACCCCGCCTCCCCCGACCCTCGTGACGTCAGAAGTCTTGCGGCCGTCAGGATGGCTTCACCCACCTTCCAGTCGCCGCGCAGATCGGCAAATCCAGGCGGTTCGGCATTAGAAACATTGTCCCAGGCTCCTGACGAAAATCGTGCTTCGATTTGTTCTAGTTGATCGTTCGTCAGATCCGTCGACTTAAAAGCCGTTATCATTGGTACATCTGCGCCAGCAGTCGGCCACAAAACCAATTCTAAAAGTTCTGATTTTGGATGTTCTTCGAGAAGTTTCTCGGTCTGCTGATCGAGTTTTTTCTGCCAGTCAAAACTCATTCGGGCTCGTCCGTTAACTTAGGCAACTTTTTTGCCAGACAACGATGTCTCGACCAACACGGTATCCAGAAATTCATGCAATTGCGTGATCTTGCCGTTGGTCACCCTGAGTAAAAAACAGTACGAATTATTATACGCGCCATACTTTCCCTGTGCCTCGCCCGTTGCGCGCACGGCCACTCGGTCTCCGTCCACAATGTATTCGTGTGCGGTTAGCTTCAATTCGCTTTCGAGCATCGCCGCAAATGGCACCAGCAGTTTTTCCTGAACTTCCTTAAGGCCACGATAAGTTCCCGATAAATCAGTGGTGCCGGTCACAATATATTCAACGTCGGTGTCGATCACGCTGAAAGCAGCTTCGGCGTCACCTGAATTCAAACCGTCAAAAAACATTTGCGCGACCGCCTTCGTTCCTTGATCTGACATAATTCCCTCCCGTCCAATTTTTGTGTGGATACACTTTATTGTTTTACAGCGAATGACTAACCGTACCTAATTTCGGGGGTCGGATTTCAATTCGCTTCTAAATCGTTTCCCATTGCCTTGATAAAACTCATTATTTGCAATCATTCCCGCGAGAATTTCCGGTGTAACGTCGCGCACGACTTTGCCTGGTGATCCGACAACGAGGGAATTGTCGGGTATCTCTTTTCCTTCGGATATCAAGGTGTTGGCCCCAATCATACAATTTTTTCCGACCTTAGCGTGGTTCAAAATGGTAGCGCCAATGCCGACCAGAGTACCGTCGCCAATTTCACAACCATGAACATTTGCCGAATGCCCGATGGTCACATTTTGTCCAATCGTCAAAGGAGCCCCCGGATCGGTATGCAGGACAGAGCATTCTTGAACATTCGATCCATCCCCGATGCGGATGGGTTCTACATCGCCCCGCACCACCGCGCTGAACCAAACGCTCGTGTTCCGCCCTAAGTAAACATTACCGATCACGCTAGCGCTCGGCGCGATCCAATAAGAATCGTCGGCGGTTTCAACAGCACTATCGCCAAGTGTGTACATCAATGTGAATAATCTCCTCGTCAAAAAATGAGCGTTGGAAAGTGCTAAATCAAGCGGGTGTCTCGTCAAGAGGTTCGGCGCCGAGGTCACGGATCAGTGACTTCAAGTCACCAACCACTTGCTCCAATAAAGCAGCATCTGTTCCCCTCAGCACCAGGTTAGCGCCAACCATGTTCTTTTTGAAGAAAGGGTAACTGCCAATTTCAACCGTGTCGTATTTGGATTGTATATTTTCTAGCCCAATAGCAATGTCACTTTCCCGAACCAGCGCCGTCACCGTTCGAGAGAGGACAGGGTTACCGCCGATTAATCTCGGAGCAACGCTGTCGATCATTGATTTCATCACGACCGGCACGCCTGCCATCACCAATACATTACCGATCTGAAACCCGGGTGCGCGGCTAAGAGGATTGTCGATAAGCACCGCACCTTCGGGCACACGCGCCATGCGCAATCTGGCTTCGGTCAGATTGTCGGCCCCATAATGTTCTTTCAACAACGCCCGCGCCATCGGATCTATGGCAATCGGCACCTTGAACGCTTTGGCAATTGACTCAGCGGTAATGTCATCGTGGGTAGGTCCAATGCCTCCCGTCGTGAATACATAATGAAACTTCTGCCGAAGCTCGTTCACGGTAGCAATGATCGTGGCTTCCACATCGGGAATGACCCGAACCTCACGCATTTGGATGCCAAAATCATTCAAACGCGTAGCTGCATACGCCAAATTGGCGTCCTGGGTACGGCCCGACAAAATCTCGTTACCAATAATCACCATCGCCGCGGTGACCGGGCTTGTATCGTCAATCGAGTCTGGCATTTCCGGCATGAGTAAGTTTTTTGACTGAATGATTGGGAGAACTGCACCTTATACACTTTCCATTCACCGACCGAAAGCGCAGGAACCTCTCACCGCTCCGACACCACCTTGTCACGTGGAATGGCAACAAGCCTATCGATAGAAACAGAATTGTTCAAAGCGGGCGATTGAATAAGATGCGAACAACTATTAAGTTCCTGACATGAAATTTCCGGACCCCCTCATTAAAGGCAAGCTGTTAAAGCGCTACAAGCGCTTTATGGCAGATGTTGAACTTGAAGACGGTGAAATTGTTGTAGCCCATTGCGCCAACACCGGTGGCATGGTCGGTCTTAAGGACCCGGGATTAGAAGTCTGGTTGTCACCATCTCGAAATCCCGAGCGCAAGTTGAAGTTTTCCTGGGAGCTTACCCGAGTAGATGGCCATTTGGTCGGCATCCACACCGGCCACCCGAATGGCATCGTCGAAGACGCGGTAGCAGCGGATAAAATCCCAGAACTGACCGGTTACGAAAGCCTGCGTCGAGAAGTAAAGTATGGCAAAAACTCGCGCATAGATTTGCTGTTGGAAGACCCCTCCGGCGAGCAGCCAAAATGCTATGTGGAAGTTAAAAATGTCCACCTCAAACGAGACAACCAAACCGCCGAATTTCCCGATGCGGTGACCGCGCGGGGTGCCAAACACCTAGAAGAACTTGGAGATATGGTCGAAGAAGGCCACCGTTCAGTGATGTTCTATCTGGTACAGCGCGGCGACTGCCAGCAATTCAAAATCGCCGGTGATTTAGACCCCAATTATGAACAGGCCTTGACGCGCGCGCTTGGACGGGGGGTTGAAATTCTGTGCTATGCCTGCAATGTGACAACGGATTCTGTTACGATCGATAAGCCTTTAACTCTGGCCCTCTAACTCTGGCCCTCTAACTCTGGCCCTCTAACTCTCGCACTTTAATCCTTAACTCTATGAACACTTTGAGTGCTTAGTATCCTGCCAATTGGATTGAATGTATGAACGATCTTCTTGACGCTGAAAGCGACGCCTCAATAAACACCGGCGCCATCAAAATTCATGGTCCTGATGCTTTTGAGGGCATGCGCAAGGCTGGCCGGTTGGCAGCAAAAACCCTGGATTTTATCACCTCAAAAGTGGAACCAGTTGTAACCACTAACGAACTTAACCGTTTGTGCCACAATTTCACCCTTGAACGGGGTGGTTTGTCGGCGCCACTCAACTACCGTGGGTTCAGCAAGTCCATCTGTACATCCATCAATCATGTGGTTTGTCACGGCATTCCAAATGACAAACCTTTGCGTAAGGGTGACATCGTCAACATAGACATCACCGTTGTCGTGAACGGCTGGCATGGCGACTCGAGTCGGATGTTTTTGGTGGGCGACGTATCGCGCAAGGCACGAAGATTGGTGGACGTCACCTATGAGAGCTTAAGGCGAGGGATGGAAGCCGTGCGACCGGGCGCCACTTTTGGTGACGTTGGATATGCCATTCAAAGTTATGCCGAAAGCGAAAGATGTTCTGTGGTGCGGGATTTTTGCGGCCATGGCATTGGGCAAGTATTTCACGATGCCCCCAATGTACTCCATTACGGCTCACCCGGAACCGGGCTGGAGATCAAAGAAGGCATGATATTTACCATTGAACCCATGATTAATCTGGGAAAACATATGGTCAAACTGTTGGACGATGGCTGGACCGCCGTCACCAAAGATCGTTCACTGACTGCTCAGTTCGAACATTGTGTCGGCGTTACCGCTAATGGCTGCGAGATTTTCACGCAGTCTCTGTCTGGTAAAACACACCCCCCCTACGACTGATCTTGCGCTCAACAAGATGACTGATAAACCGGACCCCTTGGGCCACCGCAAACGCTTACGGGGGCGTTTTTTGAAAGCGGGCCCAGAGGCATTGCCCGACTATGAAATGTTGGAACTCTTACTCTTCCAATCGAGACCTCTTGGTGATCTAAAACCGCTAGCAAAACGATTGATGAAACATTTTGGCTCCTTTGCCGCCATATTAACGGCGTCGCCACGGCGTTTGGCGGAAGTCAAAGGCGTGGGTGAAGCAACGGTCACAGCCATAAAAGTAGCTGAAGCTGCAGCGCTCAGGTTATCCCAGGGTCAAGTCCTGCTGCGACCGGTGTTATCGTCTTGGCAGGCCCTGATTGATTATTGTCAGGAGGCAATGGGCCATAAAAATAACGAGCAATTCCGTGTTCTTTTTTTGGATCGCAAAAACCAACTGATCGCTGACGAAGTTCAACAAAGCGGGACCGTCGATCACGCACCGGTATACCCCTGGGAAGTAATTAAGCGGGCGCTCGAACTCGGCGCGTCGGCTGTCATTTTGGTTCATAATCACCCGAGCGGTGATCCGTCCCCGTCAGGCTCCGATATTGCAATTACTGAAAAGGTTGTCGCGGCGGGGAAATCTCTCGGCATTATCGCGCATGATCACTTGATCATCGGCAAGGGCAGGCACGTTAGTTTCAAATCGATGGGCTTACTTTAATTCACCGGAATCCAAGCAAAGCGGCCCCCGACATTACCCATCGGCGATACCAAAGCCTTAAAATTCAGACAAAACTTCGTTTATCAAAAATCGGGTCTGATCCAAAGTGTCTTCTACACCCGCCGCGATAGGCAGGAGAACAAACTTTTCCGCACCTGCTTTTACAAACTGCCGGATACGTTTCAATATATCCCCAGCATCACCTACGGCTAGGTAATTGCGCGGGTCTTTTCCAGTTAAGCGGGCATATCCATCGATTTTAGCTTTGCACACATCGTCGTCCCAGCTTCCAAAGCGGTAGAAAAAACCTGCTCCGTAATGGTCATCGTCGATATGCCTCCCTTCTTCTTTTACCGCCTTTTTAATCGCCGCAATAACCGGCGCCGTTTCTTTCGGACTATTCAATCCAGCTATCCATCCGGTCCCATATTTAGCTGTGCGCCTGATTGCGGCTTCACTTGCACCACCGAGCCAAAGTGGCAACAGTTTCTGTACCGGTTTCGGATTAATTCTCACGTTTTCATACTGGAAATATTTACCTTGAAAGTTGACGCTCTCTTCCGCCCATAAACGTGAAATGATCTCGAGACCTTCATCTGTGCGCAACCCGCGCCCTTTTGTGGGTAGATTGGTTGCTTTCCACTCCGGCGAGAAATTACTGCCGACACCAAATGCTGGCAAAATTCTGCCGTTGCTGAGGAAATCAACGGTCGCGCATTGTTTGGCCAATAGCAAAGGATCGCGAAGTGCGACCGACACAACATTCATGCCGAACTTGAGGCGTTTTGTGCCCCCGGCCAAAGCAGCCATCACACTCATACACTCCAGCATGGGATCATCCGATATGAGGCGATCCGTCTGCCAGATAGAATCCACACCCCCGTGCTCGCACATATCGACCCAACGCCAAAATTCGTCCGGATGCCCAAACGGCATATCCGCCAATCCCATTCCCACATTTACTGTCATTGGCTGATCCTTCCCGAAATTAAAGTCGATCCCCACAACACGCTGACAAGATTACCTCAGGGCCGCTGTATGGTCTGAATTTATTTAAAGAATTACGGTACCAGCTTTACAAATTTTAGTGTCATACGATCACTTTCACCGATGGCCGCATAAATACCGCGATTAAGGTCACCCATCCGGTACGAAGGCGGTAGAGTCCAAACGCCCTTAGGATGGTCTTTCGTGTCTTCTGGGTTGGCATTTATCTCTGACCTGCCAAGTAACTTGAACCCAGCTCCTTCGGCCAGCGCGATGGCCTGAGCTTCGGAAACGTACCCAGACACGGCTTTCACGTCGATTAACCCATCTGCCGCACGGTGTTCGACCACGCCAAGTATTCCTCCCGGTTTAAGAGCGGTAAACATGGCGGCAAAAACCGCGTCCGCATATTCCCCCTTCATCCAGTTGTGAATGTTGCGAAAAGTCAGTACTCGGTCCGCCGATCCATCAGGCGCGATTTCCATGATTTCTTTGGACATCACGGTTACAATAACCTTGTCGTAAACATTCGGCGTTGCCGCCAACTTGTCGCTGAATACTTTTTCATTTCGCCGATAATATTCGCGCTCAGACTTGGGGTTATAGCTGGCCGCATATAACTTGCCTTGATCGCGCAGATACGGCGCCAAAATTTCCGTGTACCAACCCTTCCCGCCTGGGCTGACTTCTACAACGGCCATATTAGATTGAACGTCGAACCAGCCCAGTGTTTCGAGTGGATGCCGGTACTGATCACGCGCTTTATGATCTACCGAGCGCTGATCTCCGGCAATGGCTGCCTTTAGATTATTGTTGCCTGTCTCACCGCTATGCAGTGAAGGGGCGAATGCCAGAAAAAAACCGATCGCCAGTACTGATCGAACACCAATTTTCATACTCACGTCTCTCATCCTTTCACAAGCGCCGCTTCAATTCGATCTCGAATACCTTTAAGCCGTTCAACCGGCTCATTGCTAAACACCAACCGGACAAATTGATCACCATTCATTTCGCCCCAATCCCGCATCGGCGTGGCGGCAATTTTTCCGGCATCGAGCAAACGCTCAGAAGCTTCAAATGAACCGAACCCCATTTGTCCAGTATCCAGTAACATTGAGTACCCGCCTTGCGGCGCCATAATCGGCAATCCGGCAAGTTCATCCAAAACCAAATTTCTGCGGTTTTGCCATTCGGTAACAGCGGCATTCAAGTAATCTACCGGTGTCCGCAAAGCGGCGGCTGCCCCGGATTGGGTCAAGCCCACGGGCGACACCACATTGTATATGCTGACGCGCGCGATATCGTCCATCACAGTGTTTGGTCCGACGATCCAACCAACGCGCCAGCCGATCATACTGTATTCTTTGGCAACCGAGCCAACCGTTATGGTGCGCTCGGCCATGCCAGGAAACTCGGCTGGATGGATCACCGGCAAGCCATCAAACAATATCCGCTCCATGGCGGCGTTATATAGCAGCCAGGCATCTGCCTTGCGGCAAGCGTCAGTAATCGCCGTCCATTCTTCGCGATTTAAGACCGCCCCTGACGGCATGGATGGATTCATGATGAAAAACATCCGGGTTCGGTCTGTGATCACCTCGGCCAGAGCCTTCAAGTCCAGCCGCCACGCACCATCGATCATGTGGAATGGCACCAGTTTTGGAGCGCCGCCCGCCAGCCGCACTCGATTGATCATGCCGGCATAAGTCGGGTCGGTCAGAATGACTTCATCACCTTCCTCGATAGTCGCGAGGAGCGCATTCATGTACCCGACAGTCCCCCCGGCCGTAATGACGCAATTTTGATCGGGATCATATTCAACGCCGCTTTGGCGTGAAACATGTTCGGTTGCAGCGACCCGCATGTCTTGCTGACCGTGAAATGGCAGGTAACTGTTGGCTTCATCAAGATCGATAGCGCGACGCGTAGCTTCTATAGCAATGAGCGGTGGACGGATATCCGAATCTAAATTTTCAAGGCGCAAAACTTCAGGGTCGTCTCCGGCTGCCGCAGCGACCTTATCGATTGAAAAACCCGGCACATTTTCGAGCCGCTTGACCATAAAATAACCCTTGAGACGAAAACGGCATTTTAGCCGAATTCAAAATAATAAAATTTACATTTTCATTTCGCCGGGTCGTGGCGCCAGCCGTATTCTTCAGCGACGATCACAATCTGGGCGCAGGCACGTGCATCCGAATCCGCATGGTGATGGTCGAGTTTAATACCAAGATAGTTACAGACATCAGGCAATTTTGTTGGCCGCAAACTCCACATTTTACGGGCCAATTGAACGGTACATAAATATGACAAACCCGGGCTGGCCAGACCGTATGTATCACAACAAGCATTCAAAACCCCACGATCAAATGAGGCATTATGAGCGGCTATAAAATCGATATTGTCGAACTGCCGTCCTATTACATCCCAAACCGCGCCGAAATCAGGCGAACCAGCCACGTCGCCCCACGTTAGGCCGTGGATGTAAGTGAACTGGAAGTACGATGATGGGGGCCTTATAAGGTGGCATTCTTCGTGCACAATCTTGCCATCTGAAACTCTAATAAGACCAATCGCACAAGCGCTATCTCTTCCGACATTCGCTGTCTCAAAATCTATGGCGACAAACTCGCTCACCTTTCAGACCCTCATAAAACTGGACGTTGTTAGATGCAGAATCGTCCACAAATTGATCTTTGATAGCAAAACTTCAAGTACCATTGAACGCCCTCAGATTAGTTTAACAAGAACTCTTAATATATTGTTTTTTATACATAAATATATTTTGTTTCTGTAACTCGTCGTTTACGATATTTGTTTACAATGTATGCTTTAATGTACCAAGACAACGGCCTTTAACGTGAAAAAAAAGCAAAATCCTGAATAACTTAGTTGATCTGGCTCACGAGAACACAAGTGAAGGCCGGCGTGAGTTGCTGCGCGGTGTCACCGATTTGTTTCTCGAAGTGCCCAAAGGCTTGAATCCCACTGAGCTAGATTTGCTC
>JAPYRI010000024.1 GCA_029941135.1 Alphaproteobacteria bacterium | reverse complement strand
AGGGTGTCGAGGGTCGCGTAATCAACCGTATCGCGCTCCAGCACCACGGCGGGCGCATCGGGGGATTGAGCTACCGTGTTGCGAAACACCTGGTCCAGGGTTGCCGGTCGGTCTTTGTAGCAGCGCACCACCCGGTCGCCGTAATGCACTTCATCCCGCCGACTCCACCGGTCTTCGAATACCCACAATCTGTTGGACATACGCCCTTCCCCCTAAGTGTCACATTTAGCCCGCTGCCCGGTGTTGGGCCAGGCGCGGGCCAAGAACCTAATACTATATCCTTATCCGCTCGGATCACAAATCAGCCAGCAGCCGCTTTGAAACACCCTTTACTTATAAGGGTGTAAGCTCAAATGCCTCGGCGACGAGTTCGTAGGAGTGGATGCGGGCCTGGGGGTCGTGGCAGATGGTCACGATTGCGATGTCATTCACCCCGTAGCGTGCGGCGACGGCTTCGATTTCCTGTTTGACCTCACCGGGCGTGCCAATAATTGCGCTGCGGCGATGCGCGTCCACTTGGTCTTGCTCGTACGGCTGATACTCATAAGCCTCAGCTTCCTTAAGCGACGGATAGGGCCCGATATCGCCTTTGTCGATCTTGAGCCTCCACAAGTCGCGGCTTTTGGCCAATTTTTCCGCCCGGGCATGGGTGTCGGCGCACAGCACAAAAACGCAAACATTCCCGCGTGGCTCGGGGCACAGGTCTGAGGGTTGATAGTCGCGAAAGTAGCTCGCCATGACTTCTGTGCCATCCATGGCGCCGAAGAAATCGGCGAACGAAAAGCCAAAACCGAAATGCGCGGCAAAGGCGCCGCCGCCATTGCTCGAGCCCAGCATCCAAAGATCGGGCACACCTTCGGGGCGAGGGGTCGCATGCACCGTGCGGAAGCCATCGTTCGAAGGGTCGGTATCGGTCAAGAAGGCAACCAGGTCGTGGAGTTTGGTCGGGATATAGTCGACGCCAATGTTGGAGCCGTAGGCCAGCGCCTGTGCCGTGCGCGGGTCGGACCCGGGCGCGCGGCCGAGACCCAAATCAATGCGGCCCGGAAACATAACCTCTAAAAGGCGAAACATCTCGGCTAATTTGTAGGGACTGTAATGGTTGATCATCACGCCACCCGATCCGACCCGGATGCTCGACGTGGCAGCGGCCACGCGCGTGATCATGATCTCGGGCGCGCACCCGGCGAGTCCCTCGGTATTATGGTGCTCAGCCAGCCAATATCGCTGATAGCCAAGGCGTTCCGTTGCTTGGGCGAGCGCGATGGTTTCATTGACCGCGTCGGCGGCGGTTGCACCCGAGCGGATTGGCGATTGGTCAAGAACACTGAGAATAAGGGGCTTCGTCACAGGGGGTACTTTGTTAGATATTTTAAGAATCGAGGCACTATACATTGTGCGGGCGGACGCTGCTTATACTTGCTTTCTTAGCGTTTGTGTTGTTCATAGCCGCCAGCGAGATTACGAAAACGTCAGGTTCTCACCTTAAGTCGCGCGGAGGAAGGCATGATTCGATTGTGGTTCACAGCAGTATTGATTTTTGGGCTGCTTCTAGGATCACCAGGGGCGTTTGCCAAAAAAGTCGTCGTTGGCGGTTGGGATGAGCCCGGATGGGATGCGTATACCATTAGAGATTATGAGGGGGCGATCGCCGCTTGGATGGCCTTCGGAGAACAGACCGACGCCAGTACCCTCATTCGCATCGGCTGGATGTATCGGTATGGCGAAGGTCTGGAAGTCGATCACCAGAAAGCCTCGGTATACTTTACCAAGGCCGCTCGGGCCGGCCACCCGTGGTCGCAGTTTAACTTGGCTGACCTCTATGCCGATGGCGGAGGCAATTTTACCCAGGACTTGGAAAAGGCCTACATGTGGTACCTGCTGGCACAAAAAGGCGGTTTTGAGCGCACCAATACACGCCTCGTTAAAATTTCAAAGATGATGACGGCAGACCAGATCGCACGGGCCACCAAGGCGGCGGCAGAGTCGCCCTATCAACCCCGTAAGTCCGAAGACAAGATCTTGGCGAAGACGCTGCGGGACGCCAAAAACATGTTTCAGCGAGAGTATATGCGCGAGCGCAATAGGGTGGTCGGTGTGCGCAGATTTTCAAATGGAGCAGAGACGACTCGAACCGCCGGCGAAATTTTGGACGAGTGGTACGAAATATTTATAGGTATTCCGAGCTATATGATGGACGTGCTTGAGACGCAAAAAGAGCGTAGATGGACCACGATCGACAAAGATATAACCAAAAAAGCACCTGAGAACGTCAGTATTGCGAAATATTATCAGTATGGTGAAGAGCTGGAGGCGAAATATACGGAGGCCGCGATAAAATTTGAAAAGGCGGCCCTCAAGGGCGACCCTTCTTCGGCAGCGAACCTTGGTTTTTTGTACTTTTTCGGTAACGGCGTGCCGATCGATATTCTCAAGGCACACCTGTGGTTCAATCTGGCCGCAAAGGGCGGTGTTAGCCGCGCGCATTTCTTGATGGCTCAGGTTGAAGACCGGATGACCCCCGAGCAAATTGAAGAAGCGAAGCTAATGGCCGACGAAAAGATCACTCAATTGCCGGAAAGTTGAGGAATCCAGAAGGTTCTCCGGCTCAACCGTACCTTCCCGTGGTCTGTATCGCTCATGGCCAGATAGATTGTGCTAATTTGCTGGGTCTGCGCATGAGGGAGGAAACGACAGACCATGAAACGACAAATTAGTCTGCCGCGCATGGAAGGGCGGGTGTCGCGTCAGGCTCACGCCGACTTACCCGAAGGCACCTACGAGCGCGAAATGGGACGCGAAGGCTTTTTCGGCGCTGCCACTCATATTTACCACGCCCATCCACCCACCGGCTGGACCGATTGGGAAGGACCGCTGCGCCCGCGCGCCTACGACATCAACGACCTGGATTGCGGCGGACCAACGCCGTGGACGGCGAAGGCTTTGCTCGGCAATACCCACGTCAAAATCCGCGCGTGGCGGTGCGAACGCGCCATGGGCATGCTCGCCCGTAACAGCGATGGCGCCGATGTTCTGTTTGTGCATGCAGGCAAGGGAGACCTCTATTGCGATTTCGGTCGTTTAGATTATCGCGACGGTGACTATATAGTTTTGCCGCGCGGCACCTTGTGGCGGCTCGAACCTTCGGAAACCACAGACTTGTTGCTCGTGGAGGCGACCAACAGCGGCTTCACTCTACCCGACAAGGGCATGCTCGGCGACCACGCCATATTCGACCCGGCAGTGCTGGATACGCCGCGCATCGATGATGCGTTCCGCGCGCAGCAGACCGACAATGAGTGGCGGGTGGTGGTCAAGCGCCGAAATGAACTATCGACGGTGACTTATCCGTATAACCCCTTGGATGCCCAGGGCTGGAAGGGCGACAATGTGGTGGTGCGGGTCAATTGGCGTGACATTCGCCCGATCATGAGCCACCGCTACCATGTGCCGCCCTCGGCGCACACGACGTTTGTGTCCGATCGCTTCGTTATCTGCACGTTCTGTCCGCGACCGGTAGAAAGCGACCCGGGCGCCCTTAAAGTGCCGTTCTTCCACAGCAACGACGATTATGATGAAGTGTTATTTTACCACCGCGGAGACTTCTTCAGCCGCGACAACATCCACCCTGGCATGATGACCTGGCACCCGGCGGGCTTCTCCCATGGGCCGCACCCCAAGGCATATCGCGCGTCTTTGACCAAGCCCAAAACTAACATCGATGAAGTGGCGGTGATGATTGACACCCGCGATCCTTTAGACCCGGGACCAGCGATGCCCACAGTGGAATGGGATGGTTATGTGAAGTCCTGGTTCGACCCGGACGCGTACAAGGACGCGTGAACGCGCCCACTTTATGAAACTCGCTTCCCTTAAAAGTGGCCGCGACGGCAATCTGGTGGTGGTGAGCCGGGACCTAACCCAAGCGGTTGAAGTGCCGGATATCGCGGCTACGCTTCAAGAAGTGATGGATGATTGGACGTCGGTTGCGCCGCAATTGGAGACAGTGTCAATATCCCTGGAACAAGGGGCGGTCGACGAGGCCTTCCCCTTTGATCCATCCGAGTGTGCGGCGCCATTACCACGGGCGTATCAATGGGCGGACGCAAGTTCGTATGTCACGCACGTTGAGTTGATCCGGAAAGCACGCAGCGTCGAGTTGCCCGAAAGTTATTGGACCGAGCCGCTCATGTATCAGGGCGGGTCGGACGGATTTATCGGCTCTCGGGACGATATCGTCGTCCTTGATGAGGCCTGGGGCATCGACTTCGAAGGAGAGATTGCGATTATCACCGGCGACGTTTTCATGGGTGCGGACGAAGGCGCGGCGGGGGCGGCGATCCGCTTGATTATGCTGGCAAACGACGTTTCGCTGCGGAACCTGGTGCCGGCTGAACTCGCGAAAGGTTTCGGTTTCTACCAATCCAAACCGGCCACGGGATTTTCGCCGGTGGCGGTAACCCCAAACGAACTTGAGCCCGCATGGCGGGAGGGCCGCGTACACTTGCCGCTGGTGTGCCACTTGAATGATGTGCCATTCGGTGCGCCCGAAGCCGGTGACGACATGGTGTTCGGATTTCCACGTCTCATTCAACACGCTGCGCGGACACGCAATCTGTGCGCCGGTACGATTATTGGCTCGGGCACGGTCGCCAATGCGGACCGCAGCCGAGGGTCATGCTGTATTGCCGAGCGCCGGATGATTGAAACGTTGGACGAGGGAGAACCCAAAACATCCTTTCTCAAAAATGGCGACCGGGTACGGATCGAGATGCTGAACCGGCACGGACGCAGTATTTTTGGCGCGATCGATCAAACCGTTGTGGTGACCAAAGGAGAGGGAAGGTGAGCACCGATGCCTTGGATTTGGACGTATATATGAAACGCATCGGCTATGCCGGGTCGCGCGAGCCAACGCTTCAAGTTTTGCACGACCTGCATACGGCGCAAGTATTTTCGATCCCGTTTGAGAACCTCGCTATCCAGATGGGCGAGCCCATATCACTGGGGATTGCCGAGATGATGAACAAGATGGTTTATGGCAAGCGCGGTGGCTACTGCTTTGAGTTAAATGGATTGTTTTCGGTAGTGCTGGAAGCCCTCGGATTTCAAATGGAGCGTTTGGCGGCGCGGGTCCGCTACGGTAGTCTCCTGGTTGCCCCCCGTTTGCATCAGTTGCTCAGCGTCACCATCGACGGCGAGCGTTGGCTGGCCGACGTGGGGTTTGGCGGCAACGGTATGATTGCGCCGATAAAGTTCCTGTTCAACTTGGAGATCTCGCAGCACGGTGAGACCTTCCGCCTCAAGCGGGAGCGCGACGACTTGTATGTGCTGGAAGCGCTGCTGCCCGATGGTTGGCTCGATCTCTACGCCTTTACCTTGGAGCCGCTTTATCGGGTCGACTACGAACCTGCCAACTACTTTATGTCCACATCGCCCCAGTCACCGTTTGGGCAAACCCGCATCGTCGCCCTGCCGAACCCGGAAGGACGCACGATCCTCGTGGAAAACGAATTAAAAGTGCGCCACAACAGCGATACAACAACGTCTGTGATCGCCCCGGGGGATGACTACGTAAACGCATTGAAAACCTATTTCGGCATCGAAGTGCCGCCGGATACAGCATTTACACCGCTCACCAAGGCACTTTCTTGAGCATCAAAAGGGCGATGTCCGAGGACGCGGTGGCGCTAACCGACCTCGCGTTCCGCTCCAAAGCGCACTGGGGTTATGACGCGGGCTTCATGGCCGCATGCCGAGGCGAACTGACGGTGCCGCCCGCATATCTCAACACTGAATTGAGTGGGATTTTCCAGGACGGCTTGGCCATCTACGGATTTTACCTGCTGACCAGAACGTCGGAGACAGGGTTGGCTGAGCTCACCTTTTTTTTCGTTGACCCCGAGCAAATAGGGACAGGCGTTGGCGCTTAATTGTGGGGCAACATGATCCTTATCGCCCAGCGCCATGGATTGCGTAAAATCAGGATTGATGCCGATCCCAACGCCGAGGGCTTTTATCACCGTATGGGGCGATTACCTTGGGTCGTGTGCCGTCTGACAGTATTGAAGGACGGTTTTTGCCGACGATGGAATTTGTCCTGTAGAAATCCTGTGAACGGGTATGATGGAGATACAGAATTGAACACAAGAGGGAAATCACCATGGCAATAGACGGGGAAGTTAAAACCTTCGCATCGGCGGCGGATTTGGAAGAAAAGAACATTACTTTCGCCGAGCTGGCCGACGGCGTGTACGCCTACACTGCCGAGGGCGATCCAAACACGGGCGTTGTCATTGGCGATGATTGCGTGATGGTGATGGACGCCCAAGCAACGCCGGTGATGGCTCAGGACGTGATTAAGCGCATCCGAGAGGTGACCGACAAACCGATTAAATATGTGGTGCTGAGCCACTACCACGCTGTGCGGGTGCTGGGCGCATCGGGCTACGGAGCGAGCGAGATTATTTCGAGCGCGGCCACCCGCGACCTAATCGTCGAGCGTGGTCAGGCGGATTACGAATCCGAGGTTGCCCGCTTCCCGCGACTGTTCCAGTCGGTCGAGACCGTGCCGGGTCTCACCTGGCCCACGCAAACGTTCGAGACCGAAATGACCTTGTGGCTGGGCAATCGCGAAGTGCGCTTGATGCACATCGGCCGCGCCCACACCAAGGGCGACATCGTCGCCTGGTTGCCGAAAGAGAGGGTGCTGTTCAGTGGCGATCTGGTGGAATATGGCGCGACCCCTTACACCGGCGACGCCTACTTACGCGACTGGCCGCAAACTCTCGATAATGCAATGGCGCTTGACCCGGTCGCGCTGGTGCCGGGGCGTGGCGATGCACTCACAACGCCGGAGACGGTCGCCGCCGCCATTGAAGGCACGCGCTCGTTCGTTACTCAAATGTATGGCGCGGTTGAAAACGGGGTCAAGGCGGGTAAGTCATTGGGTGAGGCCTACACCGAAACCTATAATTTGCTGCAACCCCAGTTTGGCGAATGGGTGATCTTCGACCATTGCCTACCGTTTGACGTTTCGCGCGCTTATGACGAGGCCGGGGGCACCGACGATCCGCGGATTTGGACGGCCGACCGGGATCGCGACATGTGGGTGGCATTGGAGGGCGACTGACCGGCTCCCCGAGGACCACGGAGCGTGGAAACCCGGCTGAGGCCTCGGCAAAATCCCACCTTTGATTACGTCCGCAGCCCGGATCAGAGCGCGGCTGCATCCGCCCACCACCTGGTTGTTATTGTTGGCGCCGGGCCGGTTGGGCTCAGCATGGCCATCGACTTGGCGCAACACGGGGTGCGTTCGGTGGTGCTGGATGATGACGACACGGTAAGCGTCGGCTCCCGCGCCATTTGCTACGCGAAGCGCACACTTGAGATATGGAACCGGCTCGGGGTCGCCGCGCCCATGGTTGATAAAGGCGTCACGTGGAAAGTCGGACGGGTGCGCTTTGGTGAGCGGCTGGTGTACAGCTTTGACCTACTGCCCGAAGAAGGCCACCGCATGCCAGCCTTCGTTAACTTACAGCAATATCACATGGAAGAAATGCTGGTCGCCCGCGCGACAGAGCTCGACGGGATTGACCTGCGTTGGAAGAACGCCGTCACCGGATTTGATCAAACGCCGGATCGAGCGGCACTGACTATCGACACCCCCGATGAACCCTACACGCTTCTGGCCGACACCGTCATTGCTGCCGACGGGGCCCGCAGCTCCCTGCGTGCCCTGATGGGCCTCGATTTCGAAGGCCGGGTGTTCTACGACCAGTTTCTCATCTGTGACATCATCATGACGGCGGATTTTCCCAGCGAGCGCTGGTTCTGGTTCGATCCGCCCTTTAACCGGGGCCAATCGGCGCTGCTGCACAAGCAGGCCGACAATGTGTGGCGGCTCGATTTCCAGATCGGTAGGGAGGCGGATCCAGAGTTGGAAACCCGGACAGATCGCCTGGTGCCGCGTATCCGCGCCATGCTCGGCGACGATGTCGCTTTCGATATCGAGTGGGCCAGCGTCTATACTTTCAAGTGTCGCCGTTTGGATCAATTTCGTCACGGGCGCGTCCTGTTTATGGGGGATGCGGCCCACCAGGTGTCGCCCTTTGGCGCGCGCGGCGCCAACAGTGGGGTGCAGGATGCAGATAACCTGGCATGGAAATTGGCGCTGGTTACCAAGGATCTCGCGCCCGACGGCTTGCTCGATAGTTACGATGATGAGCGCGGTCGGGCAGCTCATGAGAATTTGATGAATTCGACCCGCAGCACTGATTTTATCACCCCCAAAAGCCCGATCAGCCGGTTGTTCCGCGATGCGGTTCTGGATTTGGCCGAGCACTACCCGTTTGCCCGTCCGTTGGTCAACAGCGGCCGCCTGTCCCTGCCAACGCGCTATGACGGGTCGCCCCTCAACACCCCCGACGCGCATGTGTTTGCCTGCGGCCCAGCTCCGGGCGCGCCGGCAATCGACGCGCCATTGGCGAACGGCACCTGGTTGCTCGAACAATTGGGCGGTCAATTTGTGGTGCTTTATTTTGGCTCGTCCGATCAAGCACCACCGGTGATGGTAGTATCAAGAGTTCCGGTGTCTATCGTCGCTGTAGACCCGGAAAGTCAAACTGCCGCGCGTTATGATGGACAGCCGGGCACGGCGTATCTGATCCGCCCGGACCAGCATATTGCAGGGCGCTGGCGCGCGTTCGATATCAAAAAAGTGGAAACCGCCGTAGGGCGCGCAATAGGACTGGAGCCATGACCGAAAATCTCAACCTTGATCCCAACTTGGACCGCCCGGACGATTTTTATGAAGCGTTGTTGAATACGCATTACGGCCTGTCCGAAGACAAAAGCCGAGACTTGAACGCGCGGCTGATCCTGATCCTTGCCAATCACATCGGCGACATGGATGTGCTCAAGCAGGCCCTGAACGCAGCAGTGCCGCCACCCGGTGAGAGCAGCGGCGCCTGAGTAGACTTTAATTGTTAGTCTAGTTAGAGGCGTCGAAGCACTTCGATATCCAATTGGCCGCCATCAAACCGAGGACGTGGTTTTCGCCATCTTCGACGGTTGCTGGGCGCGCGTCGCGCATCAACTTCTCCATCGGATATTCTTTGGTGAGGCCATTGCCGCCAAACAATTGCATGGCTTCATTGGTCACTTCGACCGCCACGTCCCCGCAGAATACTTTGCTGGGGACCGAGTACATGAGGTGGGGCGAGGGCGCCACGTGATTGTATTCCATCACCCGGCGGCCCAGGGCGCGCCCGGCTTCAACTTTTTCGAACATTTTGTAAAGCCGATGACGGACGTGCTGATGCTCCATCAAGGTCGCACCGCCTTGTTTGCGCTCGTGCACGTAGGCGGTGGCGTGATCCAGTGCCGCCTGGGCGAGGCCAACAAACGACGGCCCCAGCGACATGTTGCCGTCGGTCAGCATGGAGAAAACCGAATTGGCGTACTGGTCATGGGACCACAATACGTTGTCATGGGATACTTTTACGTTGTCGAAGAAAACTTCGCCCTGGGGCAAACAGCGCTGACCTAATTTCTCCAGTGGCTTTCCTTTGCTGACACCATCTTTGGCGAGGTCGCAGATAAGCGAAACCCCGTTGGCGCTGCCGTCTTCCTTGAGGATGCCGTCACCATAATCGCAGGGTACTTGGACAATGGCGCAGGTCGCCACGGGACCACCTGACACCCAGGCCGATGATTGGCCGTTCAACACCACATGATCGTCCATCCATTTGGCGGTGAGGTTGCCGCGGCTGGGTTTCCCACCTGCGGCGATTTCATTGGCGTCGGTAAACAGCGAATCCGAACCGCGATCCGGTTGGGTGATGATCCAGCAGCCAAACTGAGGAGCGCACCACTCGGCCAAATCATCACGGCCAGCGCCATGGGCCGCCCCATCTGGGAAGCTTGAAACCAGCGCACTGAACGCCAGGCCGATATCGCCCCAGGACAGCTCCTCAAACACGATCGACATCATGCGGCCGGCAATTTTGGGTTCCATCCCTTCGGTCGACTTGTAATCCAGACCCAGTTCCTTGAACTGCTCCATGGTGTCCCAAAACAACGACCCGGGCGCGATCATCTCCTCGGCTGTCATTTTGTCGCAGATAACGCCATTGGGACGCAGCACGTCCAAGGAAAAACGACGGATGGATTGCTGAATGGCACGCTCTTCTTCGGTCAAATCAGCGTCGGCGCCGGACAGTTCAGTAAACGGAATTGTTAGCTCTTCAACGAAACGCATTGGTTTTTCCCCACGGTAAAAATCTTTGGATTAATCCTTACCCCAACGTACCTTTCTCAGGCTCGGACGTCATTAGAAAGTGAACATACATTCATTTACCCGTCCAGCGAGTAATCATCGGTGGTGGCCACGTAATTGACGAAAAACTCGATCGACTCCGGGTTGCTCATAGCGTCCCGGCTGGCGGCTTTCTCAAATGTCCATCCCATCAATAGTTTGCGCACCGGGACTTCCATCTTTTTGCCGGTCAGCGTGTAGGGCACTGCGTTAACTTGGATGACTTTATCCGGTACGTGACGGGGCGAGCAATGGGTCCGCAGTTCACTGGCGATCTTTTTGGTCAAGGCATCATCGAGCGTTTGCCCTTCGGCTAAATGCACGAACATGGGCATATAATAGCTGCCGCCCGGAAGCTCAATGCAGATCACAAGACTGTCGGCGATTTCCGGCAGATTATCGACAATGCGATATATCTCGGCGGTGCCGATGCGGACGCCAAACCGATTGAGCGTTGAATCCGAGCGCCCATAGATGTAGCAGCCGCCACGTTCATTGATTTTGATGAAATCACCGTGCCGCCATACGCCGGGAATGTCATCGAAGTAGGATGAGTTGTAGCGTTCATTATTTTTATCGTTCAGAAAGTAAAGCGGCATGGATGGGAACGGTGTTTTGCACACCAATTCGCCCACGTCGCCAACGAGTGACTCATTGTTTTCTCCCCAGGTATCGATATCCATGCCCAAATTCCGGGTTTGAATTTCGCCCGCGTACACGGGCTGGGTAGGGGTTGCGCCCACAAGGCCGCTGCACAGCTCGGTACCGCCGCTTTGGGAGGTGACCCACAGGTCCGGTTTGACCGATTTGTAGAACCACTCGAAGGTTTCAGGGGTCGATGGCGCGCCCCCCAATATGATGCTCGATAGGGCGCTCAGGTCATGGTTTTTGCCGGGCTCAAGACCGAGATTTTGCAGCGCTTGAACGTATGTGGGACTGGCGCCGAACGACGTGGCGCCGGTGTCGGCGGCCATTTTCCACAGCACGTCTGCCGTGGGGTAGGCGGGGTTGCCGTCATACAAAACCGCGGTCGCACCGGCCAGCAACATGGTGACCACGTAGTTGAACATCATCCAGCCGGCGGTGGTGTAAAAGAAGCCGACGTCGCCGGGTTTTAGATTAATGTGAAAGTTATGGGTTTTCAGCAATTCAATGAGGATGCCTATGTGGCCATGAACAATGGCTTTGGGCAGGCCCGTGGTGCCGGATGAAAACAGCACCCACATGGGGTGGTCTGATCCCACCCTTTCGTATTTGAAATTGTCTGCGCCCGGATCGTCGCCCGACATCACCGTGTCCCACAGCACCGCGTCCACGCAGGGTTCCGGATTATCCGGCATCAAATAGGGAAGGTAGATCACCTGCTCCAAACTATCTTGCAGTTCGCCGACGATGGTCTTGATCTGCGTTCTGCGGTCGAAGTCCTTGCCGCCGAACTGATAGCCATCCGCAACCACCAGTAATTTGGGTTTTATTTGGGTAAATCGATCCAGAATAGTGCGTTCACCAAACTCCGGCGCGGCCACCGACCACACCGCACCAACTGCAATTACTGCCAGCATCAGCATGGCGGTCTCGGGGATATTGGGCATGATGGCGCAGACCGCATCGCCCGGCTTTATTCCCATCACCCGCAACTGGCTTCCCATGATGCGAATTTGCCGGCCCAGTTCTTCCCAATTCATTACGCCTAAAGGCCGGGTTTCGGACAGATGATAAAAGGCCGGCTCGCCCGGCCGGGCCATGCGCATCACATGTTCGGTCAAATTGACCTTCGCGCCGGTGAACCAGCGGCCGCCCGGTTTGATCTTCAGATTATCAATGACTTTGTCAAAAGGGGTGTCGGACATGATCCCGAAGTAATCCCACAGTGCGCCCCAGAACGCCTCAGTGTCGGTGACCGACCACTGCCACAACGATTGATAGTCGGCAAACTCGAGACCCCGATTTTCCTTCAACCAGGCGATCAGTTTCATCACATTGGAGTTGGCCACAAAGTCGTCAGACGGAGTCCACAGAAGTTCGCCTTCGGTCACGGTCATTGTCGAGTGTCTTTCTACTTAACTATGGGGATGCTCAGAAGCTGAAGGTATCGCCTCTATTGGCCGAAAATTCTAGTCATAATTCACCGGCGTGCCATGCCAACCGCTTAGTTTATTGGCCCAATATAAATTGAAGAGGCGGGTGGTGAGGGGCCCGGGGACTCCATTTCCCAAAATGGTGTGGTCAATTTTAGTGATAGGCATAATGCCGCCCGCCGTGCTTGAGATGAAGATCTCGTCCGCCGCGCGCATATCATCGGCCTTGAATGTCTGTACGCGCGTTTCAACGCCTATTTCAGCGCACAGCTCCAAGACCGTCCGCCGCGTGATACCTTCCAGCACATTATCAGGGCCGGTGAACACAGCGCCCTCACGGATCATGAACACATTAAAGCCGGGGCCTTCGGTGATATTACCGTCTGCGTCGGGCAATACGGTCGTGTCGCCGCCCTTCTCGTAGGCGTCGAAGAGGCTTTGCGTAAAGTCCCCCCAATGGAAATTTTTATACTTAGAATTGACCGACTCTTTCGGAATGCGCGGAATGTCACTGATGATCATATGACCGCCAGAGGCAATTTTCTCCCGGGGCACGACCCAGACGAACGGCACCGCATAGAGGATCAATGAATGATTGGTGCACAGACGCAAATCGCGGCAGCCCCGCGGTGGCACGCCGCGCGTCAAGATCATATCGACATACGCTTCGCGCAAACCACTGCGGGCGACCACCTCGAGAAGTGTCTCGCGCAGAATATCCGTGCCGAAGGGAAGGGTTAATCGGGTGCCAGCGACGGACGCGGCGAAGCGGTCGATATGATCGTCCAGGCGAAAAAACTGACCGTTCCACACATGCACCACGTCGTAAGTTACGTCGCTGCGCGAGAAACCGAAATCGGTCACCGGAATTTTCGCTTCGGCGATCGGCATGAATTCGCCGTCAATGTAGGCAACGCCCGCGTCGTCGGGAAATGGGTGTTCGTCCGGTACTTGGATTGATTCGTTCACACGCTGGTCCATGACGCGACTTCCCTTTGCAGCTTGTTCCTCGCCCAGTTTAGGGGATTTGCGGTCCGATCGCGCCATTTTTCTGCGCCCACGACTATTGCGCAGCTGTGATAAATATTGGCACAGTAAGCCCGGCAGATTCGACGGACGTGGGAAAAAGGGGAGGGAAGGCATGTTACAGCGGGTGATCACGCCGCCAGGCACAGAAAATGCTGAAATCGGACACCAGAAAGTCCAGGACGCAATGCGCCCTTTTTATCCCCGGTTTTCGGATCAGGAATATGAGCGACGGCGCCAGGCGGTTCGGGAGGAAATGGCGAAGCAGGATCTGTCCTGCCTGGTTATGTACTCGTCCGGCTACTGCGTTGGTAATCAGAAGAACCTCCACTATTTAACCAACCTGATTTCGTACTTGCCGGCGTACCTCGTGTTTCCCTTGGAAGGCGAGCCGACATTGTACATGATGATCTATTCCTTTATTCCGGGCGGGCGGGCGATTTCCAACCTTGACGATGTTCGCTGGTCGCTGGGTGCCGACGGCCCCGCCGCGCGAATTAAAGAGCTTGGTCTTGAAAACACAAAGATTGGCCTGGTGGGCGAAGATATCCTGAGCAGCTCTGTTCCCCACGATCATTTCGAATACCTGGCGGGCGATGCGCCCAATGCGATCTTCGAAAACTTCACCTTCACGATGCATTCCTTGATGAAGATCCCGAGCACAGAGGAGCTGGAATGGTACAAAAAAGGTGCCGCCTACAGCGATCTGGGAGTTGCAGCGCTGTTCGATGCTGCCGAACCCGGGGTCACCGATAACCAACTTTACGCTCAGATTCAGCAGGCCTACATGTCGCAACCCAATGGGGTGTTTTACTTCACCTGGATGGGCTCGACTCCGATGGCAGATCCGGCCTGCTCCTATCCCTTTGGCCTGCCATCCGGGCGCACATTGCAAAAGGGCGACATCATCCTGACCGAAATCAGCGGCGCCTACCATGGCTATGCCGGTCAGATTATGCGGCCGGTGATGCTTGGAAAGCCGCCGCCTCTGTACCAGGACCTGTTCGATCTGGCCGAGGAGGTGTACTTCGGCGTCAGGGAAGTCCTGAAACCGGGAAATACGCCGCGGGACGTCCTGAAAGTGTCCCAGAAGATCCTCGACGCCGGATATTCGACGCAATGCCCAACGATCCATGGCTGGGGCCAGCGGATCATACCGCCGTTCGCCGACCTTCCGGATTCGCAGGTATTTGCGGCAGAACTGGACGTTCCCTTTGAAGAAGATCAACTGATCGTCGTGGAGCCCAGCCCTTGCCTGCCCGACACCACGGCAGGCGTGTTTACAGGTGACCTCAACCGGGTGACACAAAGCGGCGGCGTGTCCCTTCATGAGCGACCTTTTGGGCTTGTGATCAAGGATTAGCCGATTAGGAGGCAGCTCTATGCCGGCCAAAACCTACCCCAAATACCGGGTCGCAGCGGCCCACGTCGCGCCGGTGTTTCTTGACGTCGATGCCAGCGTCGCCAAGGCCTGTTCGATCATCGACGAGGCGGCTCGGAACGGCGCGCAGTTGGTTGCGTTCCCTGAAACCTTTATCCCGGCGTTCCCGGTGTGGTCGGCCTTGCGCGCGCCTATTCACAATCACGAATTGTTCGGTCGATTGGCGGCAAATTCGATCGAGGTCCCCGGACCGGAATTGGCGCGCGTGTGCGCCGCCGCACGGACCGCCGGAATATTCGTGTCGCTGGGCTTTAACGAGGGGACGACGGCTAGCGTGGGATGCCTGTGGAACTCTAACGTTCTTATCGGCGACGATGGATCGGTGCTCAATCATCATCGAAAGTTGGTGCCGACGTATTATGAGAAGCTCACCTGGGCGAACGGGGATGGCGCCGGCTTGGTAGTCAGCGATACGCGCCTCGGCCGCGTTGGAATGTTGATTTGCGGCGAAAACACCAATCCGCTGGCGCGCTTTACGCTGATTGCCCAGGGGCAACAGGTGCATATCTCAAGCTACCCGCCGATATGGCCGACCCGTGATCCTGAAGAGGGTGGAAATTACGACTTGGCCAATGCCATTCGCATCCGGGCGGCGGCTCACTCGTTTGAAGGCAAGTGTTTTAACCTGGTGGCGTCAGGCTTTATGGGCCGGGACATGCGCGACGCACTCGCCGGTCTGGGCGACGATGCCGCACGTATTCTCGACAACAGCCCACGCAGCGTCTCCATGATCATCGATCCCACCGGCGCGCAGGTTGGCGACAGTCTCTGCGACAGCGAGGGACTTTTGTATGTTGATATTGATTTGTCGGCCTGTGTCGAGCCCAAGCAATTTCACGACCTTGCCGGACAGTACAATCGCTTCGACATTTTTAAGCTGACGGTGGATCGATCGGCAAACCGGCCCATTACCTTTAAAGCTGCCGACACCGAAGAGCCGGATGACGTGCTTACTCTGGTCCCTACTCAGTCGTTGTAACCGAGGTTCGGTGCGAGCCAGGTTTCGACTTGCCCGACCGAGACGCCCTTGCGTCGGGCGTAGTCTTCCACCTGGTCCCGTCCGATGCGCCCAATGCCGAAGTAGCGGCTGTCCACGTGGGCGAAATAAAAACCCGATACGGACGATGCGGGCAGCATGGCGAAACTTTCGGTCAGGCTAACGCCGGCGTTGTCGGTGGCGCTTAGCAGTTCGAAAAGGGCCGGTTTTTCGCTGTGATCGGGGCAGGCCGGATAACCGGGCGCCGGGCGAATGCCCCGGTATTGCTCGCGAATAAGGCCTTTGTTGTCCATTTCCTCACCGGGCGCGTAGCCCCAAAACTCTTTTCGCACCCGCTCATGCATGCGCTCGGCGAACGCCTCGGCCAACCTGTCAGCCAGCGCCTTCAGCAGGATTGCGCTGTAATCGTCGTGGTCCCGCTCGAAAGCGGCCACCCGTTCGTCGATCCCGATGCCGGTGGTGACGGCAAAGGCGCCCAAGTGGTCCGGCACGCCTGAGCTCTGCGGGGCGACAAAATCGGCCAGGCACATATTCGCGCGGCCTTCCGATTTGACTTGCTGCTGGCGCAGGAAGTGGAACACCGTTTTGACGTCCGTCCGGTCTTCGTCGGTGTAAACCTCGATATCGTCGTCGCCGGTCGCGTTGGCAGCAAAAATGCCGATGACGCCCCGGGCGGTTAGCCATTTTTCGTCAATAATTTTCTGCAGCATGGCGCTGGCGTCGGCGAATAGGTCGCGGGCCGCTTCACCTTCCGTGGCATCCTTAAGGATGTTCGGATAATTGCCCTTCAGTTCCCAGGTTCGGAAGAAGGGGGTCCAGTCGATCCGTGAGGTCAATTCACCGAGGTCATAGTTGTCGAATACTTTGATCCCAGACAGGGTGGGTCTGGATGCCTTGGCGACCGACCAGTCCACATGAAATTTGGAGCCACGGGCCCCTTGGATCGAGCGCAGCATGCTGCGCTCCCGACCTTTAGCGTGCCGGGTCCTGACGGTCTCATATTCGTCACGCAACTCGGCGACAAAGTTTTCTTTAAGCGTATCGCTGATCAGGCTGCTGGCGATGCCAACCGCGCGCGACGCATCGACCACGTAAACTGCCGGGTTCGAGTAATTGGGCGCGATCTTCACCGCCGTGTGAACCTTGGACGTGGTCGCGCCCCCGATCAGCAGGGGCGTGTTCATTTTCAGCCGCTCCATTTCCGACGCGACCAGGGCCATTTCTTCGAGCGAAGGCGTGATCAATCCGGACAGGCCGATCATGTCCACGTTCTCCGCCCGTGCGACCTCGAGAATTTTCTCGGTCGGCACCATTACGCCCAAATCGATCACTTCGAAGTTATTGCACTGAAGCACAACTCCGACGATGTTTTTGCCGATGTCGTGGACGTCGCCCTTGACGGTCGCAAGCAAAATCTTGCCTTTGCTGCTGCTCTGGCCGGTGTCTGCTTTTTCGGCATCGATAAAAGGGAGCAGGTGGGCCACTGCCTTTTTCATCACCCGCGCGGACTTGACCACCTGGGGCAGGAACATTTGGCCTGAGCCAAACAAATCGCCGACCACATTCATGCCATCCATCAAGGGGCCTTCGATGACTTCAATTGGGCGCGCGGTCTCGAGCCGAGCTTCCTCGGTATCAGCGACCACATATTCCGGATCGCCATGGACCAATGCGTGCGCCAAGCGCGCCGCCACCGGCTGCTCGCGCCACGACAAATCAATTTCCTGTCCGCTGGCTTGTCCTTTGATAGTATTGGCAACTTCGAGCAGGCGGTCGGTTGCGTCAGGACGCCGGTTCAACACCACGTCTTCAACCCGGTCGCGCAAGTCTTTTGGGATGTCCGCATAGATCGCTAACTGGCCGGCGTTTACAATCGCCATATCCATGCCGATGCGCACGGCATGAAACAGGAACACCGCATGTATGGCCTCGCGCAACGGATTGTTGCCCCGAAAGGAGAACGACAAATTACTAAGGCCGCCGCTGACCATGGCGTGGGGCAGAGTCTCTTTAATCTTCTGTGTGGCGATAAGAAAATCGACGCCATAGTTGTTGTGCTCCTCAATCCCGGTCGCGACGGCAAAAATATTGGGGTCGAAAATAATATCCTCGGACGGAAAGCCCACTTGCTCGGTCAAGACTTTGTAGGAACGTGCGCAGATATCTATTTTGCGCTCGGTCGTATCGGCTTGGCCTTTTTCGTCGAACGCCATGACGATCACAGCCGCGCCATAGCGCAAGATCGTGCGCGCTTGCGCAATAAATGGCCCGTCGCCTTCCTTGAGGCTGATCGAATTGACAATGCCTTTGCCTTGGAGACACTTGAGACTGGCTTCAATGACCGGCCACTTGGAGCTGTCGATCATCACCGGTACTTTACAGATGTTGGGCTCGGACGCGACCAGACGCATAAATGCGGGCAGGGCCTCAAGCGCATCCAGCATGGCATCGTCCATGTTGATGTCGATCACTTGCGCGCCATTGCGCACCTGGTCCCGGGCAACATCGAGGGCGGTGTCGAAGTCACGGGCCATGATCAGTTTTTTGAATTTAGCCGAGCCGGCCACGTTAGTGCGCTCGCCGATGTTGATGAAGCCGGTCTCGGTGCCGATGTTCAGAGGCTCCAATCCGGCGAGACGGCACCGCACGGGTATCTCGGGCAGCGGGCGCGTTTTGACATCGGTAACTCGGGCGGCTATAGCGGCGATGTGTTCAGGCCGGGTGCCGCAACAGCCGCCGACAATGTTGATGAGACCACTGTCGGCAAACTCGCCCAGCACGTCGGCCATATGCTCCGGCGTGTCGTCATACTCGCCAAATGCGTTCGGCAGGCCGGCGTTCGGGTGAACCGTCACCGGCACGGGCGCAATCCGCGACAATTCCTGCACGTACGGTCTTAAGTCGGTAGCCCCCAAGGCACAGTTGAGGCCAACGCTAAACGGTTTCGCGTGCGCCACTGAATTCCAAAACGCTTCGGCAGTCTGCCCGGACAAAGTGCGCCCGGATTTATCGGTGATTGTCGCCGAAATCATCACCGGCAGGCGGGTGCGGTGGGCGTCGAAGTAACTTTCGAGGGCGAACACTGCCGCTTTGCAATTCAGCGTGTCGAACACGGTTTCAATCAGCAGCAAGTCCGCGCCGCCGTCTATCAGACCACGTATGGCCTCGGTATAAGCTTCAACCAGCGCGTCAAAGGAAATGTTTCTAAAACCCGGGTCGTTCACGTCCGGTGACATGCTGGCCGTGCGGTTGGTGGGGCCCATGGCGCCGGCAACGAAGCGAGGCCGGTCCGGCGTTTCTGCCGTAATTTGGTCGACGGCCGCGCGGGCGAGCCGTGCGCTTTCCAAGTTGAGCTCGTAGACCAAGTCTTCCATGGCGTAGTCGGCTTGTGCAATCGACGTTGAGTTGAAGGTGTTGGTCTCGATGATGTCCGCCCCGGCCTCCAGGAACTCCATGTGAATGGTGCTGATGATCTCCGGTTGCGTTAGGGTCAGCAGATCATTATTGCCTTTAAGTGGAGACGAGTGGTCTCCGAAGCGGGAGCCGCGAAAACCGTCTTCGTCGAGCTTATGCGCCTGAATCATCGTACCCATAGCCCCATCCAAGACCAGGATGCGATTGGCCAATTGTTGTTTCAGCAGTTGGGTGCGATCGTTTTCGACACGGGTCAGCATCAACTTGTTCCGCCTTCTTTTTGCGGTGCGATGATATCGGGATTGGGCCGCAAACCGAGCATGTGGCAAATGGCATATGTAAGGCTCACCCGGTTGAGGGTGTAGAAATGAAAGGCGGAGACACCCTCAGCCATCAGCGCCGTACATTGCTGGATGGCAATATCGGCGGAAACCAATTTTCTGATATCAGGCTGGTCATCCAAGCCCTCAAACGCCTCGGCAAAGTCTTGGGGCACTGAAACGCCGCAGGTTTTGCCGAACTTCAGAACTTGGGCATAATTGGTGACCGGCATAATGCCAGGCGTGATAGGGATCGTAATGCCCGCGCTTGCCGCCCGGTCGCGAAAGCGCAAAAAAGCATCGTTCGCGTAAAAGAACTGTGTGATCGCCCGGCATGCGCCGGCGTCGATCTTGCTTTTCAAGTTATCCAGATCGGATTCGGCAGACATCGCGTCCGGGTGCACCTCGGGGTGGCAGCCGACGCTGATTTCAAAGTTTCGCAGTTCGGCGAGACCGCTCACCAATTCGGCCGCGTTTTGATAACCGTCAGGATGAGGGGTGAAACTGCCTTCGCCTGGCGGCGGGTCGCCGCGCAGAGCAACGATGTGACGGATACCCGCGTCCCAGTAGGCAAGGGCCACCCGGTTTACTTCGTGTTTGCTCGCACCGACACAGGTTAAATGAGCGGCGGGCGGAATCGGTGTTTCGTCGACAACGCGCTTGACCGTCGCATGGGTGCGCTCGCGCGTGGTCCCGCCAGCCCCATAGGTGACGGACACAAACTGGGGGTCCAGAGGGGCTAAGCGGGTGAGCGAGCGCCATAATTTGGCTTCCATCTCCGACGATTTTGGAGGGAAAAACTCGAATGAAACCGGCGGAGGCGATGTCTTCGTCATGGGGTGTTCCCCTGGGCATGCAATTTGGTCACGTCACCGCCAGCAGCTTTTCGGCCCATCCACACGGAAACTGTTAGCTTACCACCAGCGAGCTGTCGCACCGGTTCCATATGTAATCCTGCGCGCCGCGCCCAGTCGGTCACTTCCCGATCCGAAAACCCGAGGCGTCGGTGGGAGTGATCTTGGCGCAATTGTTCCAGCTCATGGGGGGCAAAGTCGACGATCAGCAAACGTCCGTCAGGCCGCAATACCCGTGCCGCCTCGGCAATCACATCTGATGGACTGTCAGCGTAATGAAGGACCTGGTGAATGATGGCCGTATCCATACTGCCGTCGGGCATGGGCAGGTTGTACATATCCCCCTGCCGCACGTGGCAGTGGGACAGGTTTGCCCGCTCCAGATTGGCGCGGGCAATGGACAGCATATCGTGGCTGAGGTCTATGCCTATTCCGTGTTCCACAAGATCGGCAAAAAGCTCAAGAATACGCCCAGTCCCGGTGCCGATATCCAGTAGTTGATCGATCTGGCTCTCGCCGGCAAAGGCGCGCATGGCAGCCTCAACCTCGGCTTCCGGCGCGTGGAGGGATCGCACTTGGTGCCAATCGGCCGCAACAGTTTTGAAATACGCGGCGGCATCATTCGCGCGCGTCAGTTTGACCGTGTCCAGGCGCACCAGATCGCGCGCGAGCGTTTCGTCCTTATCCGGCAATAGATCGACCAGTGTGCGCGCCAAGCGAGCTTGTTCCCCGTGCTCGGCCAACCGATAGAAGACCCATGTCCCTTCGGTGAAGCGCTCGAGCAGACCCGCCCCACACATGAGCTTCAAGTGACGCGAAACCCTTGGCTGACTCTGGCCGAGAATTTGTGTGAGTTCAGTTACAGTGAGTTCCCCTTGTGCGAGGATTGCGAGTAAACGCATTCGAGTTGGCTCACCCGCCGATTTGAGCCCGGCCAAGAGTTGGTCCAGCGTCAGTCCGGCCACGGCATCGGCTCTTCCGGTGGAGGAACTTTGAGCCGGACGTGGGGACATAGGATGGGGCCTGTTCATAGATGACGCCGGGTAACTGCTATTGGATTATACATAAGCATATCTTTATATATTATCAACGTGCGTGGAATATTTTGCCCCGACAGCCACGAAAGTGAGACCGCCGAATGTGGTAAAAATGGGTATATTTTCCCATATATTGGGATTATTAGTATGCTACCTCTATATATGGGAATTGTATTGCCCGCGGGGACGTTCGAAGCTGAAATTTCCCCTTCGATTTAAATGATATATTTTCTCCTGTCGGGTAAACTTCACGTGTGGACAAGTTAAACCGTAATAATAGAGGCGGTTGACCAAATATTGTGGCAAGGGAGATCCGTGGCCCCATGAGTGATAACGGAAACCGGCGATTTTGGCGCCATACCTGGTCGGAGAACGCTTTCTTATTGGGTTTTGTTCTCGGTCTCGAAGCGTGCGCGGGTGATTTACCCGAGGTTGAACTCGGCCCTGTCCCCGATATTGCCAAAGGAATTTCCAAAGAAGGAGCGGAAATTCATGACCCCTGGGAGAATATGAACCGGGGGACCTTTTGGTTCAATTTGCAAGTCGACAAGTATTTCCTGCGCCCCGTCGCCGTGGGCTACAAATTTG
This sequence comes from Alphaproteobacteria bacterium, assembly GCA_029941135.1. GTDB lineage: Bacteria > Pseudomonadota > Alphaproteobacteria > JAPYRI01 > JAPYRI01 > JAPYRI01. The sequence continues at coordinate 13,775 of JAPYRI010000024.1, read as the reverse complement.
TATTACCCGGCCAAGTCCAAAATTCGGTAGGCAATATGCTCGACAACGCATCGTCACCGGTCACCTTTGCAAATGATTTATTGCAGGGCGAATTTAAGCGGAGTGGCGTCACTTTGGGCCGGTTGTTTGCCAATTCGACAGCCGGCATCGGCGGCTTGTTTGATGTTGCCGGGCGCATCGGCCTGCCCAAACATACGTCCGACTTTGGTCAGACGCTCGCCGTGTGGGGTGCGGGAGAGGGTCCTTATTTGATGGTGCCGCTTTTGGGCCCGTCCAATCTGCGCGACAGTATCGGCGGTACCGTGGATGTGTTCTTTGATCCCCTGACTTACGTCTACTTCTTCAACGATATCGAATACGGGAGTGCGGCTCAACGTACCCTGGGTGCCATCAATTTTCGCGCCGTCAACATGGAACAGATTGACGAATTGCAGGCCACGTCGATCGATTTTTACGCGACTGTCCGCAGCGCCTACCAGCAAGCCCGGCAAAAACATATTTACGGCGACAGCACGGTAAATGCCGATTTCAACGAAGACGCCTTCGACGAATTTGAGTAGACAATGTGCAGGCGTTTAATTCTGCTTAAAGCCGTGGACCAACTCGCCAATGTTTTCTGCCGGGGTGGGCATTTTTTCACCCATCACGCCATAGGCGCTAAAGTTCAACACATCGATCAACATCAACTCCGGATATTTACTTTTCATATCGGCAATGATGTCGATCGAGGTTGACGCCAATTCGGCAGAGGCTTGAAAGTCGCGAATATAGCTGGCGGTGTCGTCCAGCACGCCAGGGTCATTCCGATTGCCGTGGCCCGGGTAGACCAATTCGATCGGACCCAACGCTTTAATCGCCGCTATGTTCTCGAGCCACGCATCAGGCCGGTTTTCGGCAAGCCACATGTGAATTTCCGAAAATGCCAAATCGCCGGTGAAGACCGCTTTCATGGCCGGAAAATACACCACCGTCGGGTGTACGCTTTCGGCTGCGGGAAGTTCGATCACCTTAAGTTCAGCGCCTTCCAGTATGAGCGTATCGCCTTCCAGAACATCGGGCACCACGAAGGTATCGGTCAGGCTGTAACCCAGTGTCGGCTTCCAGTACTCGATTTCGGCGGCGGCGGTTTTCCTAATCTCGTCTACCGTTCCTTGCGTGGCCACGATCTTGGCCTCGGGAAAGGCTGCTTTGAGCACATCCAGACCCAAATAGTGATCGGCATGGGGATGGGTAATGAAGATCGTGGTCAGGTTCTTTTCTTCAAACTTGATGGTTTTGACGACATTTACTGCGTCTGCCTTCAGCATCAGGGCGTCGATGAGGATGGCGTCTTTCTGACCCATGATCAAATGCGCATTGGCATAAAAACCGGCCGGACGCACAGTCCGGGTTTCGACTTGAAACTCGATTTCAGGTTCGCTGTCGCAGGCAACCACGCCCAACAGCGCCACTGCCACCATGGTATTTCTCAACCAAATCATCTAACGCCCCTTCCTTTTTTAAACCTAAATAGCATTCACACCCATTCAAGCGCTTCCCGCGCTTATGATCAACCATTGCGTCCGCGGGTCGAGTCACGTCACTGTGACCCTCAATCTCAGTCGTGACTGAATTTTTTGTATTTGATGCGGTGCGGTTGCTCGGCTTCGGCGCCCAGCCGGCGCTTGCGGTCAGCCTCATAGTCGTCGTAATTGCCTTCGAACCATTCCACATGGCTGTCGCCTTCGAAAGCCAAAATGTGGGTCGCGATCCGGTTGAGAAACCAGCGGTCATGGGAAACCACAACGGCACAACCGGCAAAATCGAGCAAAGCTTCTTCGAGCGCGCGTAACGTATCCACGTCCAGATCGTTGGTGGGCTCATCGAGCATGAGGAAATTAGCCCCTGATTTGAGCATTTTGGCCAAATGGACGCGATTGCGTTCGCCGCCCGATAGTTGACCGACTTTCTTTTGCTGATCGGAACCTTTGAAGTTGAAGTTACCCACATAGGCGCGGCTCGGCATTTCCCGCTTGCCGATCAGCAGGATGTCGTTGCCGTCCGATATTTCCTCCCACACCGTCGCATCCGATCTGAGCGTGTCGCGGGATTGATCCACATAGCCGAGCACGACGGAATCGCCGATGCGAAGGTCACCGCCATCGGCTTGTTCTTGCCCGGTGATCATGCGCAGTAGCGTCGTCTTGCCGCTGCCGTTGGGGCCAATGACACCGACAATCGCACCCGGAGGTAACTTAAAATTGAGCTCATCCAACAGCAGCCGGTCATCATAGCCTTTGGTCAAGTTGACGGCCTCGATCACCAAATTGCCCAGTCGCGGTCCGGGCGGAATGACAATTTGAGCTTTGCTAATTTTTTCGGCCTGGGCGTCTTTCAGCAGATTTTCATAGGCGGTCACGCGGGCTTTGCTTTTGGCCTGGCGGGCACGGGGTGATTGGCGGATCCATTCCAATTCACGGCCCAGAGCGCGCTGGCGGGATTCTTCCTGCCTGCCTTCCTGTTCCAGCCGTAACTGCTTCTGCTCCAGCCACGAGGAATAGTTGCCTTCCCAGGGGATGCCATGACCCCTATCCAGTTCCAATATCCAACCCGCCACGTTGTCGAGAAAGTATCGGTCGTGGGTAACCGCAACCACGGTGCCGGGGTACTCTTCCAAAAAATGCTCTAGCCAAGCCACCGATTCCGCGTCCAAGTGGTTGGTGGGTTCGTCCAACAGCAGCAAATCCGGGCGCGACAACAGCAGTCGGCAGAGGGCGACCCGGCGCCGCTCACCGCCTGAAAGTTTTGTGACGTCCCCGTCGCCGGTCGGACACCTGAGCGCGTCCATGGCTATATCGACGGTGCGGTCCAGTTCCCAGGCGTTGGCGTTTTCAATTTGTTCCTGCAATTCGCCCTGCTCTTCGATGAGAGCATTCATCTCGTCATCGTCCATGGGTTCGGCGAAGCGCTCGCTCGCTTCGTTGAAACGGTCGAGCAAGGCTTTAGTCTCAGCCACGCCTTCCATCACATTGTCGAGAACGTTTTTGTCCGGGTCGAGGTCGGGCTCCTGGGACAGATAGCCAATTTTTAAGCCGTCGGCGGCCCAGGCTTCGCCGGTGTGTTCCGAATCCAATCCGGCCATGATCTTAAGTAAAGTGGATTTACCGGCGCCGTTCACACCCAGTACGCCAATTTTGGCGCCCGGCAAGAACGATAGCGAAATGTCACTCATGATTTGGCGACCGCCTGGATAGGTTTTGGCCAGATCTCGCATCACATAAACATATTGATAGGCTGCCATTCGCCTGGGTCTCCGCATTGTGTGAAATGAGGGCACGCCGCATACATACGCGGCGGCGCGCGGTGCGCATACTTACCGGATCGGTCAAGTCCGCGCAACGCGGATTGGGGTTGAAGGGGTACATTCGTTAATAAGTTTTATGGTCGGCTTAATTTATATTGATGTGGGTGCCAATTCTTGGGTGAAGGATCAGATTGAACAATGCTTGTGTGGTATCAAATACTTATATTCCTCACTGGGGCGGCGACCCTGTCCATGGAATTGCTGGCGTCGCGGGTGATGACCCCCTATTTCGGGGTCAGCCTCTACATTTGGGCCGGCATCCTGTCGATAACGCTCACCTTTCTCGCCGTCGGCTATAGCCTTGGCGGTTGGCTCACGCGCAAACTGGATCGAGACGAAGTGGAGATTGCTTTTCTTGCGGCGTCCCCCTGTCGGCGCTCTTGATTGTTGTTGCCTGCATCCTTTTTCCGCCCTTGGCCGAGGTTAGCCTGCTTGCCGGCAGCTTTATTGCTGGCCCTGCCCTTGGTCGTCCTCTCCGCGATGAGCCCGTTTTTGGTTGCCTTAATGCGGGAGACTGTGAGCGGTGGCGATGGCGGTGCCGGACGGGTTTTCTTTATCAGCACGGTCGGATCCGTCGCCGGCGTATTGGTGACTGCGTTTTTGTTTATTCCCAATCTCGTAAATTTTCGCGCCTTGTTGCTCATCGGGTGCATATTGTGCGCGGGGACAGCCGTGCCGGTGTTGAAAGACAACACCTTGTCGCTGCGCAATCGGATGCGCTTGTTAATGGGCTCGGTTGCTTGCATCGGGTTGATCCTCGGCCTGGTGGCAGGAGTGGTCCCACGGGCGTTCAAACGGGATGGGGCGGCCTTGGTTGTGGTGGTTGACATCAACCCGGACAGCCTGTCGGCGGCAACCACCTATTTCGATTTTGATCCGAGTGGAATTGAGCTCAATTGGGGGGATGCGCGTACTTTCGCCCGCCGATGCCGGAACCGGTTCGATGTCATCGTCATTGATCTGTTCCAAGGAGGCACCATTCCCGATCATCTTTTGACGGCAGAATTTTTCCAGGATCTTTCGAAGTGTGTTAGCCCTTCGGGCACGATTGTGATGAATGCCGTGCTCGACCGGAACAACGATCTCGCTCACAGGCGGTTGCTGGCGACAGTCAGCGACGCCTTCCGTCATGTGCGCGATTTCCTGCTGCCGGTGCCGGAAGACTCGACCGCGAAGACACGTAACGGGTACCTCGTCGCATCCAATGCACTGCTGCCGACTGACCCCACGGCGCCGATGAATCATGTGCCCAATTTTATGTTTAAGGGCGTCACTGCGGCACTCTCCTCCGGAAGGACGATAACGCCAGAGGTGCTGGGGGATGCCCGTCCGGTTACCGACAACCACAATGTGTTCAGTATTTTGTACGCGAACGACCCGCATGGCTGACCGAGGCAAACCCCTGCGGCAATGGTCGCCGCACGTGCTGGTCAATTAGCCAATACTAAGGGACTACCAAGCGAGTTCTTTGCCGGTGTAATTGAAGTATTTGCCGCTATCGGCCGGGGTGAGCTTGTTGAAGATCGCGCGCAAGGCTTCGGCGCTCTCATCGGCGCTGAGGTCGCCGCGGGGGCCGCCCATTTCCGTGCGCACCCAACCGGGGTGAAAAACGGCAACAGTAATCCCGCGATCTTCCAAGTCGATGGCGAGGTTTTTGGTCACCGCATTGAGGCCACCTTTGGTCGCGCGATACGGATAGTAACCGCCGAAGGCGTTGCCGTTGGACGCAAGGATGCTTGAGATGTTGAGAATTTGTCTGCGCTCGCTCCGTTCAATGCTTTCAAGAAAAGCTTCGGTCATGCGCAAGGGTGCGATTGTGTTCACGCGAAACTGCTGCAGCCATTGCTCGTCGTCGGTTTGATGAAGGCCTTGCGGTTCGGGGCCGAGGTATCCAGCATTGTTGAGCAGGATATCGAGTGCGACATCGCTCAGTTCATCGTGCAAGGCCGCAATGCTTGCGGCGACGGTTACGTCGAGTGCGTGCACCGACAGTTTTGCGCTTTCCGATGCTTTTAATTCCGAGGCAGTTTCGGGAGTACGGCAGGTGGCGTAAACCCGCCAGCCGTCGCGCGCATATTGTTGGGCGAACGAGAGACCGATACCCCGGTTCGCGCCGGTAATGAGTATATTCAGCATGGCGGCATACTAGGAAATAGGGTCCGGTGGGTAAACCGTCAGATTGTAATGCCGATGGTCACAAAGACGCGGCAGAGCGGGCGGCTTGATCATAAAGGCCGGAGAGTGCCCGCAAGGTTGCCGCCGCCGCACCCACGTCAGCATTACTGACACCCAGGGTTGCGAGCGCGCCCACCAGACAATCTTCGCGCACCTGCCGGTAGCGTTCGCAGGCCGCCCGGCCTTCGTCGGTAAGTGCATAAAAGCTTTCTTTCTTGCGCCGTTCGCTTGCAACAAGGCCAAGTTTTTGCAGTTTGCGGCAGGCATAGGCCACCGTGTGGGTGTCTTCGATGTTCAAGACAAAACATAAATCGGCGAGTTTTTTTGCCCGTTCCCGGTGATTAATCGAATGCATCAGCAGCACATCAAGCGGCCCCAAATCCTTTAGCCCAGCCGCCGCCGCGCAGCGCACGATCCAGCGGTCGAAAGTATTGGACGCAATGATAAGGCCGTATTCGTACTCCGACAGCTCGGCACTTTTTTTGGATACCAAATGGGCCGACGAAACGATGGACTTACTCATGAGGCCGTCTCCGCTGATGTGTCAGGTGTGCCAAAACCGCCGCCCGAAGGGGTATCAATGATGACAACGTCGCCCGGTCCGACGTGGGTTTTTGCGGCGCCGGGATACTCTTGCCGGTGACCGTCCGCGCGCTCGACCCGGTTGTGGCCGAGGGCACCGTCCATGCCACCCTTGAGCCCAAAGGGCGGCACCCGCCGGTTGCCCGAGAGAAATGAAACCGTCATCGGCTCCAGGAACCGCAGCCGGCGCGTGGCCCCGTCGCCTCCCCGGTGGCGACCAAGACCGCCGGAGCCGCGTCGAAGGGCATAACTTTCCAGCACCACCGGGAGGCGCCACTCCAGCACCTCGGGATCGGTCAGGCGCGAGTTGGTCATGTGGGTTTGGACGACCGACGCGCCATCGAAAGTTGGCCCCGCGCCCGACCCGCCCGAAACGGTTTCGTAATATTGCCAGCGGTCATTGCCGAACGTGAAATTGTTCATGGTGTTCTGAGCCGACGCCATGACCCCCAGGGCACCGAACAATGTGTTGGTGATGGCGGTCGAGGTCTCCACGTTGCCCGCCACCACCGCCGCCGGCGGCACCGGATTTAGCATCGAGTCTTCGGGAATGATGATCTCGAGCGGTTTCAAACAGCCGGCGTTCAAAGGAATATCGTCGTCGACCAGACAGCGGAAAACGTAAAGCACCGCCGCTTTGCACACTGCAGTCGGCGCATTGAAGTTGTTGTCTTGCTGCGCAGACGTGCCGGTAAAGTCGATGCAGGCAGTGCGATTGTCTCGATTAATGGAGATGGTGACGTTGATGATCGCGCCGTTATCCAACTCGCATCGAAAGCTGCCATCGGTCAGAACGTCGATGACCCGGCGCACCTCTTCTTCGGCATTGTCCTGGACGTGGCCCATGTAGGCGTGGACGACCTTGAGCCCAAAATCATCGACCATTTGACCGAGTGCCTGCACACCTTTTTCGTTGGCGGCGATCTGGGCTTTTAAGTCGGCCACGTTTTGGTCTGGGTTGCGCGCGGGATAGGGGCCGCTGCTTAGAAGTTTGCGAACCTCCGGCTCGCGGAAATGGCCTTCATTCACCAGCAGGAAGTTATCGAACAGGATACCTTCTTCGTCGACCGTCTTTGAATCCGGCGGCATGGAACCCGGGGTAACTCCGCCTATATCTGCGTGGTGGCCGCGCGAGCCCACATAGAACAGCACCGAGTCGCCGTGGGGGTCAAACACCGGCGTGATCACGGTCACGTCGGGCAAGTGAGTGCCACCATTGTACGGTGCGTTTAAGGCAAAGACGTCGCCCGGCTGCATGCTGTCTCGGCGCAAGGAGATAATAGTCTCGACGCTCTCGCCCATGGAGCCCAGATGAACCGGCATGTGCGGCGCGTTGGCGATGAGGTGACCGTCCGGATTAAACAGCGCGCAGGAGAAATCGAGGCGCTCCTTAATGTTGACCGAATGCGACGTGTTCTCAAGTACCGATCCCATCTGCCCGGCGATAGACATGAACAGATTGTTGAATATCTCCAGCATCACCGGGTCAACTTGGGTGCCAATGGCGGCCGTGCGTTCGAGCGGCGTCACACGCCGCAACAAGATGTCGTTGCGCGCGCTCATTTGGGCCTGCCAACCCGGCTCAATGATAATGGTGCCATGGGCTTCAACCAGGATCGCCGGGCCATCGATAACATTTCCGGGCACCAATTTGGGGCGGTCGACAATGGCGGTCCGGTGCCATTCGCGGTCACTGAAAAAACGGGTGCGGCCGGTATGAGAGTCGTCACTTGGCGTGGTCGAGGGCAATGCTTTTTGCTCATTTTCAGTCATCGTCTCACCACCGCCGGTGGCCTCAACCGATACGGCTTCTACGATCAATGTCTTGCCTGGATCGGTAAAGCCAAAGCGTTGCCGGTGCGCGGCCTCGAAGTTGGCGGTCATGTGGTCAACGTCATTGAAGGAAACCATCAGCGCCGTGTCGGTGCCGGCATAGCGAATGTGGACGTGTTGCCGGACGGACACGTCAAAGTCGGTAATGCCTTGCGCCCGCAATTCGGCCGTGGCCACCTTCGACAATCGTTCGACAATTGTCTGAACTGCTGCTTGCGCTGCACTGTCGAGACCCTGTTCAACCGCCTCGGCGCCGGTTGCGCTTAAGTCGGCGAGTCCCATACCCAATGCCGACAGTACGCCGCTAAGGGGGTGCAGCAGCACTTGGGTGATGCCGAGCGCGTCCGCGACCTTGGTCGCATGTTGACCGCCCGCGCCGCCAAAGCACTGGAGGGTGTAATCGGTCACATCGTAACCCCGCTGAATGGAAACTTTTTTGATCGCGTTGGCCATGTTTTCAACCGCGATACTGAGGTATCCATCCGCCACCTGTTCAGGCGTGCGCTTGTCGCCTGTGGCGGCTTCGATTTCCCGGGCAAGTTTTGCGAAACCTTCATGGACCACATCCATGTCCAGGATTTGGTCTGCGTTGGGGCCAAACACTTTGGGGAAATGTTCAGGCAGTATTTTGCCGACTATTAGATTGGCGTCGGTGATGGTGAGCGGGCCACCCTTGCGGTAAGCAGCGGGTCCAGGATTTGCCCCGGCGCTGTCCGGTCCAACCCGGAAGCGCGCACCGTCAAAATGAAGGATCGAACCGCCGCCCGCTGCGACCGTATTGATGTGCATCATCGGCGCCCGCATGCGGATGCCGGCAACATGGGTTTCGAAGACGCGCTCGAAGGTGCCGTCAAACCGCGACACGTCGGTGGATGTGCCCCCCATGTCAAAGCCGATAATTTTGTCTATCCCGGCGGCTTTGGCTGTACGTGCGGCGCCAACAACGCCACCCGCCGGACCGGACAGGATCGAATCCTTGCCTTCGAACAAACGGGCGTCGGTGAGGCCCCCGTTTGATTTCATAAACAAGAGCCGGGTATTCCCTAAGGCGTCGGCGACCCGATCCACATAGCGATGCAGAATGGGCGACAGGTACGCGTCCACAACTGTCGTGTCCCCCCGCGAGACCAGCTTCATCAGAGAGCTGACCCGGTGACTGACTGAAATCTGCGTGAACCCGACGTCGGCCGCGATCTGGGCCACTGTTGCTTCGTGTTCTGGGAAACGATAACCGTGCATAAAGACAATCGCCGCCGAACGAAAACCCGCCCGATACGCCGCTTCGAGGTCCGTCCGCGCGTTTTCGCTGTTGAGCGGCTGCAGTATGTCGCCGTGGGCGCCCATACGTTCATCCACTTCGATGACTCGCCGGTGCAGCAATTCAGGTAATTCAATATTCAGATCAAAAAGACGCGGCCGGTTCTGGTAGGCAATTCGGAGAGCGTCAGAAAAACCCCGGGTGGTGACGAGCACCGTATTCTCGCCTTTACGCTCAAGCAGTGCATTGGTGCCAACGGTCGTCCCCATTTTGACGTCCCGGATCAATTGTTGTGGAATCGGATCATTTGTCGACAAACCGAGTATTTTGCGAATGCCTTCTAGGGCCGCGTCAGCGTATTGGGAGGGGTTTTCCGACAAAAGTTTACACGTGACAATCTCGCCATCGGGCTGGCGTGCCACCACGTCGGTAAAAGTACCGCCCCGGTCAATCCAAAATGACCAGCCCGGTGAGCTTTGATTTTCCTGGTCGTTGATCTTGGTCATGGTTTCGTTCGATGAAGCGCAATATGTTTAGATACAAATTATATATATAATGTATTTAATTTAATGAGTAATGTCAAAGTGGGGTTGCGGGGATGGCGAGGCTGGGTATGCTGACCCACCTCTGGATTTGCGAAGGTCAGGCTCATTGTACGGCGAGTGCCGATGAGAACCCCCATATGAAAGCTCATCACTTTGCGTTTGGTATTTTGATCGGGCTCATTTGGGGATCGAACTTCGTCGTCTCCAAAGTGGCACTCGAGTACCTACCGCCGATATTTTTTACCGCTTTTCGGTTCTCGTTGCTGGCCATATTGCTTTTGCCATGGTTGCAGTTCCGGCGGAAAGTCATGCCTCAGATTATGATGATCGCGATCTTTGGCGGCGCCATACACTTCGCTCTTATCATATTGGGTCTTGCCTATTCGGGCGACGTGGCGCCGATCGCCATCGCCGCTCAATTGAATGTACCGTTCGCTACTATTTTATCGGTTATTTTTCTCGGCGAAGTGCTCGGATTTTGGCGTGCACTTGGGGTAGGCGCCGCGTTTGGCGGGGTAATGCTCCTCGGCTATGACCCAGCGGTCTTCCAGTACAAATTCGCCATGTTACTGATCGCCGCGTCGTCTTTTGTACAAGCTGTCAGCTTTGTTCTGATGCGCCGGGTCGAAGGCGTAGGTGTGTTCGAAATGCAAGGCTGGATGGCCGTGGTGAGCGCCCTGTGTCTTGGTGCGATCACCCTGCTGTTCGAGCAAAACCAAATCGCGGGCCTGGTCGCTTCGGGTTGGGTAGGCGCCGGCGCGATTTTCTATAATGCGGTGGCGGTTTCGCTGATTGGGCACGGAGGTATGTATTACCTTATTCAAAAATATCCAGTGACCCGAGTTGCGCCCTTGTGGCTGCTCGCACCGGTCTGGGGTACGGTCGGCGGGGTTATCTTCCTGGGCGATACAGTGACCCTACTGATGGCCGTTGGCGGGTTGATCACATTGGGCGGTGTCTGGGCTATTACCATGGCGCAGGCAAAGTCGGACTCGCGTGCGACGACCGAAGCCGAAGTGTCCTCCGAGATTTTGTGACGGTGACAATGATCGACAGGGTTTCAGCCAATTACGACCGGCGTCCAGCAGACACCGTGATAGATATTCTGCTCTTGCATTACACCGGCATGGAATCAGCCGACGCAGCTCTCGATCACTTGTGCGACCCGGACAGCAAAGTAAGTGCGCACTACTTGATCGACGAAGATGGCGCCGTTTATCAATTGGTCAAAGATAAACACCGGGCCTGGCATGCGGGTGTGTCTACGTGGCGGGGAGATACCGATATCAATGCCCGCTCGATCGGTATTGAAGTGGTGAATCCCGGTCATGCGTTTGGCTACCGCCCATTTACACCGCCTCAAATGGAAACCCTGGCCACCCTCGCATCGGAGATCGTATTACGCTATCGCATCCCGGAAGAAAATGTCCTGGGACATTCGGATGTGGCGCCAGGCCGTAAGCAGGATCCGGGCGAACTGTTCGATTGGGCTGCCTTGGCGTCGGCCGGCGTCGGCCTGTGGCCGGACCGTAGCTTCCGGGCGCGACGCACCGGCCCCAGCTACCAACCAGGGAAACGGGGTGCGGAAGTTGCCGCACTACAGGGGTCACTCGAAACATTTGGCTACGGGATTATTGAAGACGGTGACTTTGGCGAACAGACCCGAATTGTAGTTGCTGAATTTCAACGCCACTTTCGCCCTTTGTTGGTTAGCGGCATGGCCGATCCCGAAACGCGCAGCTTGCTCGATCATCTGGTGATTCGGGCCGCCCGCAACCGGACGAAGCGCGGCGACAAGTATCAGGCGTAAGGCCTCCGTTTTCCGTCGTCTTGACGGCGCCGTTCCAGGCGGTTAGGTCAAGAGGGCCAGATGGTTGGATGGCCGCTGTTCGTGTTCCCTCGGGAGGACGGGCAGAGGAAAGTCCGGGCTCCACGGAAACACGGTGCCGGGTAACACCCGGCGAGGGCGACCTTAGGGAAAGTGCCACAGAAAGCAAACCGCCCGTCCATCCCGGTTCTTGGATCGGTTCGACGGGTAAGGGTGAAAGGGTGCGGTAAGAGCGCACCGCGCCGGCGGTAACGTCGGTGGCAGGGTAAACCCCACCGGGAGCAAGACCAAATAGAGACGGCACGCCACTTTGCTTTCGGGCAGTGGCAGGCGGTGTTTCCGCGCCGCCGTCCGGGTAGGTTGCACGAGGCGCCGGGCAACCGGCGTCCCAGATGAATGGTCATCACCGCGTCCTTTAGGCCGCGGATACAGAACCCGGCTTACAGACCATCTGGCACTTTTCCTTCTCCCCGCAGCTTGTTAGGGCGGGGAAACCGGCCGCCTTCACTTTTTCTTGGGAATCTTTGATTCGGAGCCGGGTTTTAATGTTCTATATTTGTTCTTATCTTTTAAGCCGACCGCCATAATTAAACCATAATTTCGCCAATACTATCTATCGGCGCTTACGGACCGGTCAGATGGTGTGAAACGGAACTGGCGAGCTTGTCGGGTTTGCTGACAAAATTCACTGCCGCTGGCTCAACTGCGGATCGGGAATATTTGTAACCGTTTGAAAATAATTACTTATTCTTCTCCACCAGGAACCGACACGACCTTGGACGCGGCGTCGGTCCCCAGCAGGTACGGTCCGAGTGACATCCAGTTCGGTTATCGGAAGTTGTTTTTTACCCGGCGAAGAGGCGGCTAACCCCAGGTAGTCCTTTATTATTACTATCTAAACCCATTGACCCCCATTAAATCCCATGATATCCCATATCGTCCCAAACCGAGACAAAGAGGCGCTTTCCAATGCGTCCGCGGGGAGGGGCGGCTTAACTTCAATTGTTTGGGGCCGCAATGCCGTTGTTTTTGTCCACCTATCTGAACCGGATCGACAAGAAGGGACGCGTGTCCCTTCCGGCACCGTTTCGGGTGGCGTTAGCAGAAAGTGGCTGCGAAGACCCGGTGCTGTTCCCCTCATTCGTCAACTCGGCGATCGAGGGCTGGAGCCAGGCACATATGCAGAAGCTGGTCGAAAGCATCGATGCGTTCGATCCGTTTTCAGAATCCTTCGACGATTTTGCGACGGCAGTACCGTCCGCAGCCCGCCAGCTCAAGTTAGACGGCGAAGGACGCATCGTTTTGCCCGAGGGGTTCCTGGATCATTCCGGCATCACGGACAACGTCTCTTTCGTCGGCCGCGGTAAGACCTTTCAGATTTGGCATCCCGAAACATTCGAGGCCTATGCGGCCGAGGCGCGGTCGCGGGCTCTCGATCGGCGGAACGAATTGCGCTGGAAAGATTCGGACGAAGGAGGGGCACAATAATGGGCGACGGTAACGACCGTTCTGATCATCCTCTGGATGGACCGCATCCAACGGATATCTTTGCATCCGCCCGTGGGCACATACCGGTCATGCTGGATGAAGTGCTCGATGCCCTGGCGCTCGGAGAAGGAGCCGTGTTGGTCGACGCTACGTTTGGTGGCGGCGGGTACAGCCGGGCTATTTTGGAGGCGGCGAATTGTACGGTTTGGGGCATTGACCGGGATCCGGATGCGGTCGCGCGGGCCCGTGATCTTGAAGCGAAGTATGAAGGCCGGCTACGCGTACTTCACGGCAATTTTTCAGAGATGGAGCACCTCCTCGGACGGGAGGGCATTGAGGAAGTGCAGGGCATTACTCTTGACCTTGGCGTTTCATCATTTCAATTAGACAATCCGGCTCGCGGATTTTCATTTCGCTTCGATGGCCCCCTCGACATGCGCATGGATGGGCCGGACGCTGCTGCTGGACCGAGCGCCGCTGATATCGTCAATAGCCTCGAAGAAGAGGCCTTGGCCGACGTGTTATTCAATTTCGGCGACGAACGGAAGTCCCGCCGCATCGCCCGAGCCATTGTTGCCGCCCGGAAAAGCAAGTCGATTACGGGGACCCTTGAGCTGGCAGGCATCATTGGAGGCGCTATCGGCCGATCAGGACGGCAGGCGCAAAAAATCCATCCCGCCACACGAAGTTTCCAAGCGCTTCGCATTTACGTAAATGACGAAC